>NZ_NPKS01000001.1:0-444869 GCF_008329595.1 Methylobacterium sp. P1-11
GGCGCCGAACGAGCCGCTGGAGGAGGTCGAGGCCGAGCTGACCGCCGAGTTCAGGGCGGCGACGGTGGCGCTGATGCTGGAGGAGGCGGCGATGGTGGCCGAGACGGAGGTGCCGTTGATGGTCAGGAGCACCGACTGGGAGGCGGTGCTGGCGCTATAGGCGCCGGCGGCGGTTCCGGTCGTGGAGAGCTGGGTCGAGAGGGCCTGGCTGGCGATCGACTTGGCCTGGTCGACCAGCTTCTGGATCGAGGTGATGCCCTGGTTGGCGGCCTGGATCGACTGGACGCCGTTGGAGATGCCGTCGAGCAGGCTGTTCAGGCTCGAGGAGCGGCCGTCGAGCGCCTGCGAGGTGAAGAAGTTGGTCGGGTTGTCGAGGGCGGAGTTGACCGTCTTGCCGGTCGCGAGCCGGTTCTGCGTGGTCGCCATCAGCTGGGCGGTGTCCTGCAGCGAGAGCAGGTTCTGACGCGTGGCGGCCGACAGGGTGATCGAGGACATGGGTCGTATCTTTCTGATTTGATGCACCCGTTTCTCGGGCACGCCAGTAATCGCGCCTCAAACGTTTCACAGCGGTTAAATCAATTGTCGACGCGTCGCCCTGTTGAGGCGATCGTTAATAAATTAACTCCAAAATCCGTCAAGTATTGATAGATTTCGACCCGAGTTCAAAATTTATTAACCATCCACCTCGATAAGACGAGGCGCAAGCCAACTCTGTCGCACTTGTCCGAGCGGAGACGATCCGATGCGGTGTGTGGAAGAGGGGATGGGGCGCACCTTGTACGGAGCTCAGCTGTGATCGCTCAAGCCTCTGGTGATGTTGGCGGCCCGAACCCCTCCGCGCCGGCGAAATTTCCCCATGTGGCGATCGCGATCCCGTGCGGGACCATGGTCCATGCGGATTTCGCAGTCAGTCTCGGATCGATGATGCATTCGCTCGGCGAGATGCCGATGTCGATCGTGGTCGGAAAATCGTCGATCGTTGCCGACGCCCGCAATCTGGGCCTTGAATTCGCGCAGAAACACGGCGCGGAGTATGTCCTGTTCATCGACAGCGACATGACCTTCCCAAAGGATGCCTTGCTCAAGCTCCTCGTGCGGCAGGTCGACATCATCGGCGCGACCTATTCGCGGCGCACGGCCCCGTTCCACTTCCTCGGCGAGATCCTGCCGGAACAGCCGGCCGACGCACCGAAGGGCTTGTTGGAGATGGCACGGATCCCAACAGGCTTCCTGTTGATCAAGTCCACGGTCTTCGAAAGCCTGAAGCGGCCCTATTTCCGGTTTCGTGTCGACGAGGAGGCCGGCGTTAACATCGGCGAGGATTTCGAGTTCAGCGATCGCGTCCGTGCCGCGGGTTTCCGGATCTGGTGCGATCCGTATCTGAGCAAGGAGCTCGGCCATATCGGCGAGCAGTCCTACAAGCTCTGAGCGATTACCGGCGGACCGATCGGCCGTCACCTGACTGTGCCCCGTGCGCGGGCGTTCCGCGCTCGACACGATGAGGCGTGGGAATGAGAATTGCGATCATCACGCCATCTCGGCTGAAGCCCTCGACCCTGGCCGGGAAAGCCGGTCAGTACTTCCTGGACCATGCGGTGGAGAGCGCCAACGCCCAGGAACTCGACAGACCGGTGACCATCCACTTCTTCGTCGGGACCGACCCCGAGACCGAGATCCCGGCGCACCTCGCGGACCATCCGCAGATCACCTTCGCGCGCGGTGAGCGCAAGGGGCAGATCCCCGCGCTGAACGCCGCGATCCGCGCCGTCGATGCCAGCTGGGACTACGTCGGCTTCCTCGAGGACGACGATCACTGGCTGCCGCCATATCTCGGCTTCGCGCTCCGGACCCTCGAGAGCTTCGATTTCGTTTCCTCGACACAGCTCGAGGTGGACGAGGCCGGCGAGGTGGTCCGGATCAACGACTTCGCGACGCCGTCGGGCTGGCTGATGCGGCGGACCACCTTCGCGCAGGTCGGCGCGATCAGCCCGGCCTCGAAGTGGCACTACGACAACGAGTGGCTCGGCCGCCTCGCCGAGACCGGCCTGCGCCGGGTCCACCTCGTCGAGGCGACGGCGCCCGGCACCCTACAGGACGCGATCCAGGTCCGCCCCTGGCTCGCCAACGTTCTGCGCAATGGCGGACCCAACATACGCCTGATGCGCCACGGCTTCGTCCTGCCGCTGGTGTGCCGCCTGGTGCATCCGGGCTCCGGGACCTCGGATGTCGGCCAGGGCGGTACGTCCAAGGCCGAAAGCGATGCCGAGTATCAGCGGCTGATCGATCGCTTCGGCCGTATCCCCTGGTGACGGCGCCGGGCAGCGCACCGGTCTCACGGAGCGTGGGCTCCCGGGGCCCGCCCTAGGCGGAACGCCCTTGAGCCCGAAGGCGCACGGCCTCCTGGAAGGCGGAGAACACCCGGCGCATCTGCGGCACCTTGTAGGGAAACAGATCCACGGGATCCATGTCGTGGACGACCATCCCGGTATCCGCCTCGAAGATCAGCAGTCGCCCGTCCGCACTTTCCGCGCAGTCGATGACCAGATAATCGAGCCCGATCCGCCGATGGATTTCGGCGAAGGCGGCGCGATGGCGCTGCGCGAACTCGGCGTCGAATGTGTCCATTGCCGCGGCCTCGGCCTGCCGCTTCTCCGCGTCCTCGAGCATGCCGGCGTTGAGGTAATGGATCATCCAGTGGTCACGAATGGCCAAGTGACACAGGAACGGAACGCCGTCGATCAGGACGACGCGGAGTTTTCGGAAGAGGCCGTCGGCACCGCGGTAGTCGCAGAACTGCGTGACGTAGAACGCCTCGCCGGTCGCGTGGTCGAGGTAACGTTTCAAATCCTCTGTTCGATCGACCTTCTGAAGGTCGTTTCCGGCATGCGTGTCGAGCGGCCGTACGAGGACCGGATAAGTCAGGCCCTCGGGAAGGCGGGACGCCGCCGCGCTCAGAGCAGACCGGCTCACCCGGACGACATCCGGTGCCAGGACTCCCTCAGCGCCGCGGAGCGCATCCACGATCCCGTGCCGTGAGGTCTTGAGGACGTGGCGCGGGTGATTGACGACCGGACATGTCCACCGGTCGGCGGCCGCCGCGAGGTCTTCCAGGAGCGGTTCGGCGACGGCTGAATGAGCGATACCCGTGATGATCACATCGTGCTCGGGAAGATCGCGCGGCACCTCATCGCCGGGACAGAAGTAGAGATAGCTGAGGCCGAAATCGTCGTCGTTCAGCAGGAAATCGAGCGGCGTGTTGGCCATGAGATCGCCGGCCGTGACGAGGATGAGGACCCGGACCCGCGCCTGATCCGGGTTCGAGCGCAGCGAGAAGAGCCGCTGCCCCTGCAGAACCTCGGTCTGAAGCGCGAGCCCCTGGTCGAAACGATGCTTCAGCAGCAGGATCGTCGCCATATCCATCGCCGTGCCCGCGTCGACGACGGCATCGTCGCTGCGCGCGAGAATTTCGGCGGCCAGCGCGGCCATGTCCGAGCCTTCGAAGGCAGCTCTGATCAGGCGTGCCGGGCCGATCATCGGGTTCGGGTTGTTGGTCCCCGCAGCGTGCGTGTGCATCAGAGCCTCCGAGAGTCGGGCCGCCGCAGCGGTTCCGGGACCGGGATCAGGTGGTTGGGATCGTGCTCAGCGGCACGAAGCCAGCACTGTGACCGGACGGAGGTTTACGAAGCGCTAACCATGATCGACCGCGTTCCGGCCGCCGGCAGCAGCACACCTCCTTCGGCATCGCCGACTCGGAACGCGCTTTGACATCAGGTGCGCCGCGGCGACGCGGCAGCGCGACGGAGGGCCTCTGCCAACGCCCCGCTCGGCGCGGCTTCCGCGCTCGGGCTCGGTCGATTTCGAGGCGCCTCTGCCTTCGGCTCGGCCGCACGTCGCGGTGACTGAGCCGGTTCGATCGGGTCGTCGAGCCGCAGCGACAGCGCGATGCGCTTGCGTGGAACATCGACGTTGAGCACCAGAACCCGGACGACTTCTCCGAGTCGGACGACCTCCGCGGGCGACGCGATCCGCCGCCGCGCCATGGCCGAGATGTGGACGAGCCCGTCCTGATGGACGCCGATATCCACGAAGGCACCGAACGCGGCCACGTTGGTGACCACGCCTTCCAGCAGCATACCCGGCTTGAGATCACCGATCGACTCGACGCCGTCGTCGAACCGCGCCGTCTTGAAGGCCGGCCGCGGATCACGTCCCGGCTTCTCGAGCTCGGCGATGATGTCGCGGACGGTCGGCACGCCGAAGCGCGCGTCGACGAAGGTCTCGGGCGCGAGGCGGCCGAGGATGGCGGTATTGCCCAGCAGGACGTGAATGTCGCTCCTGGTTTCCCGGAGGATGCGGCGGACCACCGGATAGGCTTCCGGGTGAACGCCCGAACCGTCCAGCGGGTCGTCGCCACCCTGGATGCGCAGGAACCCGGCAGCCAGCTCGAAGGTCTTCGGCCCGAGACCCGGAACGTCCTTGAGCGCCGAGCGCGTCCGGAACGGCCCCTGGGCGTCGCGATGCGCAACGATCCGGGTCGCCATCGCGGCGCCGAGACCGGAGACCTGCGCCAGAAGGGCAGGGGAGGCCGTGTTGACGTCCACCCCGACGGCATTCACGGCATCCTCCACGACCGCGGAGAGCGAGCGCGACAGCTTCGCTTCGCTGACATCGTGCTGGTACTGGCCGACGCCGATCGACTTGGGGTCGATCTTGACCAGCTCAGCCAGGGGATCCTGGAGGCGCCGGGCGATCGACGCGGCGCCGCGATGGGACACATCGAGATCGGGAAGCTCCCGGGCCGCGATCTCCGAGGCCGAGTAGACGGAGGCGCCGGCCTCGGAGACCATGACCTTCGCGATCGGAAGATCCGGGTTCGCCGCGATGATCTCTGCCGCAAGGCGTTCGGTCTCGCGGGAAGCCGTCCCGTTGCCGATGGCCAGAAGCTCCACGCCGTGGAGGCGGCACAGGCGCCCCAGCGCCGCGACCGCCTCACGCCAGCGGCGCTGAGGCTCATGCGGATAGGTCGTCTCCACCGCGAGCACTCGCCCGGTGCGGTCCACCACCGCGACCTTCACGCCGTTCCGATAGCCCGGGTCGAGGCCCATCGTGGTCCGCCCGCCCGCCGGGGCAGCCAGGAGCAGGTCCTTCAGGTTTCCGGCGAAGACCGTCACGGCCTCGTCCTCGGCCCGTTCGAACAAGCGGCCGCGCAGATCCTGCTTGATCCCGGTTCGGATCTTGGTCCGCCACGCCGCGCGCACGGTTTCAAGAAGCCAGGAATCGCCGGGGCGTCCGCGCGATGCGATGTCGAAGCGGCGGCAGATCGCGGTTTCAAACGGCCCGGGGATGCCGGGGGGCGAATCCTCACCCTCCGCGATGAAGCCGACGTCGAGCACCTCTTCGCGTTCGCCGCGGAAGATCGCCAGGATGCGGTGCGAGGGCATCCGTTCCAGCCGCTCGCTCCAGGCGAAGTAATCGGAAAACTTCGCCCCCTCATTGGCTTTGCCCTTGCGCAACTGGGAGACGAGCTGACCGGTCCGCCAGTAATCCGCCCGCAGGCGCCCGACGAGGTCGGCGTCCTCGGCGAAGCGCTCGATCAGGATGGCACGGGCCCCGTCCAGCGCGGCGTCCGCATCCGGAACGCCGCGCGCATCCGAAACGTAAATGGCCGCGACGGCCTCGGGCGCCCGGTCGGGTCGGCTGAGCAGGGCCTGGGCCAAGGGTTCGAGGCCTGCATCGCGGGCGGATTGCGCCTTCGAACGCCGCTTCGGGCGGAACGGCAGGTACAGGTCTTCAAGGCGCGCCTTCGTATCGGCAGCGTCGAGGGCCGCCGCGAGGGGCGGGGACATCTTGCCCTGGGCCGTGATGCTCGCGACGATCGCGGCGCGCCTCTCGTTCAGGTCACGCAGATAGGACAGCCGCTCCTCGAGCTTTCGCAGCTGCGTGTCGTCGAGGCCGCCCGTGTTCTCCTTCCGATAGCGCGCGATGAAGGGCACGGTCGCGCCACCGTCGAGGAGCGCGACGGCAGCGGCGACCTGCGCCTGCCCGACACCGAGTTCTTCGGCGATCAGCGCGTTCACGGCTTTCATGGATTCTCCGGTCAGGACGCAGCGAGGGACGGTCTGCCTGCGTGAAACGCCAAGCCGTCGGAAACATGGCGCTGGTCAGGTCTGCTCCCGCGTCGCTGCCTCCACCTTGACGGTCCGGGCGCAGTCCAGGATGCGATGGCGGGCTCGCGAATCCTTGATCGAGAACCACAGATTGAGCAGTTCTTCGGTCATCGCGACCTCGTTGTGCCGAGCCGCATCGAAAAATACGTCAACCGTACATCCGAGGGTCTCGGCCAGATCGCCGAGGATCCGGCGCGACCGCTCGGCCGGGAGTCTGCTGTGGTTCGCCATCACGTCGACCCGCTTCGCAGCACCGACAGGTGCTGCCGCCAGTAAGCTCCGAGCCCCGGTGCGCAACAATCGGGAAGATCAAGATCCAGTCAATCCGGTCACCTGCGCGTTCCGCTCTTCAGATGCGGCGCTACGGATTGCGGCGTCGGCACTCGCCGGAGCCGGCATGAATTCTGGGGACAATCCCCGACATCGAGCTTTTCTTAGCAACGCTATAGCCGGCTGGTCTGCGCATCCTTGAACAACGGATAGCTAGGACAACGCGAATTCATCAATCCTCCGCCTGACAGTCCACGTAAGTAGACGTCTTCGCTGGCAGACGCGGACCGCTTGCCTACCTTGACGATTTTCGTGCCCGTCATCGGGATGTCACCCGCTGATGCGAGTGTGTCGCTTCGCATGTCCCGGAAAGGCAGGCGCCCGTGCAATTCGAGATCCGCGAGCGCAGCCGGTCGCTCTGGTCCTGGGTCCTCGTCAACGAGACCGACGAGCCGGTCCTCGAGTCGCGGCGCAGCTTCCCGTCCCGGGCCCAGGCGACGGCGGCCGCCTTGGCCTTTTCCCAGCTCGTCGCCAGGGCGGGTCGCAGCCTGGCCGGTGGCCCCCGTCAGGTCGGGTTCCTGTAAAGAGACGGATAGCCGGTTCGCCTCAGGTCGTCCGGGTCCGGTGGCGGAAAAGACCGATCACGCTCGTGCAGGCGATCACGCAACCCACGCCCATCGCGCCGAGGCAGCTGATGGTGCGGATCGGCTCGCCGCGCGCCAGAACGATGGCGACAGCGAGCGGCAGGAGCAGGAACACGAGCAGCAGGGTCATGACCGGATCCGAAGGACAATGGGCGAGTCTAGGATCCGAATGGTTAATCACTTCCCACCCGTGCCGGTGGCTCGAGCCCGGGACCAGCCTATCGGGCCGACGTGAACGGACCTGAAAACGACGCGTCGTTCTTGCCGGCCCAGCGAAGACGCGCCGAAACTGCGAAGGCCATCGAAACGCGATCACGGGTTGCCTTCCTCGAGGCGAACCAAGCGGTCGACAAGGGCTCGGTCGTGCAGCAGAGCCATCCGCTCTTTCAATGACAGCCACGCCTGCGCCTCAGCGACCGTCTCGGCTTCGCAGATCTTGGCGGCGGCGAGGGTCTGGTCCGCATCGATCGCCCCCCGAGGCCGCCGCTGCCCCACGGGGAGCATCCGGCTATGGGCCAGCGCGAGACCGGGATCGGCGTGGATCGCGGCGAGCGAGTCGGCATCATCGAAGCCGCGATCCGCATTGCGAGCCGTGAGGGCCGCGGCGCGGACCGCAATTTCTGGGGGCGAAGCCTCCTCGGGCGTAGCGAGGAGAAGACGACGCTTGAGCGCCAAGCCCAGTCCGAGCTGGCCGCTTGCCCAGGAGATCGGAATCGCCAGCACCAGACCCAGGATCGTCGGGCTCATCCAGAGGAACAGCGAGGTGGCGATCGCGAAGGCGGCAACGCCCGCCACGAGACCCAGCAGCATGTGCCAGCGATGGCGGGCGACGATGTCGCGCAGCGGGATCGAGCCGTCATCGCGCCGCTGCGGATTCCACCCCGTGTCCCGTCCCAGCAGGATGCCCATCACGGAGCCCGACTGGATCACCATCGCCACCGGCGCCACGAGGGCGGACAGCAGGATCTCGACGAGGCTCGACAGGACGAGCCGGCCGGCGCCACCGCAGGCGCGCCGCACGGGGCCGTCCAAAAGGGCGAGGATCAGGCCGAGCAGCTTGGGTGCCAGCAGAACCGCCATGGTCAGGCCGAACAATTGAAGCGCGCGGACCGGGTCGAACCGCGGGAAGACCGGGGAGAAGCCGGCGCCGCCGAAATAGTCGGGCCGCTCCGTGGCCGTCTGCAGCACCAGCAGGATGCCGACCACAAGCTGAAGCAACCAGAGCGGCGAGGCGAGATAGCCGGCGATACCGGTCGCGAAGTGCTGACGGGTGGCCGGGTGCAGCCCCGCGGCACCGATCACCCGCGCGTGCTGGAGATTGCCTTGCGCCCACCGCCGATCGCGGACTGCGACGTCGATCAGCGAGGGCGGGCTCTCCTCATACGAGCCCGGAAGGCGATGGAGCATGTACACCGCCCAGCCGGCTCGGCGGATCAGCGCCGCCTCGACGAAATCGTGGGACAGGATGTGCCCGCCGAAGGGGGGCTTTCCCAGCAGGTCCGGAAGGCCGCAGGATTCGGCGAACGCGCGGGTCCGGATGATCGCGTTGTGGCCCCAGTAATTGCCGTCCCGCCCTGACCACGCGGCGAGGCCGGCGGCGATGACCGGACCGTAGATCCGAGCCGCAAATTGCTGGAGCCGGGCGAACAGGGTGTTGCGGTTGATGATCAGCGGCAGCGTCTGGATGATGCCGGCATCCGGATCCGCCTCCATGGCGGCGGCCAGCGCCACCATTGCCGAACCGCTCATCAGGCTGTCGGCGTCCAGCACGAGCATGTGTTCGTAGCGGCCACCCCATCGCGTGACGAAGTCGCCGATATTTCCGGCCTTGCGGTGATGGTTCTTCGGCCGGTGCCGGTAGTAGAGCCGCGCATCGGGGCCGAGGCGACCGCGCAGGTCGAGGAAGGCCCGCTCTTCGGCGATCCAGGCATCGGGCTGGGTCGAATCGGACAGGATGAACCAGTCGAAATGGTCTCCGAGCCCGGTGGCCTCGACGGCCTCGCGCATGGCCTCGATGCCCGCGAAGGTGCGGGCCGTGGCTTCGTTGTAGACGGGCATCAGGATCGCCGTCCGCGTGCTCAGCGCCGTCGGGCCCGGCATCGGGCGCGGCCGCCGCAGCAGCAATCCGAAGCCGAGCACGGCACTGGTGAACGCCAGTGCGATCCACGAAAACGTCAGGCAGAACAGGACGACCAGCACGAGCTGAAGCGCGGTCGGGCTCCCCGAGACCGACACCGTCTCGACCATCTGCCAGCCGCCATAGGCTGTCAGGACCAGCGCGCCGCCGAAGACCAGAAGCCGCTCTGGCCACTGATTCCGGTGGGATCGTGCCGGCCGATGGCCCGTGCCCGGATCCCAGCGCGACAGATCCTGGACGGGCATGGCCAGGGGCGCCTCCGGAGGCATCGCGCGATCGCCGCCGGGGCCGGTCTCGCGTCCGGACCCAGCGTCCATCGCTGGCGGGAAGGTCATCGTCTCGTCCAATCGCACGGTGCGGGCCGGTCCTCAGCTGATGGGGGAACTCACGGTGTCCAGCGAAACAGCCAAGTCTCGCTCACCCGGGTCTGACCGCGCCGGAGCGCCAGACGCAGCTCGCTGGCGCGCTCGCCGCCGGGATCGAGTTCGAACAGGATCCGTAAGGTCTTGCGGTCCGGATACCGGAACCGGTCCTGGCGGGTGATCGTCCCGGTCGAAGCACCGAGATCGACGTCGATCTCGCCGGGCTGGAACAGCACGTCCCCTTCGAAATCGACGGCAAACAGGCGGCGGTTGCCCGTGCTGCCGTGACCGCAGCGGCTGTCGCGGATCCGCGCGATCTCGGGCGGCAGCGGATCCGGCCAGCCCTTGGACCAATGCTGACGGCACTGGAAGCGCATCTCCGCGCCCTTCGCCAGCTTCGCCTTCGGCCGCCAATAGGCAAACACGTTCTCGTTCAGCTCGGAATCGCTCGGAATCTCGAGCAGCGCGATCGCACCCTCGTTCCAGTCGTCCAAGGGTTCCAGCCAGAGGGACGGGCGCTGTTCCCAATGCCGCCGATCATCCTCGAAATCGTCGTATGCGCGGGCGCGCTGCATCAGGCCGAACCCCTTCGGCCCGCGATCCACGAAGGCTGAAACCTGGAGAGCTTCGGGATTGTGCACGGGGCGCCAGATCGGCTCGCCAGAGCCGTTGTGGATCGCCAGTCCCTCCACCGAGAAGGCCGCCGCGCGCAGATCGTCGACGCGGTTCCGGTCGAGGGGCCCGAACAGGTAGCTGCCCTGCATGCCGCCGAGCCCGATATGGTCGAGTTCGGAGCGGGCGAAGACCGTCCCGTCGATCGACGCCGTGGAGACGTCGCGGCCGGCCGTCAGGGTGATCTTGAACGCCGCGGTCGCCGATTCGGACTCGGCGAGGGCGTGGACCACCACCGGCTGCCCCGGTGCCGGCGTCTCGATGAACAGCGCCCGGAACAAGGGAAATTCCTCGCCGCGGGAATCCGCCGGACGCAGGGCGAGCGCCCGGGCGTTGATGCCGAAATCCTGCCCCTCGGCGACGAGGCGGAAGAACGAGGCGCCCTGGAACAGAGCGAAATTCGACACCGCATCGGCCCCCTCGAACCGGGCGCGCAGGCGGAAGCCAGAGAATGCGGCGCCGACCGCGAGATCCGGCAGTTCGAGTCCCGGCGCTGCGAAGGCCGTCTTGTCGTACGCGACCGGCTGGACCAGCCCGTTCTCGACGATGGACAGCGCGACGGGCGTCTCGAAGATCGATCCGCGCAGAAGCGGCTCAAGCACGTAGCCGATATCCCGGTCGGCCCAGACTGCGCGGCCCTCAGCCGGGCGGATCGCCTCGTAGCCCTCGCGGGACAAGCTCTTCAGAACCGCAGGAACGTCACCCACCTTCGGTGCAACATAGGGCGCGGCAGCGCGCGCGCGCGCGAGATCCGTGAGCGTGCCCGCCTCGAAGGCCTCTCCGCTGCCGGGCAAGGCCGGTGCCTTCTCCGGATCGGCCGCCCGCGCGACGGCCGGGAGCAATCCTGCGGCGGCGCCGAGCGTGCCGACCAGCAGAGTGCGGCGTGTCGGAGCAACGGAAAGTCCGGCGTCGATCGTCATGCAGGCGGTCGTCTCACGTCGCTGGGGGCCATGTCTCGGGCGCCCCCTCTATACGGATCGGGTGGCTGAACCCAGGGTTAAGCAACCGCTTGAACCGCAAGCGGCTCCGTTGACTTAACCCGAGCCGGCTCTCTAATTCGGCTGACTGCATCAGAACGGGGGAGGCGGCATGGGATCGTTGCGAGTCACTGGCCACGGCGTGGATCTCGGCGAGAGTCTGCGCGGCCGCGTCGAGGAACGGATGTCCGCGATCCAGGCCAAATATCTTGACTCGCACATGCATGATTCCTGCAACGGGCACGTCACGCTCCGGCGCGACGGGGCCGCCTTCCGGACGGATTGCGTGCTGCATCTCGTCTCCGGACTGACGATCGAGGCGAACGGCTTTGCTCATGACGCGCGAGCGAGCTTCGAGCAAACCGCCGAGCGCCTCGAGACCCGGCTTCGCCGCTACAAGCACAAGCTCAAGCAGCACGCCACCGGGCCGGGAGATGCCGCGGCGGTGGAGGCCGCGTACGCGGTGTTTGCCGCACCGGAGCCGGAAGACGACGATGCCGCGGAGGGCGATGCTCACCCGCCCATCGTCGCCGAGAGCACCAAGACCCTCCAGCGTCGCACCATCGGCGAGGCCGTGACGGCGCTCGACATGACGGGATCCCCAGTGGTTGTGTTCGTCCACGCTGGTACCGGCCGCGTCAACGTCGTATATCGGCGCAGCGACGGGGCGATCGGCTGGGTGGACCCGCCGAACGCCGCCGAGTGACACGGTCGGTTGGGAGGAACGGAGCCGGAACCGGCTGGTTTCCCAACCGATTGATTCAGCGGGGGCACGGCCGGCACGGTCGTCGATGCCCTCGCGACGAGGCCCGGTTCCTTGCGAACGGGCGACGGGGCAACGGTCGATCGATGCCAGTTCTGGAATTTCTCGACCCTGAGTCGGTCGTGCCGGCCCTGCGCGCCCGCGCCAAGAAGCAGGTGCTGCAGGATCTCGCGACGCAGGCGGCCCGACGCCTTCCGGCTTTGGGCGAGCGGGCCGTGTTCGACACGCTTCTCCAGCGTGAGCGGCTCGGGTCGACCGGAATCGGCGATGGGGTGGCGATCCCACACGGCAAGCTGCCGGGCCTGGATCGTCTCTTCGGGCTGTTCGCTCGGTTCGATCGCCCGGTTGATTTCGAATCGCTGGACGGCCAGCCCGTCGATATTGCCTTCCTGCTGCTCGCGCCCGAAGGCGCGGGCGCCGATCACCTGAAGGCGCTGGCGCAGGTGGCCCGTCTTCTGCGCGAGCCGGGTATGCTCACTCATATCCGCGCGGCCCGGGACGCCGGTGCCCTCTACGCGCTGCTGACGCGCTCGACCGCGCCTCAGGCCGCCTGACGATGCCGATCCTTCGCATTGCCACTGCTCTGAGCGTCGCGGTTGCCTTCTCGACCTCTGCCGTGGCCCAGGGCGACACGACCTGCGCGCGCGATCTCCTCGTGGCGCAGTCGATGCAGCGCCAGGCCCTCGACCAGCTGGAGCAGGCCGATGGCGACGAGGCCAAGAATTGCCGCGTCTGGCGCCGTCACGTCGAGACCATGCGCCGCGTCGCGAGCGTTTACGGGCGCTGCCTGTCCGGTTCCGAGCGCAGTGAGCGCCTCGCCCAGGTTCAGGGCTCGGACCGGGAATTCTCGGCGGCCATCAAGGCGCGCTGCAAGGGGTAGCCGGTGCCGCGAAGCTGGCTGAGCGATCCTCGCCGCTGATCAATCAGTCCGCCTGGAAGCGAAGGCGTTCTCATCGACACCGCGCAGCATCCGCGGCTCGGCCACCATCTTCACCGGCTTGCGGCGTCCGATCAGGATCGCGGCTCGCGACTGCTCCGGATCGGCCTCGAAGCGCGTACGCACCCAGCTCACCAGGAACTTCACGTATTCGGAGGCCAGCAAGCGTGCGGCGGGCGGGCTCTGCCACCAGCGATCAGCGTCGAATGCCTCGGTCACCACGGGATGCGGCAGGACCCGGTCGCTGTCCTGCAGGGCATGGTCGAGTTCAACCAGCGTGCGCGGCATGTGGTAGTTCGATGTCACCACCGCGACTGTGCTGAACCGGTGCGCCCGCATCCAGCGGCGCGTCTCGATGGCATTCCCGATGGTGTTGCGCGCCCGGTAATCGAGATCCACGCAGCAGGCGATCAGGGCGCGCTGCGTCGGGTTCAGGCGGGCGATCTCGTCGCGGCTGGTCCGTTCGTTGACGCCGGTGATGAGCAGGCGCCGGCCATAGCCTCCGGCAAGCAGATCGATCGCGTCGCCGATTCGCTGGGCGCCGCCGGTGAGCGCCACGATGCCGTCGGCCCGGTCGGCGGGCGTGCGCTCGTGGCGGGCGAGGGCACCGACGAAGACGAGGAACCCGGTCAACAACGCCAGCATTCCGACGCAGGCACAGAGGCTGAAGGTCCAGAGAACGACGTGCCGCCGACGGCGCGGGCGTGCGACCGCCCGGCGCGGAAGACCCCGCTCGTGCCAGGCCCAGCCGACTGCATCGGTCGAGGGCGGATCCGATGCGCGCAGCATACGCGTGGTCATCCTCCGGAGGATCGGCGCCGATTGCGGCGGCTCGGAGGCCGCCATTTCCGCCTCTTTCCACACCGTAACGATAAAGTTTCCAGATGGTAAACGCGCTGGGAAGACCCCCAATTTCCACCTGGTCGTGAAGTCGCGGACGATCAGGCCAGGAATCGCCGAACGGTCACGCGCGAGACGATGCCCGTGACCAGCGAGGCGATCACGCCGATCAGAATCACGCTGGCATAGCCACGCACACCGATATGGAAGGCCCCGAACAGAGCCTCGACCTCCTGGCCCGCGGGACCGGAGCGCGCGGCCCGGGCGAAGAGGCCGGCGATGACGAAGGCGACAATCGCCAGTCCCGCTCCGATCGCACCACCGCGCAGGCCCAAGCCGAAGAACCGTCGCTGAAAGGCGCGAGCGATGTAATCGTCATCGGCGCCGACGAAATGCAGCACTTCCACGACCTCGCGGTTGCTCGCCATGGCACCGCGGGTCGCGAAGGTCACGGCGAGCCCGGTCGCGATCAGGACGAGCAGCACGAGACCAATTCCGATCCCGACGAAGGCGTTGGCGGCGGTCGAGAGGCGCTGGAGCCAGAGGGCGTGATCGTCGAGGCTGGCGACACCCGGCAAGGCCTCGACGAGCCGAGACCGCAGGCGCTTCAAGTCGGTCCCGGCGCCGGTCGCGAGCTTGAGGGCGATCAGCCGCGGGACCGGGAGGTCCGACAGGTCGAGCCCACTTCCGAGCCAGGGTTCGAGCAGACGCTCGGCTTCCGCCTTGCTGAAGACCCGCGATTCCGCGATCCCGGGTTCGGACCTGGCGATGCCGTCGGCGCGGGTCACATCGGCATCGACGTCGCGGCCGGGACCCGGCCGAACCTGGATCGTGATCTCCCGCGCCACATCGCCCTGCCACTGGGCGGCGTTCGTGGCGACCATCTCGGCCGCGCCCGCGCAGAGACCGGCGAGGAAGGTGAGGATCGCGATGACCGCCGCCAGCGACCGGCCGGCCGCCGTGTCGGTAGGGACCAGCGGGGCGTTGCGCCGCAGATTGGCCGGCGTCGACGGATCCGGCGGCATGACTGCTCCGCCCGACTTCGTCCGCGGTATCGCCTGAGTGCTCATTCCTCGATCCGCAGCCGGCCTTCGCCCAGGACCATCCGGCGAGCGTCGACCGCGTCCATGATGCCGAAATCGTGGGTGGCAATGATGACCGACGTCCCGAGCTTGTTCAGCTCCAGGAACAGGCGCAGCAGCCGTCGACCGAGGCCCGGGTCGACGTTGCCGGTGGGCTCGTCGGCGAGCAGCAGGTCGGGCCGCGCGATCAGCGCACGGGCGATGGCGGCGCGTTGCTTCTCACCGCCCGAGAGCAGTGGCGGCAGGGCGTGCATGCGCTCGCCGAGACCGACCCAGCGCAGCAGCTCGACCACCTCAGCCCGGTAGCTGGCCTCGGCCCGGCCCTGGACGCGCAGCGGCAGGGCCACGTTCTCGTAGGTGGTGAGGTGGTCCAGAAGGCGGAAATCCTGGAACACCACGCCCATGCGGCGCCGAAGCCCGGTCAGCGCCTTGGCCGAAATGTCGCTGACCTCTTCGCCGAAGATCGACACGAGCCCGCGGGTTGGCCGGACCGACAGCAGGATCAGGCGGAGCAGAGTCGTCTTCCCGGCCCCGGAGGGTCCGGTCAGGAACTGGAAGGAACGCGGCGCGATTCGAAAGCTCACGTCGGATAGCACTTCCGGCCCGAGGCCGTAGCGCATGCCGACATTCTCGAACTGCACCACTGGCCGCTCCGCGCCGGGCAGCAGGCTCTTCATGCTCGCCTGTAGGTTCAAGACCGTGCCGTGTGTCGTCTGTCCATCCCCCGGGAATCGCCGCACCGGGGGGCGTTTTCAAGGCCTCGGGGATTTCACTGCCGCTTAACCCTGTTCGGCGACACTTCCTCAAGGAAATTCACTTTTCGGCCCCGCTGCGGCCGATCGATGCGAGTATGGCGCGTATGCTGATCGCCTGTCCAAGCTGCGCGAGCGAATATCGGATCGACGCCAGCAAGGTCGGCATGGAGGGCCGTTCGGTCCGCTGTGCCGCCTGCCGCGAGACTTGGTTCATCACGCCCGCCGATGTCCTCGCCGGACACGAGGCCGAACTCGCCGCGCGCGCCGAGGCCGATCCGCTCACGGATGCGGCCTGGGAGGAGGCGACCGCGTCGGTACGGATTGCCAGCGACGTCCCGGCTCCGGCGATCCAGCGTCCCGCCCGGCCCAGGAAGCTTGGCGGCAAGGGCCGCCGTGCGATCCCCGGCCTGTCGCCTTCGCTGGCTTTCGGTCTGACGCTTCTGGCGGCATTTCCCCTTATTTGCCTCGCCCGTACCAATGTGGTGCGGGCCGTGCCGCAGACCGCGTCCCTGTTCGCGCGTATCGGCCTTCCGGTGAATGTGCGTGGCATCGAGATTCGCGACGTGGTGGCCTTCGGCAACCCGGCCGAGGATGGCCGTCCCGCGGAACTCGTCGTGGAGGGCGATCTCGTCGGCATTGCCCGCTCGGACACGCCGGTTGCGCCGTTGAGCGTCGAGATTCGCGACGCCGGCGGCCGGACGATCCGGACATTTTCGGTCGCCCCGCCCCGCTCCGTCCTCGCCTCGTCCGACAGCGCCCGGTTCCGCGCAAGCCTGTCGGCGCCCCCCTCCGAGGGACGTAGCGTCGTGCTGCGTTTCGCCAATGCGTCCGCTGCCCGGACCGACGGGCGGGTCGCGGCCGCCGACCATTGAGGTCGATCCGCCCCCTGAGGCCGGGACGGGTCAGCGCACCTCCGCAACTTCATTCAGTCTAAGTTGCGCTGATCCGCCGCCGCTTCGGCGTCGCGCCGCGGGACGTGCTGGAACGCCGCTCCTGAGGGGATCAGATGCGGCTGCCATGCGGGTGGGTAGCCGTTCGTTCGGACGCCGCCCTGCCGGCGACTCGTTGCAAAAGGCCGGCGAATCCGAGGCCGACACGGATCGCGGCGACTCCAAGCCGGGCGATTCGGATCTGACCGGGCAGCTGGCGCGGCCCGATCGGGCGATAGGCCAGTCGCGGGCTGGTGCGCTCCGCTTCCGCAATGGCTTGACCGAGGGGGAGGGCCGCGATCCGCAGCGCCTCCGCGGGCGCGATCCCGATCGCCCGCGCCCAGGCATCGGTCCGGGCGAGCAGCCCGCGCCCGTGCATCGCGCGAAACCGCCGGCGCCAAACGTAGCGCCGCACGACCCGCGGAAAGGTTTCCATCCGGGCGTCGCAGAGCGCGTCGGGCTCTTCGCAGCGCGAGCGGATCGTGTCGGCGACGCCGCCCGGTGCCCGTCCGGCGAGACGGGCCGAAATGGTCACGCAGACGTCGGTGGCATGGCGGACGCGCAGCCCATGCTCGAGCAGGCGGGCGATGAAGGCGCCGTCCTCTCCGAGCGGGATCTCGGGCATGCCGCCGACTTGAAGGTAGGCGCTGCGGGTCACCGCCAGAGTCGCGCCGATCGCGGTCCGGTGGCACGGCCAGGGATCGTGCGGATCGGGATCGATCCGTGCCTCCGCCTCGGTGATCAGGGCGTCATAGAGATCCTCCAGGCGACCCCGGGCGGGCAGCGATGGCGGCAGCAGTGCCGCCTCCGCCGCGTCGAGTTCGACCCGGCCGGCGACCGCATCGGCACCCGCCAGGATCGCCGCGCGGTTGCGGGCCACCCAGTTGGGCGGGACGCGGCTGTCGGCATCGGTGGACAGGATGATCCCCGCATTCCCCGCATCACCCAGCCATTCCGCGGCGGCATCCATCGCCTTGCGCCGCGCCCAGCCGGCATGGGCGCCGGAAAAATTCTCGACGCGCACCCGGACCGGGATCGACAGCGTCGGCACCAGCGCGGACACGAGCGCTTCCGTGTTGTCCGTGCAATTATTCAGGAACAGGACGATGCCGAGGCGGCCCGCGTCCACACCCTCCTGAGCGTCGATGGCCTTCAGACAGGCCGCAATCCGCTCCTCTTCGTTCCGCACGGGCACGGCCACGATCGCATCGGGACCCGGGACATCTGACGAAAGGGTGCTCGACACCGGTGACAATCTCCGCCGGACCCATCACGCGGACCCGCATCGCGCTTATGCCGAGGCTTCCCTGAACGGGACCGGACAGCCTGCTTCGCGGCGCACCGACGGTCAGAGGGTCTTCTCCACGAGCCCCTCGATCCATTCCGGCTGCGTCTCGCCCACTGATCGGCCGACCTCCGTCGCACCCTTGTAGGCGATCAGCGTGCTCTGCATCCGGACGTTCAGGCGCCTCAGCAGATCCTTCTGGCTGTCAAAGTCGATATCGAAGATCTGGAGATCCCTGAAGCGCGGCTCGGCCGAAAGTTTCGCGAGGATCGGCTTCTGCGTTCGGCAGATCGGGCACCAGGGGGCGCTGACCGCGATCAGGACCGGCTTTCCGCTGTTTTGCGCGGCTTCGAAGGCCGCATCCGTGAACGGCCGCGTCTCGCCGGCGCGCGCTGGCGCAAGCGCGCCGAACGGCCCATTCACGGCAAGGGCGAGGACGGCGAGCGCGAGGACGTGACGGCGGCTCATCATGGCGTGCTTCCCTCCCGAGACCCGCCCGACCGGATCGTGGCGTTTGAGGAATGCTACGCCGCGCGCGCGGACGCGTCCCTGCGGCCTGAACGGCTGGGAGGCCCGAAAGCGCCGCGCCGGATCACGTTATCGAGACGTCGGAGGACCGGTCTTCCTCGGCGAGCGCCGCAATATCGTGCGCATCCACAGCGTCGATGGGGCGCCGGATCCTCAGAGCTCGCGTCGGCGCGCCGGCGCGCATCACCAGCACGATGGTCTCCATGTCCGGACAGCCGGGATCGGTGCAGGCGATCTCGTTGACCGCCAGCGCATCGGCGTCCCCAAGGTTGAGCGCCGAGCGCAGCTCTTGCTTGAGACGCGACCCCAACTCGGCGCGCTCCGCCGACCGGGCCCGCCACGCCCTGAGGCTCACGAAAGCCATGCGCGATGCTCGTTATCCTGCGTTCGCAAAGCCAGCACCCGCACGGCAAAGCCACCCGTCGACGCCGCTCGGCTCGCACGTGTAATAATGTTACGCTTGCCTGAGGCGGTCAAGCGGGCTTGGCCCGTCCGAAACAACCGTCGCGTTCGGCTGTCATGCTTAGGCGGATCTCCGAACGGAGGTCAGCGCACCTTCGGACTCGACAGCGGGGCGAAGGTCCGGTGAGGTGCAACAGGCGCGGGAAGGAGATGTGAGATCTTGCGACCCTGGCGGGACGGGCCGGACGACCGGCGGAGTTACCATCACGGCAATCTGAAGGAGGCCCTCCTCGAGGCCGCGCGCCGATTCATTGCCGAGCGCGGGATCGGTGGCTTCACCTTGGTGGATGCCGCGCGCCTGGTCGGCGTGACACCGGCCGCGCTGTATCGCCATTTCCGCGGGCGTGAGGCGCTGTTGGAAGAACTCGCTGGGCGCGGCTTCGCGGAACTCGCCGCGCGACTGGCGCGGGCCCTGACGTCGCGGGGGACGCCGCTGGAGCGGTTCACCCGCATGGGCGAGACCTACCTCGCCTTTGCCGAGGAGGAGCCGGCCTATTACGCGGCCATCTTCGAGACGCGCGGAACACCGGCCGGCGGCGCAGATCTTGGTGCCGCGGAACCGGTCGCGCGGCCAAGCCCCTTCGACCTTCTGGTCGAAGCACTCCAGGCGACGTTCGCGGACGGTTTCGGGGGCGTGGCACCCCGCTTCATCGCCCTGGAGGTCTGGGCCCTGGCCCACGGGCTCGCGACGCTCTCGGCTGCCGGTCATCTGCCGCGCGGCCCCGGATTTCCCGACAAATACGAGTTGCTGCGCGCCGGAGTCTTGGCCCTGGTCCACGGAGCGGCCCAGAGGGGCGAGCGCGAGACCGGACCTGGGCGGGCTTGAAAGGCCTCCGCCGCACCCGCATGTTAACCGCGTTCACATGGACAGCGGAGCACAGCCGTGACCTCTCAATCCTCTTCTCCCTGGGCGACCGGCAGGCTCTGCCGGTCCGGCCCGTTCCCCCGCCGCTCCCTGGAGATCGGCGCGATCGTGGTCGGCTTCATCTATTGGTGGCCGGTGGGCCTTGCGTTGGTAGCCTGGAAGCTCGCCGGCTACCCGGCCTTCTCGGAGCTGCGCGCCGCCGCGCGCCGGACCGTGTCCGAGTTCGAGGGGGGGCGTCCCGCCTCGCGCTTCGCCCGCGCCTTCGAGGCCGCCAGCCGCCGGGACAGCACCGGCAATGCCGCTTTCGATGCCTATCGTCGGGCCGAGCTGGACCGGCTTGAGGCGCAGCGGCGTGCTCTCGAGGAAGAGAGCCGCGCCTTTTCAGAGTTCGTCGAGGAGTTGAAGCGGGCCCGGGACCGCGAGCAGTTTGATGCCTTCATGGCCAAGCGCCGGACCGACGGCGGCGGCCACGCGGTCTGAGTGATCGCAATTGCAGCGTCCGGGCCGATCGGCCCGGACGCATCAACACATCGCTCTGAAGCCGCCGCGATCGGAACCGGGTGTCAGGCCGCGCGGACCATGCCCAGGAATCGTGCGACTTCGGCATTCAGGTGGTCGGACCGTTCGGAAAGCCGGGAGGCTTCGATCAGGACCTGCCCGGCCGCCGCGCCGGTCTTCTCGGCGGCGTTCGCGACGCTCACGATATTGCTGGTGACCTCGCCGGTTCCCGCCGCGGCATGGCCGACGTTGCGCACAATCTCGTGGGTCGCTGCGCCCTGTTCCTCCACCGCGGCGGCGATCGAAGTCGCCACGCCGTTGATCTCGCGGATCCGCGCCGTGATGGCTCCGATCGCTGAGACGGCCTGGTCCGTCGAGGCCTGAACCCGCGCGATCTGGCCCGAAATCTCGTCGGTTGCCCGAGCAGTCTGTTCGGCCAGTGCCTTGACCTCGGTGGCCACGACCGCGAAGCCGCGACCGGCGATCCCCGCCCGGGCTGCCTCGATCGTGGCGTTCAACGCCAGCAGGTTCGTCTGACCCGCGATGGTCGAGATCAATCCGACAACGTCGCCGATCCTGACGACAGCGTCGCTCAGCTCCTGGACCATAGCGCCGGTCTGATCCGTCTCGTCGACCGCCGCCCGCGCGAGCGTGGCCGAACCATTGACCTGCCGGCCGATCTCTTGGACGGAGGTGCCCAGTTCCTCGGCCGCCGCCGCCACGGTGTTCACGTTGCTGCCCGCCTGCTCGGCGGCGGCCGCGACAGTGGTGGATTGCTCGGCGGTCTTCGCGGCGGTTTCCGTCATGCTCCGGGCAGTCGCCTGCAGCCCGGTGGCCGAGGCCGAGACCTGCGCGATGATTTCGCCCACGGCTTCCGCGAACTGGTCGGCCATCAGGCGCATACCGTGGCTGCGCTGACGTTCCGCTTCCCTCCGCGCCTCTTCGGCCTCGGCTTCGAGTTGCCGTGTGCGGATCAGGTTGTCCTTGAAGACCTGGACCGCTGCTGCCATCGCGCCGATCTCGTCGCGGCGATGCCGGAACGGAATGTCCGTCGCCGTGTCGCCCCGCGCGAGTTTGCTCATTGCGCCGGTCATCGCTGCGATCGGGCGCGAGATGTAGACGAGGCCGAAGAGCGCCGCACCGAAAGCCGTAAGTAACGCGAGAGCGATCCCGATGATTGCGGTGACGGATGCGCGATCGACCCTGTTCATTGCAGTATTGGCATCCTGGGATGCGGCTTTCTCGTCATGTTGCACCAAGCGCGCCAAGGTCGCACGAGCGCTGTCGTAGAGGGCCACGACCTCGGGTTTGATCAGCAACGCCTTTGCATCCTGCTGCAGACCCGCTTCCATCAGGCGGCGCACCTCACGGTCCGCCCGTTCAAAAGGGGTCCAGGACTCATCGAAGGCGTCGTAGAGGCTTCGTTCCTCAGGCGTGCTGATCAGCGGCTCATAGGCCCGTCGCGCGTCCAGAAACTGGGCGTGCGTCTTTGCGAGGTTGGCTTCGTTGGCCGCGCGGTGCTCCGGCGTATCCGACAGGAGGATCAGCCGGTACTGTTTGATCCGGACTTCGGACGCCGCGACCTCGATCGCACCGACCTTCTCGAGCGAGGGCACCCAGTCCTTTGCCAGAGCCGTCGTCTTCTCACCGACGGCCGCGAGTTCACGCAGGGACATGCCGCTCTGAACAGCTGAGACCAGAGCGAGGCCAACAAAGATCATGGCGAGTATTGCTTTGAGCGGTATGGATATACGCATGAAACAGGCGGACCAGAAGAGAGGATAGGAAGGGAGCATCACGCAGGGCGATACTTTCTCTCTCATTTATAACCCCGGAATCAACAGGAGATTCATGGATGTCCTCTCCGTTCAGCGCTAAAACCATATGATGCCACGCAACAATAAAAGTATTTATATAAGTAAATACCAAATCTATGGATGTTTATCGCATTTAAAATCCGAGTATACTGATAGACGATCCAGTACCGAGGTTAAAAAACAGCTTTTCGTTCACAGCGTCAAACCTGCCATGGCGGCGCGTCGCGCGGGGATAGGACAATGCCGACGGCTACCGTCGCCGGCGATCTGATCGAACTGGCCGGCGCGGATCTGAAACCGCTCGTATGTCCTGCTGCGTATCCTGATCCGGACCGGACGCCGCGGATACAGCCGTGGAAGGACATGTCTTGAGACATCCGGCCTGCACGCAGCGCGTCTCGTCGTGGTCGCATCCGCGTGGCCCACCCTGCGGATCACCAAGCCGAGTTGCACCTCAGCCCCGGGTCCGGCATTGGTCCTTCAACCGCAAGGGGAGGGGTTGGACATGCAGACGGGTCGGGTCACTGTAGTCGATCACCCGCTCGTGCAGCACAAGCTCACGTATCTGCGGGACAAGAACCGGTCGACGAAGGGCTTCCGTCAGATCCTCAACGAGATCGGGATGCTCCTCGCCTACGAGGTGACGCGGGATCTGCCGCTGGAGCCCGTCACGATCGAGACTCCGCTCCAGCCGATGCAGGGGCAGCAGATCCAGGGCAAGAAGCTGGTCCTGGCGCCGATCCTGAGGGCGGGGATCGGCTTTCTCGACGGCATGCTGTCGCTGGTGCCCTCGGCCCGCGTCGCGCATATCGGTCTATACCGGGATCCCGACACGCTGGAGGCCGTGGAGTATTACTTCAAGGCCCCCTCCGATCTCGCCGACCGGACGGTCTTGGTCTTGGATCCGATGCTGGCCACCGCCAATTCGGCCATCGCGGCCCTCGACCGCCTGAAGGCTCGGGGTGCCTCGGATCTGCGGTTCGTGTGCCTGCTGGCGGCTCCGGAGGGCCTTGCCAAGTTCCAGGCCGCCCATCCCGACGTTCCGGTTTGGACTGCGGCCATCGACAGCCACCTGAACGACCACGGCTACATCGTCCCCGGCCTCGGCGATGCCGGAGACCGGATGTACGGCACCCGCTAGGACCCGGCTTCAGGCCCTGGCGCGCCGGGACCCGGCGCGGCCCCTGCCGATCACCTTGCGGAGAATCTGCGAGAGCTGATCAACCGGATAGGGCTTCTGGACCAGGTCGAAGCCGTGGACGCCCTCCTGCGCCAGCACGTGGCTGTAGCCGGAGGTGACGACGACCGGCAGAGCGGGCATCATCACGTCGGAGAACACGGCGTCGAAGCGGAACGGAATCCTCTCGATCTCAACGAGCGCCTCCTCGGCGGTCGTCGACCAGACCGTTTTGTGGCCGAGATCGTCGAGGATCTGCGTGGCGAAGCGGCCAACCTCGATGTTATCCTCGACCACGAGCACGCAGAGGCTGGCGCCGTCGAGATGATGCGCGGCAGCGCGTCGGGCGGAATCCCGATGCCGGCGTCGGACAGCGCCACCGCCGCGAAGGTGCTGCGCGAGCCGGCATGGCCGCGGATCGCCGGCATCGGGCGGTCCCCCGTGAGCTTCAGGGTCAACGTGCCCTCGCCCCCCCATGGCGTCGCGGGCGTTCACCGCCATGTTGATCAGGGCGGTTTCGAACCGGCTCAGGTCCGCGCGGATGTTGCAGCGAGCGTCGGGGATCTCGGCAACCACAGTGATGCGCGCGCCCGTGACCGAATCCAGCGTTTCCGCCACGGCCCGCAGCGATGCGCCAACCTCGAACACCTCGGGCCGCGGGGCTTGGCGCCGCGCAAAGGCCGGGCGGTGGCCGGTCAGGCGCTCCTGCGGCTCGCCGAGCGTGTCAGCCAGCCGCCGGTTGCCGTAGAGCAGCGTACCGACTGGGCAGTCTGTCCCGGGACGTAGAGGCGGAGATGATAGTGGCCGGGATCGCGGTCGGGATCCGTGTCGGGTGCTTGGTCGTCCGTGGCCGTATCACCCAATCCGCGGCACTCCGTCGTGCGATCGACGCCTGCTGCTCCGGCTCGAGGACAACCCCGCGCCCCGTCTTCGGCGCGGGGGCTCTCCTCCTCGTCCACGGCCGCCTCGAGGGCGGCCATGAGATCCTCGATCTGGCGCTCGAGGCCGGACCGGTGGCGCGCCATCTCCCGCAGTCGTCGCTCGGTGGCGTCCCGGTGCTGCGCGGCGGCTCGCTCCTGCGCCTCCTCAACCAGGCGAGCCGTGCCGGCGAGGACGCCTGATGGACCAATATAGGCATCCATCAACTGAATCCCTTCCGACGACATCAGACATTCGCGGATCTGGTTGGACTGGCTCATGCCCCGCGACGGGATGACGTAGAGGGTGCTGGTCCGCTCCCCGTTCGCCTCCATGTTCTGGAGCTTGACCCAGGCATCCATCAGGGAAGACACGCCGAAATCGTTGTCCTCCATCAGGGAGCCGTCACTGCGCAGCGTGGTGAAGGACGCCGTGATGCCGCGCCTTGACCAGGTCGATCATCCGCAGGAGCGTGGCCTGCAACGCGCCCGCCGGCCCGCACAAGGTGGGGGCCGGGTCGATCACCACGACTTCCTGCGGGAACTGATCGAGGTCGCGGTGCATCCGCGCAAGATGCGTCTCCACCCCGAACAGGCTCGGCCGTGCGGCCTCGAAGCGGAGGCGGCCGCTCGACACGTGCATGTCGAGGTCGAGCCCGATGGAGTGCGCGTTGCGGATGATCAGTGCGCCGCTCTCCTCGAACATGAAGGCCATGCAGCGCTCCCCGCGCCGGCAGGCCGCGTCGATGATCGAGGCGGCAAGCATGCTCTTGCCGGTACCCGCGGCGCCGGAAATCCGGGCGCTGGAGCCGCGGTGGAAGCCGCACGGCCCGAGCATGGCATCCAGGCCGACGACGCCCGTGGCGATGATGCCGTCGGCCCTCGATGAAGCCGGGCCCGGAAGGGCGGCTGCGTGCGCCGCAGGAGAGTCGCACGACAGCGGCATTTGTTATCCCGACGGATGGGCCGGCTGGCTCAGACGCTACGTTGAACGGGCACAACATCGCTGGGATGCAGTATGGTAACGGGTCCATGCGCGCAATGAGGGTGCGCTAGCCGCGTCCGGCAGTCACCCCATCGGTAGGCCGCTGAAACCGACGGCAGGTGTTCATGCTCGGCTGGGAAATCGACAGCCACGACGCTCTGACGGCGCCGGCCGTCGCGCGCAACCGCGACGCGATCCTCAGCGTACTCCGCGAGATCCTGCCCGAGACCGGCACCGTTCTGGAGATCGCAAGCGGCTCCGGTGAACACGCCGTACATGTTGCCGCGGCCCTGCCGGGTCTCGGTTGGCTCCCGAGCGATCCCGAACCCGCCGCCCGGCGCAGCATCGCCGCCCATGCCCGCCGGACAGGTTTGTCCAATATCGTGCCGCCCCTCGACCTTGACGCGACGGCCACGGCCTGGCCGGTCGCCGGCGTCGACGCAATCGTCTGCATCAACATGATTCACATCGCGCCCTGGGCCGCCACCGAGGGCCTGATGGCCGGAGCCGGCCGTGTCCTGGCGGAGGAGGGCGTCCTGTTCCTCTATGGTCCGTTCCGCGAGGCCGGACGATACGATGCGGAGAGCAACGCTGCCTTCGATGCGTCACTGCGCGAGCGGGACCCAAACGGGGGCGTGCGGGATCTGGAAGCCGTCGCGGCAGAAGCGGCCCGGTACGGGCTCGGCCTGACCGGGCGCGTAGCCATGCCGGCGAACAATCTGAGCCTGATCTTCAGACGTGCGGGCAGCTGACAGGCCATCTGTCACCGGATTTCGCGTCTGCACATTGTATTCAGGCGCCGGCGTGTTGCACAATCCTGGCGCGGACCTGATGCGGCGACAACAGGCGCACGGGCCGCAGGAGGAAGCCCATGCCGATGGAACGCAGCGTTTCGAGTCGGGCCCTGGCCCTGCTCGCAGTAGCGGGGTTGTTGGGACCGACGCAGGCCCGTGCCGCCGATCCGATCAAGATCGGGGTGATCGCCGAGGCGCAGTCGGTGGTCGGGGCCTCGATCCCGCAGGCGGTGCAGCTCGCCGCCGACGAGATCAACGCCCAGGGCGGCATCGACGGGCGCCAGATCCAGGTCGTCACCTACGACGACAAGAGTTCGGCTTCCGACGCAGTCCGCGCCTTCCAGCGGGCGGTGTCCGAGGACAAGGTCAACCTCGTCATCGCCAGCTACATCTCGGAGGTCGTGCTGGCGCTGATGCCCTGGGCGGCCCGGCTCAAGACGCCGATGATCACCCCGGGCGCGGCCTCGAACGAGATCAGCCTCGCCGTCCACAAGGATTACGCGCGCAACAAGTACACCTTCCACGGCTATCTCACCTCGGCGGCCCTGGCTCAATCGATCTGCGATTCCACGAAGGACATGCTGATCGACTTGATGAAGGTGAAGACCGCCGCGATCATGAGCGAGGACGCGGCCTGGACCCGTCCCCTCGACGTCAGCTACGAAAAGTGCCTGCCCGAGATCGGCGTGAAGGTCGTCGATCACATCCGCTTCTCGCCGGACACGGGCGACTTCACGCCGATCTACAACAAGATCGAGGCGGCCAAGCCCGACCTGATCGTCACCGGAATCTCGCATGTCGGCGT
This sequence comes from Methylobacterium sp. P1-11, assembly GCF_008329595.1. Lineage (NCBI taxonomy): Bacteria > Pseudomonadati > Pseudomonadota > Alphaproteobacteria > Hyphomicrobiales > Methylobacteriaceae > Methylobacterium > Methylobacterium sp. P1-11. The sequence goes on from NZ_NPKS01000001.1 coordinate 26,669, forward strand.
GCAGCCGACCGTGCAGTGGCAGAACCAGCAGGTGCCGCTCGCCATGACCGGCATGAACTCGCAGGCGACCTCCTCGACCTTCTGGGCCAACACCAACGGCGCGACGCAGGGGGTTATCTTCCAGAGCATCGCGGTGCCGGGTGCCGCCATCACCGACAAGTCGCTCGCCTTCAGCGACGCGTTCAAGAAGCGCTTCGGCAGCGATCCGTCCTACGCCGGCTACATGGCCTATGATCAGGTCTACTACGCGGCCGATGCCGTGAAGCGCGCCGGCACGACGGAGGCCGACAAGCTCGTGGATGCTCTCGAGAAGACCGACTGGGTGGGCACGGTCGGGCGCACGCAGTTCTACGGCAAGGACGACCCGTTCACCCACTCGATCAAGTACGGTCCCGGCTTCATCACAGGCCTGATGGCGCAGTGGCAGGATGGCAAGCAGATCGCGATCTGGCCGAAGAGCCTCGCGCAGGGGCAGATCGTACTGCCCGCGGCGGTGAAGGCGGCGGCCCGGTAGGCCGGCCCCTGAACCGGCAGCGGACGCGTTCGGCGCCTTCGGCTTGCCAAGCGCGTCCGTTGCCGCAACTAGAGCCGAACCGCGACGTTGTGAGCGCGGCCGAGACCACCTGCGCGCCGAGGATTATCGTTGATGGCCACCACCGACCTGCCCGGGACCATGCGCCAGATCCGCTATGCGGGTTCCGGTGGCCCGGAGGTGATCAGCCTCGAGACCGCCCCCGTGCCGAGCCCGGGGTCCGGACAGGTCCTGATCGAAGTGGTGGCCGCCGGCGTGAACCGGCCCGATGTGGCGCAGCGTTCCGGCGTGTATCCGCCACCGCCCGGCGCTACCGAGATCCCGGGCCTCGAAGTCGCCGGACGCGTGGTCGCGCTTGGACGCGAGGTCAACGGCCTGTCGCTTGGGGACGAGGTCTGCGCCCTCGTGATCAGCGGCGGCTACGCAGAGTACGCCGTGGCCGAGGCGTCCCATTGTTTGCCGCGTCCGAAAGCTGTCTCGCTGATCGATGCCGGCGGCCTGCCGGAGACCTTCTTCACGGTCTACTCGAACGTCGTTCAGCGCGGTCGCCTCGCACGCGGCGAGAGTTTCCTCGTCCATGGCGGATCGAGCGGCATCGGCGCGACCGCGATCCAGATCGCCAAGCATGTCGGCGCCCGGGTCTTCGCTACGGCGGGCTCGGCCGAGAAGTGCCGATTCTGCGAGGAACTCGGCGCTGACGCCGCGATCGACTACAAGAAACTCGATTTCGCTGAGGAGCTGAAGCGCCTCACCGACGGACGCGGCGTCGATGTCATCCTCGACATGATCGGCGCGAGCTATCTTCCCCGGAATCTCAAGTCGCTGGCACCCGACGGCCGTCTGGTGATGATCGCCCTGATGGGCGGCTACAAGGTCGACGGCCTGAACATCACGCCGATCATGCGCAATCGCCTGACCTTCACGGGCTCGACGCTTCGCCCGCGGGGGAAAGCCGACAAGGCCGCGATCGCCGACGGCCTGCGCCGGGACATCTGGCCCGAACTCGATGCCGGGCGGATCCGGACGGTCACCCATGCCACGTTCCCGCTCGAGCGAGCCCGGGAGGCGCACGAATTGATGGAATCCAGCGCCCATCTCGGCAAGATCCTTCTGACCACCGGACGGTAACACCGCGACCCGGCAGGAACCTGCTTCGGCGGCCCCGCGTTGGCGGCCGGTAACGAGATCGTGTCGCACAGCGCCCGTTTCGGCGTGTGGCGTCCCGCCGAAGAAGGTTTTTCAGATGGCCGAGAGATTGAACCCGAACGAAAGCCGACAGGGCGAGCGCGGCAAACCCGTCCTCTGGGTTCTGGTGGCGAGCCTCGTGCTGCTGGCGATCGCCACCGTGGGTCTGCTCACGTGGAACGGTGCCAATTCGCCGAAGGACTACGCCAGCCAGAGCCAGGACGCGTCGCGTAAGGAAGTGACGGGGTCGGTCACCGGCCAGTCCGGCGGCGCGTCGCCGTCGAACAGCACCGGTGTTCCGGGCGGGAACCCGTCCTATCCGCAGCCGGCTCAGCCGGGCGCCAACGGCGGCGCAGCGAAGTAAGAGCGAGCCGGGACGGCTTCATGAGGCCGTCCCGCAACGCGCAGTCTCAGCGGGTCGGGATCGGCGTCGGCCCACGGTAATCGTAGAAGCCGCGTTTGGCCTTGCGGCCGAGCCAGCCGGCCTCGACGTACTTCACCAGCAGCGGGCAGGGGCGGTACTTCGAATCGGCCAGGCCTTCGTAGAGCACCTGCATGACCGACAGGCAGGTGTCGAGGCCAATGAAGTCGGCCAGCTGCAACGGCCCCATCGGGTGGTTGGCGCCGAGCTTCATTGCAGTGTCGATCGACTCGACCGATCCGACGCCTTCGTAGAGCGTGTAGATCGCCTCGTTGATCATCGGCAGCAGGATGCGGTTGACGATGAAGGCCGGGAAATCCTCCGACATAGTCGAGGTCTTGCCGAGCTTCGCGATGAACGCCTTGGCCGATTCGTAGGTCGTATCCTCGGTGGCGATGCCGCGAATCAGCTCGACGAGCTGCATCACCGGCACCGGGTTCATGAAGTGGATGCCGATGAACTTTTCCGGTCGGTCGGTCGCCGCCGCCAGCCGCGTAATGGAGATCGACGACGTATTCGTCGCCACCAAGGTCTCCGGCCGGAGCGATCCGCACAGCGTGGTGAAGATCTCGCGCTTCGTCGCCTCGTTCTCGGTCGCCGCCTCGATCACGAGATCGCACGGCGCAAGGGCGGCGTAATCTCGCGCTGGAACGATGCGGGCGCGGGCCTCGCCGCTATCGCCCTCCGTCAACGAACCCTTCGCGACGAGGCGCGCGAGGCTGCCCTCGATCACGTTCAAGCCGTTGTCGAGCCGGGCGGAATCGCGATCATTCAACAGGACGTCCAAGCCGGCGGTGGCGCAGACCTGCGCGATGCCGCTGCCCATCTGGCCCGCGCCGATGATGCCGACCCGCTTGATCTCCATATGCATGTGCCGACCTGTGCCCCCAATGCGGATGCCGATCCACGGCCGCGCGGCAAGCCGGACGGCACGAACGCGACGGCACCGCGCGTAGTCTCGCCGCTGCAGCCTTCTAGACCAATCTTCGATCCGGAAGGAACCCGTGAAACCGCGTTCTGAGACACGACTCTCGGGTTGCCAGAACTCGGTCCGTTACTGACCCTTGGCTTTGCCGATCTCGGATTGCAGCTCGGGTACGACCTGGAAGAGGTCACCGACGAGCCCATAATCGGCCACTTGGAAGATCGGAGCGTCCTCATCCTTATTGATGGCGACGATGACCTTCGAGTCCTTCATGCCGGCGAGATGCTGGATTGCGCCCGAGATGCCCACCGCGACGTAGAGATCGGGCGCTACGACCTTGCCGGTCTGCCCAACCTGCCAATCGTTCGGTGCGTAGCCGGCATCGACCGCAGCGCGGGAGGCGCCGACCGCGGCGCCGAGCGAGTCGGCCAGCGGCTCGATCAGCTCGTGGAACTTCTCCGACGAGCCGAGCGAGCGGCCGCCGGACACGATGATACGCGCCGAGGCCAGCTCAGGCCGGTCTGACTTGGCGATCTCCTCGCCCTTGAAGGTCGAGCCACCAGCCGCGGGCGCGGCCGCGGAGACGGGCTCGATCGGGGCAACCGCGCCGCCTTCACCCGCCGCCTTGAACGCCGCCGTGCGCACCGTGATCACCGTTTTTCCCGCGGGGGCCTGCACGGTCTGGATCGCGTTGCCGGCGTAGATCGGCCGCTCGAACGTATCGGGCGCGACCACCTTGATGATATCGGAGACCTGCGCGACGTCGAGAAGGGCGGCCACACGCGGCAGCACGTTCTTGCCGGTGGTCGAGGCCGACGCGATGATCACGTCGTACGGACCGGCGACCGACGCGATCAGCGCCCCGACGGGCTCCGCGAGGTCGTGGTCGTAGACGGCGTCTTCTGCGCTCAGGACCTTCTCGACGCCGTCGAGCTTGGCCGCAGCCTCGGCCACGGCCTTCGAGCCGGCGCCCAGAACGAGAGCGTGGATCGGCGCCCCGATCTCCTTCGCGGCGGACAGCGCTTTCAGCGTGCTGTCCTTGATGTGGCCGTTGCCGTGCTCGACGAAGAGGAGTGTCGTCATGGTCTGTGGTGCCCTTGAGGGTGGTGGCGCGGGGCTCGACCGGGTCTCGGGAGCCCCGCCTGCGGATCAGATCACGCCGGCTTCGACCTTGAGCTTCTGAACGAGCTCGGCCGCGGAACCGACCTTCACGCCGGCCGAGCGGCCCGGCGGTTCGACGGTCTTGAGCACCGTGAGCCGCGGGGTCACGTCGACACCGAGCGCGTCCGGTGCCAGCTCCTCAAGCGGCTTCTTCTTGGCCTTCATGATGTTGGGCAGCGACGCGTAACGCGGCTCGTTGAGGCGGAGATCCGTTGTCACGACCGCCGGCAATTTGAGGCTGACGGTCTGCAGGCCGCCATCAACCTCGCGTGTGACGTCGAGGCTACCCTCGCCGGGCTCGATCTTGTACGCGAAGGTGCCCTGCGGCCAGCCGAGCAGCGCGCCGAGCATCTGCCCGGTCTGGTTCGAATCGTCGTCGATCGCCTGCTTGCCGAGGATGACGAGCTGCGGGTTCTCCTTCTCGACGACGGCCTTGAGAAGCTTCGCCACGGCGAGGGGCTCGCAATTCACGTCCGTCTTCACGAGGATTGCGCGGTCGGCACCCATGGCCAGCGCCGTGCGCAGCGTCTCCTGTGCCTGCTGCGGGCCGATCGACACCGCAACGATCTCGGTGACCGTGCCCTTCTCCTTCAGGCGGATCGCCTCTTCCACGGCGATCTCATCGAAGGGGTTCATGGACATCTTCACGTTGGCGAGCTCGACACCGGAGCCGTCGGCCTTCACGCGAATCTTGACGTTGTAGTCCACCACCCGCTTGACGGGCACCAGCACCTTCATGGCGGTCACGATCCTTCCCCGAGGATTCTTGTCGTCGTGCAGGCCACTCCCACGGGCGCTCGAAGCGCAGCGTGGCCAGGGCACGCAAGGCGCGCGGACCGTAACGGCCACATTTCCGCCTTGTCAACGCGACGCCGTGGCGAGCCCGCGAAAAGGCCTGGTGCCGGCTCAGCGGTTGGCGCCGGGTACCCAGAGCACGTCGTCGGATCCGTCGCCGTTGGCCGCGCGGCTCGCCACGAACAGGAAATCCGACAGCCGGTTAAGGTAGCGCAGCGCCTCCGGCGACACCGTCTCGTCGTCCCGGGCTGCGAGGCCGACCGCCAGCCGCTCCGCGCGTCGGCAGACGGTCCGTGCGAGGTGCAGGGCCGCTGCGGCCGGCGAGCCGCCGGGCAGCACGAAGGATTTCAGCGGCGGGATGGTCGCGTTGAGAGCATCGATATCGCGCTCCAGACGGTCGACCTGGCTCGCCACGATCCTCAGCGGCTCGTAGGGGAGAGGCTCCGGGCTCGGCGGTGTCGCCAGGTCGGCCCCGAGGTCGAACAGGTCATTCTGGATCGCGCCGAGCATCTGATCGAGCGGCCCCTGCGTGTGCAGGCGCGCCATCCCGATGCAGGCATTGGTCTCGTCCACGGTGCCATAAGTCTCGACCCGGAGATCCGCCTTCGAGCGACGCTGTCCGTCGGCCAGCGCGGTCGTGCCCTTGTCGCCGGTTCGGGTGTAGATGCGGTTGAGCTTGACCAAGAGGTTCAGCGCCTCAGAACGTATAGCCGATCTTGCCGCCGTAATTGGTCAAGCCGCGGTTGTTGGCGCAGAGTCCGGCATTCGACATGTGCTCGACCGTTGCCATGATGCTCCAGTGCTCCGTCAGGCGGAAGCCCAGGGCCGCCGCCTCGCGGAACATGGGAGAACAGCCGAGCGTATTGAACCCGTAGGGCGTCTCCGCCTTCGGGCCGGTCCAGCCATTATGGGCCACGCCGCCGAAGAACCCGTCGAGGAAGACCCGGCGGTTGAAGGTTTCCGGGAATACTTCGAGGGTCCAGGTGGCGCCGAGATAGGCGTAGCTGGTCCGGCCGCCGGTGTTGTAGCTGCCGCCGACCGTCGGCCGCGGCACGAAGGCCTGCCAGAACGGATCCATGCTGAGGACGGGCTTGGCGAACAGGATCTCGCCGTTGATGTTTGCCTTGCTGAAGCCGGGGAGCTTGCCCTCGGCGCTGCCGGGATCCTGCACCGCGCCGCCGATCCGGATCTCCGACACGATGCTGAGCGGCTGGACGGGCGCCGCGTAGGCGGCAGGCGGCGGCACGTCGGCGGCCGAAGCCGGCAGGATGGCCGCCCCGGTCAGGATACCGAACAGACAGAGGCGAGAAGGGGCAGTCATGCGGGCTCGGCCGATCGGGCGCAGCGATTTGCTTCTACCGAGCGTAGCAGAGGCTCGCGGGGTGCGGCGGCCAATTCATCCCTTGCCGCAGCGAAAGGCGTTCAGTGCGGCGGCGCGGTCACACCCGTTCCAGCACCCGTCAGGCCGAGCGCCACCAGACGACGCCCATGATGATCACGATCGCCACGAATTGCAGGAGCACGCGCAGGCGCATCAGCTTCTGCGAGAGGCTGGCGCTGCCGCCCCGCATCATGTTGGCCAAGCCCAGGAGCAGGATGACAGCGACGGCCAGGCAGGCGATCAGGACGAGGGTATTGGACGACATGCGGTCGGCGATCCGGATAGGGCGGGAGCCTTGCGGCGGCTGTGCGTTGCGTGAGGGAGCGGACGCTCAGTTGCGGCGGAGCAGGCGCTCGAAATAGTCGAGTTCCTCGCGGGGACGGCTCGGGTCGCCGAGTTTGCGCCGCAGCTCTTCCATGATGCGCCGGGCACGCTGGACCGCCGATTCGTCGGCCGTGGGCACGCGCACCCGCCCGTCGCTCATGTCACGGCCGCGGGTCGGGCGCCCGAGGGGATCGTCGTCGCGGGCGCCGGCCTGACCCTGCTGCCCTGGCTGCTGGCCGCCGTCCTGCTGGCCTTCGCCCTGACCCTCGGCCATCTCCTGCATTTGCTGAGCCATGCCGTCGGCACCGCGCTTCAACCCGTCGAGGGCGCGCCCCTGCGCGTCGACTGCTTCGCCCGAATCGCCGTCCTTCAGGGCGTTCTCGGCCTCGCGCATCGCCTCCTCGGCGTCGGCGAGTCCTTGCTCGCCGCGCATGCCGTTCTCCTTCATGCGCTGCTGAAGGTCCTCCAAGCGCTGCCGGAGCGCCTGCTGACGCTCCCCGACATTACCCTGCTGCCCCTGGCCCTGCTGCCCCTGGCCTTGCTGCCCCTGGCCCTGTTGCCCCTGCGGGCTCTGACCCTGCTGGCCCGGCTGCTTCTGGCCCTGCTGTCCGCGCTGCCCCTGCTGCGGCTGACCGCGATTCTGCTGGCGCTGGCCGCCGCGTTCTTCCTGGCCGTCCTTGAAGGTCTCGTCGCGCAGGCCCTGTTGGTCCTTGGCCATGGAATCGAGATCGCGCATCTGCTTCTGCATCTCACGGGAGGCCTGATCCGAGCGGCTCCCGCGTTCGGCGGTCTGGAGGTTCTCCAGGATGTTGCGCAGCTGCTCCATCAGGCGCTGCGCCTCGGCGGTGTCACCGCGCTTCATCGCCTCCGCCATGTCCTGGATCATCTTGTCGAGATCCTCGGGTGTAACCGTCTTCGATTGCCTGTTGTTCTGGCTGCGCTCGCTCTGCTCGCTGGGCTGACGCCCCTGCTTCTGCGCCATCTCGGACAGGAATTTATCGAGCGCCTGCTTCAGGTCCTGGGTCAGGCGCTTGATCTCATCATCGGGCGCGTTGCGCTCGATCGCCTCCTTCAGGCGGTCCTGGGCTTGGCGGAGCTGCTTCTCGGCGTCAGAGAGGTCGCCGTCCTCGATCTTCAGGGCCATCTCCCAGAGGAGATCGGCCACCTCGACGAGGTCCGCATCCGTCCTGGCGCGGCGCAGGCGCTCGGTCGCGGTTCGCAGACCCAGGAAGATCGCAGGCTGCGGCGTGAACGTGGCGGGCGCGACCAGCAGCGCGTCCAGAGCCCCCTGGACCCATCGGCGGTCCGTGTCGGGAGCCGTGACGAGGCGGCGACGTTCCTCCGCGAGGGCCCGCGCGAGCGGCTCGCGGAACGGGCGCGCCGGCAGAACGATCTCGGAATCCGCCGTGCGACCCTCCTGGCCGGCCTCGTCCTTGACCACGATGTGATAGCGGACCCGCGCCCCGGTCCAGGGACTGTCCGTCAGATCCACCAGGGTCTTGGTGTCGGATTCCCCGCTCGCATCGCCGGGCAGCGCCAGATTGATCTGCGGAACCGGCACGAGGGCGCGCGCCGATCTCAGCGGCGCGATCACGGCTTCCGCCGAGCTGATCCCGTAATCGTCCTTGGCCCGGTAGGTCAGGTTGAAGGTGCCGCGCCCATTCACCTCGGGGCCGCCCACGGCGGTCACCTCCGGCGGCCGGTCCGGAATCGCGTCGACGGTCAGGCGCTGCTTGCCCGCCGGGGTTACGATCGTCAGCGCGGCCCCGCCGATGATGCGAAACCGCTCCTCCCGCAGGTCGGGACGTGCCTCCTGACCCGGGACGGCGACAAGGCCGGCATTGGGCGTAAGGGTCGTCTCGGACGCGGCCTTGCCCTGGCCGGCGATCCGCACGATCAACTGCGCATTGACCGGCGCGCGCAGGTGCTGATCGCTGCCGTCCATGGCGATCAGCAGCGGCGGAAGCCGCGTGTAGAGCGGCGGATCGATCCAGCCGTCCACGCGGAAATTCGGGCCGGGCGCAGCCGGTTCATGCCAGTCGAAGGCGGCGCCGATCCGCTGACGCCATTCGGGACCGGCCGCGAACAGGCTGGCGATTGCGGCAACGACCAGACCGGCCCGCAGGGCGAAGGGATCGCGCCGGGTCATACCCGGTTTCGGCAATCCGATCCGCAGAGCCGAGATCGCCTCCGCGGCGCGGCGTTGATGGAGATCCCACAGCAACCGGCTTCCCGGATCGGCGGCGCCAACGGCAAGGCTGTCCTGCGCCGCGGAGGCCGGCCCATGCCGCAGCTTCGGATCGCACGCCGCGGCCTCGCGATCGAGCCGCGCCAGGGCCAGACGCCGGTCCGGCCGGGCGATGTGGATCAGCGGCAGAAGCGCGACGATGAGGAGGACGGCCAAGGCCATGAGGCCGATCTGACGCCAGAGCGGCGTGAGATCGAGCCAGACGCCCGACCAGGAGATAACCAGGAAGAGCAGCCCGACTGCGATCCCGCGCCAGATAATCGGCCAGGCCTGCTCCCACAGGGAAGCCGCCCGCGCCTGCGCCACGAGCCGGTCGAGCCGCGTGGATGCCGCGCTGAGACCGCCCGCCTCGGTCTTGCTCTCGATGCCGTTCCTGCCGATCACGCCGACCGTTCCGCCTCACGCCGCAAGGAGTGGCTCAAGGAACCGCGCTTCGGGCTCCCGTCAGAAGAGCCTAGCATGGTGGGCCGGGCAGGTCGGCGGGTCAAATCGGCGCGACGGTCGCCTCGTCGCGGGTCTGATCAATCGTGTGATTGGATGAAGTTGCGCACCTGCGGATAGATCTGCGACTCCCAGCGCCGCCCGGCGAAGACGCCGTAATGGCCGACGCCCGCCTGCAGGTGATGCGTCCGCATGTAGGGGGCGAGGTCCGAGCACAGGTCGTGGGCCGCCATCGTCTGACCGACCGCGCAGATGTCGTCCCGCTCGCCCTCGACGGTCATCAGGGCGGTGCGGCGGATCGCGCGCAGGTCGATCGGCTCTCCGCGATAGGTCACGGCGTTCCGGGCGAGGGCATGATCCTGGAAGACGGTCTTGACCGTCTCCAGATAGAACTCGGCCGCGAGGTCGAGTACGGCGAAATACTCATCGTAGAAAGTCTCGATCGCCTCGGCCTTGTCGTGCTCGCCGTTGGCCATGTGCCAGAACAGGTCGGCATGGCCCTGAACGTGGCGCTTTGTGTTCATCGCCATGAAGGCCGAGACCTGCACGAAGCCCGGATACACCTTGCGGCCGGCTCCCTTGTGGCGCTTCGGAACCGTCGCGATCAGGTTCTTCTCGAACCAGTCGATCGGCTTGGAATTCGCGAGCTCGTTCACGCCTGTCGGATTGACCCGGCAATCCACTGGGCCGGCCATCAGCGTCATGCTGCGGGGGGCGGCGGGATCCTTGGCCTGCGCCATCGCGGCGGCGGCCACGAGGGCCTGCACGGCCGGCTGGCAGACCGCCACCAGATGGGCGCCTTCACCCATCGTCTGCAGGAACTGGATCAGATGGCCCACATAATCGTCGAAGCCGAACTTGCCCTCCGACAGCGGCACGTCGCGGGCATTGTGCCAGTCGGTGATGTAGACATCGTGGTCGGGCAGCATCGTGCGCACGGTGGCGCGCAGCAGCGTGGCGAAATGGCCCGACATCGGGGCGACCATCAGCACTTTGGGCTGCTCGGTGTGGATGTCCTTCTTGAAATGCAGCAGCGTTCCGAAAGGCGTGACCTCGACCGGTTCCTCCGAGACCGCGACGCTCCTGTTTCCGACATTCACCGACTCGATGCCGTAGGGAGGCCGCGCGAAGGTCAGGCCCGTACGCATCATCATCCGGGCGCCGGCGGACATCCAGGTCGCCGGCTCGCCCCACGCGACCCACGGCGACCAGATGTCGTTCAGAAGCCGACCCCACGCCCGGGTCTGGGCCGCCATGTCGGTCTGGAGGTCGAACGCGTCGTACAGCATCGGGCAGGCACTCGCTTGAGCCCTGCCCGGCACGCGGGCCATCGGGGCGGCAATGTTGGCGGATGCCGGACTTCGGACTGCATCGGCGTGGCCGTGCAGGATGGGTCTCGTTCCCAAAGCCGGCAACTGTCCTCAAGTGGAATGCCAACAAGAATTATCGTGACGTGACTTTGATGCACCAGGCTATGCATGGGCCGCGTCATGAGGCGCGGCGGATGACCGGGTGAGGGTCTGCCTCGGTCCGCCGATGTTCGCAGGCGATCTTCAGGTACCGGTCGCTGCCGCCCGGCAGCCCGGCCTGTGCGGCCATCGTCTGCGCGTGCATGAGGCACTCCATCGGCGTGTGCGCCGGAGCGATGATGACGTCGAGAGCGGTATCGCGGGAGCAGTCCTGGGCCAGCAGCGTGCCGGCACAGACCAGAGCGACGGAGAGCAGTTCCGACATGACGGACCTCGGCTTCGAGTGATCGAAAGGTCCGCGGGGTGCTCTGGCGCGCGAGCCGCCGCGTTGTCGTTGCCTGGGTGCTTCCTCGTGGTAGCGAAGACTTCTTGCCGCGGTGTTCAAGCACGTCACATGCCAGTTGCACGAGCCTCCGGCATGCGTGATCGGGGCCGGCTCAATCGCGGGCGGGCAACCACTGCGTTTCCGGTTCGTCGGCGGGGAGTAGGGCCGCGACGGCGTCGAGATCGACGACGTAGCGTTCGGTGAGCCGCTGCCAGATCTCGACCGGCGAGGTGACTTCGGGCCTGAGGCCCTCCAGGGCGCGAGCGAGCAGGGCCGTGTGGACGAGGGTCGGACGCTGCTTGAGCGGATCAGCGTTCAGCATCGATGTCGATTCCGTTCGGGCGAAGACATACTCGAGCGATCGTGGTTAACGGGACGTTACAGCCGCCGGCGACGACTTGCGCTGATCTTGGGCGTGTGCCTGCGCCAGTTTCTGATCGGCCTGCGGTGATGAACTCACAATGCCGGTCCGGCCTAGTCTTCCCGGCATGTATGGCGTCCGGCGCGGAAGCCTTGGCGCTGCGGAGCCTGGATCCGCGCGGCCGACCGGATCCGCTTGAGTTCACAAGCCCGACCCCTTCCCTTATCAGACAGGCGCATCGAGCCTGTCCCGGCCGACGGAGTGCCCCCGCGCAGGGCGCACACGGCTCCGGTCGATTGTGCGAACGGAACATCATGGACGCCAAACCTGAAGCGATCGGCGCGATGCAGGGGCCGACCGCGCGACTTGTGCTCGCCTCCGCGTCGCCACGCCGTCTCGCGCTGCTGCAGCAGATCGGCATCGAGCCGGCGGCTCTCCTGCCGGCCGAGATCGACGAGACGCCGCGCAAGGCCGAGACGCCACGCGAATTGGCGCGCCGCCTCGCCCGGACCAAGCTCGCGACGGCCGAAGCGGCGCTCCACTTGGAGGACACCGCCACGCCGACCTGGCTCCTGTCGGCCGATACGGTTGTCGCGGTCGGACGGCGGGTTCTTCCGAAGGCCGAAATCCCCGACGAGGCCGCGGATTGCCTGCGCCTGCTCTCCGGGCGCCAGCACCGGGTCTACACCGCGGTCTGCCTGGCCTCGCCGCGCGGGCGACGGGAGCGGATCGTCGAGACCCGTGTCCGGTTCAAGCGGCTCTCCGGCCGGGACATCCAGGGCTACGTGGCTTCTGGGGAATGGCGCGGCAAAGCCGGCGGCTACGCGATCCAGGGATTGGCGGGAGCCTTCGTGGTGAAGCTTGTCGGCTCGTACAGCGCCGTCGTCGGCTTGCCCCTCTACGAGACCTTGAGCCTCCTCGACGGCGAAGGATATCCGGTGCGCGCCGGCTGGGGCGCCTTGGCATGAGCCGGGAGCGACAGCCGCCCTGTCCGATCTGTCGGCGTGCGTCCACGCCGGAATTCCGGCCGTTCTGCTCCCAGCGCTGCGCCGACGTCGATCTCGGGCGATGGCTCAACGAGCGCTACGCGATCCCCGAGGAGATCGACACCGACGAGGTGCCGCCTGAGCCCGATCCGGAAGGATGAATTTTTCCGGCGTTTCCGGCACGCCGACGTCGCGGCAAGGCTGGACAGGCCGCGAAGCACTCACTATACCCCGCCTCGTCCGAGGCCGACACCGGCGCGGACGACGCCCAGGTAGCTCAGTTGGTAGAGCATGCGACTGAAAATCGCAGTGTCGGTGGTTCGATTCCGCCCCTGGGCACCATCAGTTCGCTGAGCGCCCGATCCTGAAGTCGATCACAAGCGCGGCGTCTGTTTGTCCATCTCTCTCAAATCTCTCCGTTACGCTGCGAACCCGGGCCCGGCGCGGGTTCTGCCGACGCGAGGAGCGAGGTAAAGCTGCACCGCGCTGGTGACTGGAAGGGCCTTGACCGTCCTGACACGGCTCATTGAGCCGCCGGATCACGCAGATGCAGGTAGGTTGCATCGAACTCCGCCGCCGCCTGCAGCCCGGCCCAGTCATGGACGGTGAGGCGGCGGCCACGCAGTGAAATCAGCCCGGCGGATTTGAGATCCCTGATCGTGCGGTTGACATGAACCGACGTGATCCCCAGCGCGTCCGCGAGTTCGGGCTGCGTCATGGGCAGGTCGCAGACCCGGTCCGGTGCCAGCCCGACCGCGCCGAGGCGGGTTACCAATTCGCAGAACAGGTGGGCCATCCGCGCGTAGGCTTCGCGACGACCCGTATTGAGCATCCACTCGCGCACCATGGCGGCGTCGATGAGCGTCGCGCGCCAGAAGACCTCGTTGAGCCGAGGATGCGCGCGCAGCAGCGCCCGGACCGTCTCGTGCTGGACGAAGCCGAGGCGGCAGGAACTGACCGTGGCGATGCTGATATCGAGCACGTCCAGGTACAGGCTCTGAAAATCAGGCATGTCACCGGGGACATGATAGCTCATCACCTGCCGCTTGCCGGCACGCGTCGACTTGTAGGTACAGGCGATCCCGCTGAGCAGCGTGAAACTTCGGGACGGTCGGTCGCCCTCCCGGACGATGTCCTGGTTGGCCTCGATCTGTGCGACTTGCATGGGGAGCGCCACGAGCGCGGCCTGCTCCTCATCGGTGAGTTTGAAGAGGGCAACGGTCTCGATCCGGCGCAGGAACGGGTGTTTGCTCGATTGATGCGGTGTCTCGAACATTGCGCCTCGGCCATCCAGCGGGGCCGTTCTGCCTCGTGCGGCCGGCAATCCACCCTCTGTCATCCCGCGCAACAATAGGGTCCGGGATCGAACCCGACCAGAGCATTGCGTGGCAGATCGCAGCTCCCGAGCGCCGCCCCTTGTTCGCCGAAGCGTGTGCAGCCGCGCCGACCCCTGGGGCACCCGCGCAGGCCGGGGCTGGAAATCTCTAGCCTATCCGCGCACAGAGGTCCGGCGGCGCGGTCGCCGCACAGCCTGACGGAAAGTTCGATGAACACGGCAGATCTCGCCCCACACGCGCATCAGGTCCTGCGCGACGCGACCCTGCCCGAGCTGCCGAATCATTACCGGGGCAAGGTCCGGGACAATTACGACCTGCCCGACGGCCGCCGCATCCTCATCACATCAGATCGGATCAGCGCCTTCGACCGGCCGCTCGCGGCGATCCCGTTCAAGGGCCAGGTCCTAACCCAGACCGCGCGCTACTGGTTCGAGCAGACTGCCGACCTTTGCCCGAACCACGTCATCGCCTATCCCGACCCCAACGTGGTGGTCGGCCGGCGCCTGGAGATCCTGCCGGTGGAGGTGGTGGTGCGCGGCTACCTCGCCGGCACGACCTCGACCTCGATCCTGACGCGCTACCGGGCGGGCGAGCGGGACATGTACGGCCATCATTTCCCAGATGGGATGCGGCCGAACGAGCGCCTGCCGGAGGCGATCATCACGCCGACCACCAAGGCGTTCGACGGCGGCCACGACGAGCCGCTGACCGAGATGGAGATTCTGGAACGCGGGCTACTCACGGCCGAGCAGTGGCGCACCGTGTCGGAGGCTGCCCTGACCCTGTTCGCCCGCGGCGTGGCGCTGGCCGCCGAACGCGGCCTCATCCTCGCCGACACGAAATACGAGTTCGGCCTTGATCCCGAGGGCCGGATCGTCCTCGCGGACGAGATCCACACGCCGGACAGCAGCCGATACTGGTTCGCCCAGAGCTATCCCGAGCGCTTCGCCGCAGGATCGGCGCCGGAGAGCTTCGACAAGGACTTCGTGCGCAACTGGGTCGTGGCCCGCTGCGATCCCTACAAGGATCCGATCCCGGAGATCCCTGCCGAGGTCGTGCTGGAGACCGCCGCAGTCTACATCCGCGCCTACGAGACGATCACGGGCGCGCGCTTCGTCCTGCCGGACCCGGCCGAGGTGCCCCTGGACCGGATCCGGAGCAACATCGCCGCGTATCTCGCCGCCGGGACCCGGGTCTGAGGGGAGGGGCGGCGCGGGCGGCGCCGCACCCCGTCGAAGACGTCAGGCCGCCGCCGCGATCGGGGCCGGCGAGGGCGCGTCCATGGCGCGCAGGTAGACATCGAGCAGCGTCTCCTGCTCGTCGCGCTCGTCCTTGTCCTGCTTGCGGATCTTCAGGATCTCCTTGAGCACCTTCACGTCGAGGCCCTCGCCCTTGGCCTCGGCGAAGATCTCCTTCTTGGCCTCCATCAGATCCTTGATCTCCTCCTCCAGCCGTTCCACGCGCTCGATGATCGAGCGGATGCGGTCGCCCGCGACGCCCACGGTGTCGGTCATGTCGGTCATGCGTTCCCTCATCGGATGACGGGCCCACCCTCGCCGGGACAGGGTAAGCAGCCGGTTAAGGACGCGCAGGCGCCGGGATCCGGCCTTCGATCCAGCCGACGATCGCATCCGCCACCGCGTCGCTGTTTTCTTCCAGCATCATCATGTGGCCGTTGCCGTGGATGCCGTGCTCGGCGAGGGCCAGCCGGTCCGGCTTGGCGCCCGCCTGGGTGAGGAAAGCGGCCGTGCAATCGTCCATGGTGGCGCGAAACGAGGCCTCGGCCGTCACGATCACGGCCGGCACCCGGGCCAGATTCGGCAGGGTGCGGACCGGCTCGCCCTGGAGCCAGCAGCGGATCTTGTCGGGCGCCGTGGCTGCGTCGGCCTGCACCACGGTCAGGTCGGCGGGGCTGCTCACCGGCGGCTCGAAATGCAGCGGCACCCGGGTGATTCCGTAGGGCCGCGCCCGCGCCTCGCCGACGCGTTCGTACCAGTCGGTCCCGCCCGTGAAGCGGATGTCGTAGAAGGTCGGCCCGTTGGGCTCGACGGCGACATGCGCCTTGACGAGGTCGGGGCGCTGATCGGAGACCGCCCAGCCGAAGACGCCCGCCTGGGAATGCGTCAGCAGGATCGCGGGGCCGATCTTCTCCAGAAGGGCGATCAGCGCCGGATCGACCAGCTCCTCGCTTTTCAGAGCGCTGGCGATGTACGGCACCTGGGAGAGATAGAATTGGTCGAACGCGGCGTTGCCGCGAATCCCCGGGCCGCCCGGCCACCGGCTGTGCAGCGTCGCCTGCGGATAGAGCACGCGGCGCTCCTGGCCGGTGAACACCGTCTCCAGATCCTCGGCCGGGAGACGGGCGTAGGGGCCGTAGGTCTCGGGATCGCCGCCGGAGCGGCCGCGCCCCACCTGATCGACCACGTAGACCGCGAAGCCCTTGGCGGCGAAGCGGTCCGCCCAGCCCGCCCTTCCGTCGGGCGTGCCGAGGAAGTTGGCTCCGGTCTGGGCGGTGCCATGCACGAGGACGATCGGATAGGGCTGCGTCACCCGCGCGGGGGCGCGGTATTCCACGAACATCTGCCCGTGGGCCGTGGTCTTGCCGCCTGCTGTCGCGTAGCGGCCGCCGACGAAGAAGTAGCCTGACGGGAGCGTCGGCTTGAACGGCGTTTGGGCGGATGCCCCCTCTTCGGCTCGCGGCGCCGAGACGGCTGCAAGGCAAAGCAGGGCCAACGCCCCGGCGGCGGCTTTCCTGAGCATGGTATCCTCCCGCGGACGTCTGGCGCGCCCGGCGGGAGACATATCAGCGTGAAAACGGGGGCCGGTCCAGCCGGACGGCCTACCGATCAGGCATGGGCGAGGCGCGGCTTCTTGCCGAGAGCCTCCTCGACGGTACCGGCGCCGTCGAGATAGCCGTGGACCTTGGGGTTCGGCATGATCAGCGAGGCCACGAAGGCGATCGCCATCAGGACGGTCACGTACCAGAAGAACGTGCTCTCCATGCCGTTGTCCTTGAACCACAGCGCCACGAACTCGGCGGTGCCACCGAAGGTGGCGTTGGCGACCGCGTAGGAGAGGCCGACCCCGAGGGCGCGAATGTTGGTGGGGAACAGCTCCGCCTTCACGATGCCGCTGATGCCCGTGTAGAACGACACCACCGCGAGCCCGAGGGTGATCAGCGCGAAGGCGAGATAGGGGTCCTTGTTGGTGCCGAGCGCCGTCATCAGCGGCACCACCATCAGCGTGCCGAGGCCGCTGTAGAGCAGCATGTTGGCCTTGCGGCCGATCTTGTCGGACAACGCCCCGAAGATCGGCTGGATGATCATGTAGACGAACAGCACCACCGTCATCGTCTGCGACGCCGAGATCTTCGGCATGCCGGCGGTATTGACGAGGTACTTCTGCATGTAGGTCGTGAAGGTGTAGAAGCTCAGGGAGCCGCCGGCCGTGTAGGCCACCACCACCAGGAAGGCGCGCCAGTGCTTGGCCAGCTCGGAAAAGGTGCCGGCGGTTTCCTTGTCGCTGTTGTCCTTGGTCTCGGCCAGCGAGCGCCGAAGATAGAGCGCGACGACCGCCAGCGCGGCACCGATGAAGAACGGGATGCGCCAGCCCCAGGCCGTGAGTTCCGGGCCGGTCATGACGGTCTGGAGCAGGACCAGGACCAGCGAGGCGAGGAGCTGGCCGCCGATCAGCGTCACGTACTGGAACGACGCGAAGAAGCCGCGCTTCCCCTTGATCGCCACCTCGCTCATGTAGGTCGCCGAGGTGCCGTACTCGCCGCCGACGGACAGGCCCTGGAGCATGCGCGCCAGGAGCAGCAGCACGGGGGCGAGCGTGCCGACATGCTCGTAGGTCGGCAGGATGCCGATCAGCAGTGAGCCGAAGCACATCATCAGCACCGAGATGACCATCGAGGTGCGGCGGCCGACCCGGTCGGCGATGCGCCCGAACAGCCAGCCGCCGATCGGCCGCATGAAGAAGCCCACCGCGAAGATACCGGCGGTCTGGAGAAGCTGGCTGGTGGAATCGCCCTTCGGGAAGAAGGCCGGCGCGAAGTACAGGGCGAAGAACGCGTAGCAGTAGAAGTCGTACCACTCGACGAGGTTGCCGGAGGACGAGCCGACGATCGCCCAGATGCGGCGCTTCCGGTCCGCGGCGTCATCGAGGGCGCTCGGTGCGATACCGATCGTATCGTCTCGCGAGGCGGACATGGTGTCTCCGTCGATCAATCTTGATGCCGGCCGCGGCCGGTCTCTTCTTCGTGCGGCGCGACGTTACAGGCGACGCGCCTGATCGCAAGGCCGTGATCGGACTTAGCCGAGGACAGCGCGGGACCGTGTCACTGCGGTGCGTCCACGACGCCGCGGGACGGAACGGTTCGCCCCGAGGCCCCGTTGCGGGCCGGCATGGGCGTCGCTGGCGCTCCGGCAAGTCCAGGAGGAGAGGCCATGAAGCGCATTCTGAGAGACACCGTTGCGGCAGCTATCGTCGTGGCCGGAGCGGCGACGGCCTTCGCGCAGGGCGGCCCGGGCGCCGGCGGTGCCGGGGCGGGTGGTGGTTCCGGCGGTCCCGGCGGAGCGGCTGCCGGTGCAGGTGCGGGGCCGGCCGGTGGCGGCGCAGGCCCGGGCGGCGGCATGCGGGGCGGTGCCGGCGGCGCCGAGGGCGGCGCCATGCGTGGTGCCGGGGGGGCCGAGGGCGGTCCGCGCGGCGCTGAGCCGGGTGGTCCGGCCGGTCGCGGTGCCGAAGGTCCGGGGCGCCCTGGTGGCGCAGCCGAGCGCAACGGTCCGTCGGACCGGGCCGGTACGGCTGCAAATCCCGGGGCCCGCGAACAAGGCGCCGGTGGCGAGCGCGGCAACCGCGACGCCGCCGGTTCCGATCGGGGCGGCCGCGGGCCGGCCGGTGAGCGGGGCGGCCGCGCAGGCGCCCGTGAGGGTGGCGCCGTCCGCGGTGCCGTCGGCCGGCTCGATACCCGGCAGCGGACCGAGTTCCGCAGCTCGATCACCCGTCTGGGCGTCTCGCCCATCCGGGACGTCGCCTTCGGCCTCGCAGTCGGCACCGCAATCCCGCGTTCGGTGACGCTGCATCGTCTTCCGCCGGCGATCGTCACCCTCGTCCCGGAATACGAGGGCTACGAGTTCATCCTCGTGCGCGACGACATCGTGATCATCGATCCCGACACCTACGAGATTGTCGACGTCATTCCGGCCTGATCGGCCGGCGGCCAACCACGAGCACCGGGCGGATCATCCGCCCGGCGTTCCCTATCTCCCGCCATCGAGCAGCTTCGACACCACGCGGGCCGTGTAGTCGACCATCGGCACGATGCGCGCGTAGTTGAGCCGTGTCGGGCCGATCACCCCGACGACCCCCACGATCTTCTGCGATCCGTCGCGGAACGGCGCCGCGATCAGTGACGAACCCGACAGCGAGAACAGCTTGTTCTCCGAGCCGATGAAGATCCGCACGCCCTCGCCGCCCTCCGCGCGGGCCAGGAGGTCGATGACATCCTTCTGGGTCTCCAGGTCGTTGAACAGCAGGCGGATGCGTTCGAGATCCTCCACGGCGCGCAGGTCGTCGAGCAGGTTGGCCTGACCCCGCACGATCAGCTGGCGCGCCTCGGTCGGTCCCACCGGCGTGGCGAGACCGGCATCCACCAGGCGCTCGGTGATCGCATCGAGTTCGCGCTTCATCGCCTTGCGGCCGGCCTCGATCTCGGCCCGCAAGGAGCCCAGGGTTCGGCCCTGCAGCCGCGCGTTCAGGAAGTTCGTGGCCTCCTGAAGGGCTCCCGCCGGCAGACCGGGCGGCAGGTCCACGAGACGATTCTCGACCGAGCCATCGTCCGAGACGAGGATGACGAGGGCGCGGGCGGGATCGAGACGCACAAACTCGATGTGCTTCAGGTTCACGTTCGCCTTGGTGGTCAGGACGACGCCGGCCCCGCGCGAGACCCCCGACAGCATGGTCGAGGCCTCGGCCAGAGCCGAGTCGAACGTATGGCCCGAGGCTGCCGCGCGCATCTGGGCCTCGATGCGGGCCTGCTCGTCCTGGCTGACGTCGCCGAGCTCGAGCATTGCGTCGACGAAGAAGCGCAATCCGAGTTCGGTCGGCAGGCGCCCGGCCGAGGTGTGCGGCGCGAAGATCAGGCCGGAATGCTCCAGATCTGCCATCACGTTCCGGATCGAGGCCGGCGACAGCGCCATCGGGAGGATCCGGGCGAGATTCCGGGATCCCATGGGCTCGCCGGTCGTGAGATAGCTCTCGACGATCTGCCGAAAGATCTCCCGGGCACGCTCGTTGAGGGCGGCAAGGGCCTGCATGGACTGGCCGTGGGAGAGGTTGGGACTGGGGTGTGTCACGTAATCATCCTGTGGTCCGATCATGTCGAACCGTCCCGCCCGGATCAATCCGTCAGGCGCTGCTTGCCCGCGCTGGCGCGTCGGCCTAAGAGCCCGGCCCTCGACACTTTCGACAGAAGGGGCCCGCAATGCGGCCTTCCAAGCGTGCCGCCGACGAATTGCGGCCCGTGACCCTGGAGCGCGCGGTCTCGCGCTACGCCGAGGGCTCGTGCCTCGTCGGTTTCGGCAACACCCGGGTGCTCTGCACCGCGTCGCTGGAAGAGCGTGCTCCCCCGTGGCTGCGCGGTTCCGGCAAGGGCTGGGTCACGGCGGAGTATGCCATGCTTCCGCGTGCGACGCACGAACGCACCCGCCGCGAGGTCGGTTCCGGGAAGCCGTCGGGTCGGACACAGGAGATCCAGCGGCTGATCGGCCGGTCGCTGCGCGCCGTCACCAACCTGCCGGCCATGGGCGAACGCCAGATCACGATCGACTGCGACGTCATCCAGGCCGATGGGGGCACCCGGACGGCCGCGATCACCGGCGCCTGGGTGGCCCTCCACGATTGCTTCGCCTGGATGCGGACGCGCTCGATCATCTCGGTCGATCCGCTCCGCGACCACGTCGCCGCCGTGTCCTGCGGCCTCTACAAGGGCCTGCCGGTCCTCGACCTCGACTACGCGGAGGATTCGGCGGCGGAGACCGACGCCAACTTCGTGCTCACCGGTCGTGGCGGGATCGTTGAGGTGCAGGGCACCGCCGAGATGGAGCCGTTCACCCAGGAGCAGCTCCTGGAACTCCTGGGCCTAGCCCGCGCCGGCACCGAGCGCTTGGTCGCCCTCCAGAAGGAAGCCATCGCGTGAGCCGACGCCTCACCGGGAAGGTGGTGATCGCCACCCACAATGCCGGCAAGCTCGCCGAGATGCGCGAACTTCTGGCGCCGTTCGGGATCGAGGCGGTGTCGGCGGGCGAACTCGGCCTGCCGGAGCCCGAGGAGACCGGCACGATGTTCGCCGAGAATGCCGCCATCAAGGCCCAGGCAGCGGCCGACGCTACCGGGCTTCCGGCCTTCGCGGACGATTCGGGCCTCTGCGTGGACGGTCTCGACGGGGCGCCAGGCATCTTCTCGGCCCGCTGGGCCGGTCCGACCAAGGATTTCGCCGGCGCGATGGCCCGGATCTTCGTCGAACTCGACAGGCGCAGCGCGACTGAACGGCGGGCGCATTTCGTGTCGGCCCTGGTTCTGGCCTGGCCGGACGGCCATACCGAGCTGTTCGAGGGGCGGGTGTTCGGCGACCTTGTCGCGCCGCGGGGCTCGGCGGGCTTCGGTTACGATCCGATCTTCCGGCCGGACGGCCACGACCGGACCTTCGGCGAGATGAGCGCCGAGGAGAAACACGGGGTCGACTGGCAGCGGGGGCGGGGCCTGTCGCACCGGGCTCGGGCCTTCGTCGAGTTGAGCCGGGCCTGCCTCGCGCCCGGCTCCTGATTGCCAAACGGCGCGCGGACGCTCACATCCCGGCCATCATGGCATCGACCGGCCCGGACCATCCGACCCGCGACGCGGGCTTCGGGATCTACCTGCACTGGCCCTTCTGCGCCGCGAAGTGCCCGTATTGCGACTTCAACAGCCACGTCCGCCACGCGGGCGTGGACGAGCCGCGCTTCCTCGCGGCCTTCCGGGCGGAGATCGCCCACAATGCCGCCCGCACGCCCGGCCGGACCGTCACTAGCATCTTCCTCGGCGGCGGCACGCCGTCGCTGATGCAGCCCGCGACCGTCGCCGGCCTGCTCGACGCGGTGGCCGCCCATTGGACGGTGTCGCCGGACGCGGAGGTGACCCTCGAGGCCAACCCGTCGAGCGTCGAGGCCGGCCGCTTCCACGGCTACCGCGCGGCCGGGGTCAACCGGGTCTCCCTCGGCATCCAAGCGCTCGACGACGCCTCGCTGCGAACCCTCGGACGCCTGCACGATGCCGCGCAGGCGCTGGAGGCGATCGAGCTGGCGCAATCGGCCTTCGCGCGGACCTCCTTCGACCTGATCTACGCGCGGCCCGGGCAGACCCCGGCGCTGTGGCGGGCGGAGCTCAGCGCGGCGCTGGCGCGGGCCGCCGAGCATCTCTCGCTCTACCAGCTCACCATCGAGCCCGGGACGCCGTTCCACGGGCTCGCCGCCGCCGGCAAGCTGGTGACGCCGGACGACGAGGTCGGCCGCGCCCTCTACGACGTCACCCAGGATCTCTGCGCGAAGGCCGGGCTGCCGGCCTACGAGATCTCAAACCATGCCCGTCCGGGCGCGGAGTCGCGGCACAACCTGCTCTACTGGCGCTACGGCGAATATGCCGGCATCGGCCCGGGGGCCCACGGCCGGCTGGTGACGCCCTCGGCGCGCATCGGGACGGTCACCGAGCGGTCGCCCGAGGCGTGGCTCGCCCGCGTCGAGCGCGCGGGACACGGCGTCGTCGAGACCGAAACGCTGACGGCCGCCGATCAGGCCGACGAATTCCTGGTCATGGGCCTCCGGCTCCGCGAGGGGATCGATCCGGAGCGCTACGCTGCTCTCAAGGGGCGCCCGCTGAACGGCAACCGCATCGGCATGCTGATCGGCGACGGCCTGCTGGAGCGGCTGCCCGGCGGCCGCATTGCCACCACTGCGCGCGGGGCCCCCGTCCTCAACGCGCTGGTCGCCGAACTCGCGGCCTGATCAGATCCCTGGCTTTGCGAGGACCCGCGGCGCCGGGCTGACCGGCGTCGCCGCGTTGTTGCGGATCTCGTAGACGGCCAGGGACCGCTCGCTCTGCCCGTCCGGTCGGAAGCGGAAGGTGCCGTCGATGCCGGCGAAGCCCGAGCCGTTCGTCAGGGTGGCCTCCGCGAAGCGCTGCGAGCCGTAGCGCCGGGACAGGGCTGCGGCGAGCATCACCGCATCGTAGGCCAGGGAAGCCACGCGCGGCGGCACGCCGCCGAACCGGGCCTGATAGCGGCCGCTGAAATTCGAGAAGCCCGCGCGGTCGGGCGAGGCGAAGCGGCCGCCTTGCAGCGCGGACAGGGCGAACAGCGACGGCTCGTTCCAGAGGGCGGTGCCGATCGGGCGCACCCGGGCCGGTGAGAACCCCGCCTTGGTCAGCGCGGCCGCAACGGCCGGCAGGGACTCGGCGGTCTCCGGGATGAACAGCGCGTCGGCGGTGGCGCCGGGGCCGGCAATGACACGCGACAGCCGCTCCACCGCGGGCCCGGGCGCACCGGCCGGATAGCGTTCCACGGCGGCGATCCGCGCACCCTTGCGCGCAACGGCCTCGCGGAACTCCGCCTCAACGGCGTTGCCGTAGGCCGTCTCGGGTATCAGTGCCGCGAAGGACCGCTTTCCGCCGGACACGGAATCCTCGACGACGCGGTCGACCTCCGGCTGCGGCAGGAAGCTCAAAAGGTAGACCCCACGGTTCGCCACGGTCACATCCGTCGAGAAACCGATCACCGGCTTGCCGGCAGTCCGCGCCACGACCGCCGCGGCCTGGACGCTGCCGGCGAAGAGCGGGCCGAGCACGATCTCGGCACCCTGGCGCAGCGCCTCCTGGGTCGCCTCCCGGGCCCCGTCCGGGTTGCCCCGATCGTCCTCGACCAAGATTGTCAGATCCGGCTGCTGCGCCTCGTCGTAGGCGAGCTGCGCCGCGTTGCGCAGGGCCGCGCCCACCGTCGAGCCCTGGCCGGTCAGCGGCAGCACGAGGGCGACCTTCACCGAACCGGAGCCGATGCGCGCGGTGCTGCCCGCGGCCGGCATCGACGGCGCCGCGGGCGCGGGGCCCGGAGCCTCCGGCACGGCCGCCGGCGGCGTCAGCTCGGCCTGCGGCGCCGTCACGCGCCGGGCGAGGTCGGTGCCCAGACAGCCGCCCAGCGGCAGCAGGATGGCGCAGAGCGCGGCAGTCGAGGCGGTGACGCGCACGAGACGGTCCCGCGCGCTTGTCGGGCGCGCCATGGCGCGGACTCCTTCGGGCAGGCCCTCCAGCCTGACGGCCGGATTTCGAAAAGTAAACGTGAGGGCACCGACTTGCCCCCGGTCGGGCGGCCTCACCGCGACGAGAGCCGGCGGGTGTGGCAAGATCGCCGGACATGACCCGACGATTCGATGACCCGGGGCCCGCCGCCTCGACCCGCGCGCCGTCCCAGAAGCTCGCCCCCGATCGACCGCGCAGCATGACGTTCACGGCTTTCGGGCTGGCGAGCGAAGCCGAAGCGCTGTCGCCGGGCCTGCACATCGTGGCGACCCCGATCGGGAATCTGCGCGACATCACCATCCGGGCCTTGGCCACTCTGGCGGCCGCGGATGCGGTTCTGGCCGAGGACACCCGCGTCACCCGCAACCTTCTGGCGCATTACGGGATCACGACACCGCTGCTGGCCTATCACGAGCATTCCAATGAGGCCGTGCGCGAACGGATGGTCACGCGGCTGCGCGCCGGCGAAGCCCTAGCCCTCGTCTCGGATGCGGGCACGCCGCTGGTCTCGGATCCTGGCTACAAGCTGGTCCAGGCCGCCATCGAAGCCGGGATCGCGATCACGCCGGTGCCGGGGCCGTCGGCGGTGATGACGGCCCTGGTCGCCGCGGGTCTTCCGACCGACCGCTTCTTCTTCGAAGGCTTCCTGCCGCAGAAAGCCGGAGCCCGGCGCAACCGCCTGGAAGCGCTGATTCAGGTCCCGGGCACGCTGGTCCTGTTCGAGTCGCCGCATCGCCTGCCCGACATGCTGGCTGACGCCGCCGCGGTGCTCGGTCCGGAACGCCCGGCTGCCGTGACCCGCGAGCTGACCAAACTCTACGAAACCATCCGGCGGGATACCTTGGGCAGCCTGAGCGAGCGCTTCGCCCAGGAGGGACCGCCGAAGGGTGAGATCGTGGTGATCATCGGTGCGGCGACGGCGCCGGAGCGGAATGCGGATTCGGATGCCGCACTCGATGCGCTCATCCTGGGGGCGCTCGAGCGGCACTCGATCAAGGACGCCGCCAGCCTCGTCGCCGACGAGACCGGGCAGCCCCGGCGCCAGGTCTACGCGCGGGCGCTGGCGCTCGCGCGTGAACAGGGATGAACGGCGCTCTGCCAGACCGCACCGCGCGGCGCCGTGCGGCCTATCGGCGGGGCCACCACGCCGAGTGGCTGGCTCTGGCCGCGCTGATGCTCAAGGGCTACTGGCCGATCGGCCGACGTGTGAGCATAGCCGGCGGCGAGATCGATCTCGTCGTCCAGCGCTGGAACACCATCGTGTTCGTGGAGGTGAAGGCCCGGGCGAAGCGCGACGACGCGCGGGACGCCATCGATGCCGCCAAGCGGCGGCGGTTCTCCCGGGCGGTCCGCGCGTGGATCGGGCGCAACGGGTGGTGCTCCGGGGCGACGTTCCGCGCCGACGCCGTGTTCGTCGGGGCCCGGGAATGGCCGGCGCATGTCGAGCAGATCTTCACGATCGAAGGGCTTTGACCGGCGGCCCCGGCGCGGGGTTGCCCGCTTCACCCGACCCGAGCGGCCATGCGCGCCTCAGGCGCGGGCTGCCCGGATCGCACCGATCAGCGTGCGCTTGAGATCGGCCTGGCTGAACGGCTTCTGGACCACGGGTCTGTCCCGGAACGGTTCGCGAATGCCCGCCCCGCCATAGCCGGTCGAGAACACGAGCGGCAGATCGCGCTTGGCGATGGCTTCGGCTACCGGGTAGATCGGTTCGCCCGCCACGTTCACGTCAAGAATGGCGACCTCGAAGGTCTCCTGCGAGGCCATCTCGAGCGCCGAGGAGAGCCGCGCGGCCGGCCCGACCACGGCGCAGCCGAAATCGAGGAGCATGTCCTCGAGCAGCATCGAGATCGCAGCCTCGTCCTCGACGACGAGAACGCGGACGCCGTTGAGAACGTCATCGTTGGGATCAGCAATCACGCCGGGCCGTCTTCCCTTCGAATGCCCCGTCGCCAGGGCATTTGCCGTGCGGTTGGTCAGGCTTGCGCACCGCAAGAGCAGCGTCCGGGTGCATGAACGCGGCTCGAAGGTCGGCCCGCGAGACAACCTGAGGCGTCGCCCGTAATGGGCAATGTGTCAAGCGTTCCCGGCTCGTTCCGACCCTCAGACCGGGCGCTATGTTAACCGATGATACATTTTTGTACGTGTGGCTCTCGGCACAAGGGCCGGAGACCGGCACAGCGGCCGGTCAATCGTCCTTGAAACTGACCTTTGCGCCCCGCGTCACATGCGCAGCCAGGTCGCGGGCATTCCAGTTGGTCAGGCGGATGCAGCCATGGGACTCGGTCTTCCCGACCTTCTCGGGCTCCGGCGTTCCGTGGATCCCGTAGCTCGGAATTGCCAGGTCGATCCAGACCAGGCCCACCGGGTTGTTGGGGCCGGATTGGATCGTAAACTTGTGCTGCGCTTTCACGCCTTTGAACCCGTATTTCGGGTTGTAGGTGTAGTCGGGATTGAAGGCGACGCCTTTCACCTTCGTTTCGCCGCTCGGCGCAGGCTTCTCGGAACTGCCGATCGAGGCGGGATAGTACGCCACGAGCTTCCCGTCGCCTCCGAACGCACGGACGTCGCGGCTCGTCTTGTCGACTTCGATGCGCTCGACCTTCGGTTCCCCGGGCAGGTCCTTGCCCTTCGGCTTGTCGGTGGTCATCGGGTCCACGGCCGCCACGGCGATGGTCGTGCCGGCCTTGTCGAGCGGCTTGTCCGGATTGAGCGCGCCGACGAGGTCGCGGCTCATGTGGAAGCGCTCCGCCAGCATCTCGCGGGGGTTGGTATATCCCAGCGTCTTGAGTTCGGCCTGCTCCTCCATCTTGGGCGGGATCCGCTCGACATAGGGACCCGCAGCATCGGCCTCGGTCAGCGTGTACTCCGTGACGGCGGGCTTATCGCTGGTCGCCTGCAGCTTGTCCCAGAGTTCCGGCGTCAGGTCCTGGGTTGCGGGAAGCCCTTGGGACACCGCGAAGGCCGACAGGGCGCGCCGATAATTGTCACCCTTCCGGCCGTCGATTGCGCCGGGATAGAAATGCGCGCGGTCGAGCAGCACCTGTGCCTTGACGATCAAGGGATCAGGTTTTTCGTCGGATGTCTTGGCCTTCCGCGCCTTCTTGCTCGACTTGGCGCCGTCGGTCTTCCCGCCGTCCTGCGGTCCCAGAGCGGCGGCATTCACCGCATCGGCGGTCAAAGCCGGCGTCTGCGCGGTTTCGGTCTTCTGGCGCTTCTCGGACCGTGCCGCCGCGCCTTGCGCGGCGAGGCAGGTCGTAAGGAGAGCCACGCAAGCCGGCCGCCAGGATGTCGGGATCATCGACGTCGTCATTCCCGGAAGCGGACGCGCTCCCGTGCCGAAGAATGCCGAGCCGGCCGGAACGTTCCACGCGACACTATTCGCACAGCCGATGGCCACCGCTGCGCTCGCGCTCGTCGAAGTGGAGATGGTTGGCGTGGGCGGCGTTCGAGCCCGGACCCAGCACGGTGCGGAAAAAGCCGCAGGCCTTCATGCGTACCGTCCTCAGGAACTGCGCGTCATCGGAGCCTTCCGGCAGCGCCTTGACGGCGATGCTCGCGCGGCCGCCGAAGGTGAAAGCCATGATGTCGGCCGCATTGGCGAAGGCGTGCTCGCTCAGCTTGGCATCGACATCGTGGTTCTGCCCGCGGCAGACATAGGAGCCGCCGAGTTCCAGACCGGTCAGGGGATGCTTCAGCGTCCGCTCGGCCTCCACCTGCACCTCGGTGGCCCAGCGGGCCAGGGCCTCGGCGGTCCGGCAGGTCAGCGTCGCACCCTGCGGCAGCGTGACCCCGTCTGCCAATCTCGTCACCTTGAGCGGCAGCGGCGCTGTGCATTGCCCCTCCGCGATGGGCGGCAAAGGCTCGAAATCGACGCCGAGACGCTTCAGACGCGTCCGGCAGGCGGTGTCATCCGGCGGCGTGACCTTGAGGGCCAGGGCCGCCGATCCGGACAATTCCGGTGGCCGCTCCGGCGGTGAAGGCGGCGGCGAGGGGATCTCGGGCTTCGCGGTTTCCTTCGGGGAATCCTTCGCGGTTTCGGACGGCTTGTCCCGGATGACGTCCTTCACCGGCTCCCTGATCGGCTCCGGGACCACTGGCTTCAGCTCCGCGGGCCTCGACGGCGGCGGCGGAGATGCCGGCTCGGCAACGGGCGGCTTCAGCGCCTCAGGGCGCTCGGGCGGCAGGGGCGGGGGCGTCGGCACCGCGGATGCCGGCGCCTCCACGGCGCGGGCCGGCGTCGCCGGAAGCAGGGCGAGCCCCACGGCGAGGGTTCCGCCCGCGAGCATCATCGACGGTCGGAGAAGCGACTGGCAGCGTCCCGGCATGGAGCCTCTAAGCGTGGGCGTTGGCCTCTACAACGAGCGAGATGCCATTCGGATCAGTCCCCGTCCGGTTGACGCGCGCGCCGATCGAGCCACTGTCTTTCGCAGCGCGCCGGCAGATCCCATGTCGGTGTCCCGGCGGGGCAGCCCAGTCGCCCCGTCGCGTGGACGGAGTTTTGAGGACCGCATGTCGGACGCAGCTGATGCCGGGCTCCCGAGCCTGCCGCAGGACAATCCCTTCCGCGAGGCGCAGTGGGGCACCCCGCACGGCCTTCCGCCCTTCGAGCGGATCCGACCCGAGCATTACCGGCCGGCCTTCGAGGCGGCGCTCGCCGCCCACGATTCCGAAATCCGGGCCATCGCGAACCAGACCACGCCGGCCACCTTCGACAACACCGTGGCGGCGATGGAACGCGCCGGCCAGGCCCTCGAGCGCGTCGCCGGCGTGTTCTACAATCTGACCGGCAGCCACACGAACCCGGAATTGCAGGCCATCGAGCGGGAGATCGGGCCGAAGCTCGCGCGGCACGGCAGCGCCATCTACCTCAACCCCGAACTCTGGGCACGGATCTCGGCGATCGAGGCCGACGGACTGGGTCCGGAGGAGCGCCGGGTCCTCGACCGGTACCGGATCCGCTTCCGGCGCTCGGGTGCGGATCTCGGATCCGACGACAAGGCCCGCATCGCCGAGATCGCGGCACGCATGTCGGAACTCGGCACCCGCTTCAGCCAGAATCTCCTGGCCGACGAGAGCAGCTTCACGCTGCCGCTTCAGGGCGAGGAGGATCTGGCCGGCCTGCCTCCGTTCCTGCGGGCCGCCGCCGAGAGCGCCGCGAAGGAGCGCGGCCTCGACGGCCATGTCATCACCCTGTCGCGCTCTCTGATCGAGCCCTTCCTGGTCTTCTCGACCCGGCGCGACCTGCGCGAGCGCGCCTACGCGGCCTGGACGCGGCGCGGCGAGAACGGCGGCGAGACCGACAACCGCGCGATCATCGCCGAGATCATCCGTCTGCGCGCCGAGCGGGCGCGGCTGCTCGGATTCGAGAGCTTCGCCCATTTCGCCCTCGACGACACGATGGCGGCGAGCCCCGACGCGGCGACCGGGTTGCTGCGCGACGTCTGGACGCCGGCCCATGCGCGGGCGGGCGAGGAGCGGGACCGCCTCCAGGCGATGGTCCAGGCCGAGGGGCACAACTTCGCCGTTCAGGCGCACGATTGGCGGCACTATGCCGAGAAGGTGCGGCGCGCTGAGCACGACCTCGACGAGAGTGAGATCAAGGCGTACCTGCCCCTCGATCGCATGATCCAGGCGGCGTTCGACACGGCCTCCCGGCTGTTCGGCCTGACCTTCACGGAACTGGCCGACGTCCCGCGCTACCATCCGGACGTCCGGGTCTGGCGGGTCGGCAACCCCGACGGGTCCGAGGTCGGCCTCTTCCTCGGGGATTACTTCGCCCGCGCGTCGAAGCGTTCCGGCGCCTGGATGAGCGCCTTCCGCTCGCAGGAGCGCCTGAACGGTCCGATCACGCCGATCATCGTCAACGTGATGAACTTCGCCAAGGCACCGGACGGCGAGAGCACGCTGCTGTCCTTCGACGATGCCCGCACCCTGTTCCACGAATTCGGCCACGCCCTGCACGGGCTCCTGTCGGACGTGACCTACCCGATCCTGTCCGGCACGGCGGTGTCGCGCGACTTCGTCGAACTGCCGTCGCAGCTCTACGAGCATTGGCTGGAGCAGCCGGAGGTCCTGCGCGCCCATGCGCGGCATCACCGGACCGGCGAGCCCATGCCGGACGCCCTGCTGAAGAAGCTGCTGGCCGCGCGGACCTTCAACCAGGGTTTCGCCACGGTCGAGTACACCGCCTCGGCGATCGTCGACATGACCCTGCATCTCTCCGCAGAGGGGGAGGGCGGGCTGGACGTCCCGGCCTTCGAGGCCGAGGCCCTGCGGCGGATCAGCATGCCGGCCGAGATCAGCATGCGGCACCGGACGCCGCATTTCGCCCACATCTTCTCGGGGGACGGTTACGCGGCCGGGTACTACAGCTATCTCTGGTCGGAAGTCCTCGATGCGGACGCGTTCGATGCGTTCCGTGAGGCGGGCGACATCTTCGATCCGGAAACGGCGAAGCGCCTGCGGACCTTCGTGTACGGCGCCGGCAACCTGCGCGATCCGCGTGAGGCCTACACGGCCTTCCGCGGCCGCCTGCCCAGCATCGCGCCCCTCCTTAAGAAGCGCGGCCTGGCAGCCTGAGCGGCGATCGTGCGGTAAGGGTTTCGTAAACAAACGTCCTTAACGAACGCTTGCAGCGTGAGGCCGCATGCGGAGTTCGGGGCGATGACGAAGATCGAGGCCAAGCAGGCCGTTTCTCAGGGCGTCTCGCCGGCCGAACTGCTCAAGGCGGCGGTCACCGGCAAGGCGGACGCCCTGCCGGCGGCGACCGAGGCCGCGGGGTCCGTCACTCTCAAGGGCTTCGCGCTTCCGTTCCTGCCGCGCCTCGATCCGCAGCGGCTCGCGATTCCGGGCGCGGCCCTGGCCATCGGTGCCCTGCTGGGCGGGGGTGTGATGGCGCTCTCCCGCCCGGGCGCCGTACGGCCCGACGCGATCGCGGCCCTCGAAACGACGCTCGATGCCGGCCGGACCGAGACCGCGCGGCTCGCCAGCGACATCGCGCAGCTCCATACCGTCCTGGCCGACCTGCGCGCCTCGACCGACGCCGCCCGGAAGGAGGCTGCCACCCGCACGAGCGCCCTCGGTGACCGGCTCGCGCAGGTCGACAAGAGTCTCAACGCCAAGACCGGGGCCCTCGGTGAGCGCCTCGACCAAGCCGAGCGCGACCACAACGCCCGGCTTGCCGGCCTCGCCGCGCAGCTCGAGCGTCGGGCGGCTGCCGTTCCGATTGCCGCCAAGGTCGAGCCGACCCAGACGGGAAGCATCGGCGATGCCCCGCGCAGCGTCGAGGCGAAGCCGGAGGTCAAAGTGGCGGACGCCAAGGTCAGCGAGGCCAAGCCGAAACCGGCCGCCACCGACAAGCCGCCGGTCATCGACGGCTGGGCCCTGCGGGACGTCTACGAGGGGACGGCAATCCTCGAAAACCGCCGCCGCCGCCTGGTGGAGGTGGCGCCCGGCGACATCCTGCCGGGGGTCGGACGCGTCGAAGGCGTCGAGCGGCACGGGCGGGAATGGGTGGTGGTGACGCGCCAGGGGCTGGTCACGCCGCAGCCCTGGTAGGCGGGCGCGCGACGCGCGCCTCTCAGCGGCTCGTGAAGCCGGTCGGCGCCAGCTCGCCGGGCGCGATCGGGAATCGCGGCTCGATCGTCATCGGGTCAGCCAGCGCGGCGGCGCGCTCGGCACGCCTGCGCCCGTGCCTCAGCGCGCGGGTCTGCGCTGCGCGGGTCGGATGAAGGATCGCAGCGAGCAGCGCTTGCCCTTCGAACGCGCTGTCCAGATTCTTGGATTCGAAGACGGGCATGGCCGGCCTGCTTGAGTGTGGTACCGGACACTGCCAAAGGCGTCGATCCGGACCACATCCCCAATAACGGGGATCGCGTGGACAGGTTCCGTCAAGCTTTCGCTCCGAAACCTCTTTTTTACCTTCGTCCAGGCGACACCCGAATGCAGTGCGGCCGCGCACACGGATTGCGGGTCAGACGAACTGGTTCAGCCCGGGGATCGAGCCGATGATCGGACCCATCGCGTCCTCGCCGACCTTCTCACGGCCGAAGGCGAACAGCTCCTGGCCGAGGGGCTGCATCTGACCCATCGGCACGCCGGCCGACATCAGCTTCTGGCCCAGCGCCATCACGCCGCCGCCGCCCATCATGCCGCCGAGCATGCCCATGAGGCCGCCACCGCCGCTCTCGCCGACATTCGACTCGGCAATCAGAGCCTCGGAGCCCGGGAGCGCGGCCAGCAGCTGACCGACCTCGGCCTCCGGCCCTTCCTTCTGCAGGAAGGCGAGGATGTGCCCGATGGCGGTCTGAGCGGTCGCGGCGTCGAGCCCCGTGCGTGCGGTGACGCGGGCGAGCAGTTCTTCCATGGTGATGATCTCTTCGGAACGCTTCCAGACGTCCTTCGACTCTGGGGCGTCGGAAATCAAGCGTGCGGCTCGGCTTCCCAGGAAAACTCCCCGGCTTCGCGCAGGGGCTGCCGGAGGCCGCGCTGCGGTGCAGGCGCCGATGAGCCGGACGTGTGCGGATTCAGCACGAAGCGGAGGCGCGAACGGTCTGCGCGCGGTGTCGCGTTACAGCGGGCACGGTGCCGCAGCGCGCGACCTCGCCAAGGCCTGCCCCATCCGGTAGACCCCGTCAGTCTTGAACCGTTCCAGGCCGCGCGCGCGGGTGATCCAGGGAGTTGTCGAACCATGCGGGTCGGCCTGTTCGTGCCGTGCTACGTTGACGCCTTCGAGCCGGAGGTCGGGATCGCCACCCTCGAGCTGCTCGAGCGTCTGGGCTGCACGGTGGAGTATCCGTTCGATCAGACCTGCTGCGGCCAGCCCATGACCAACACCGGCTGTCACGCCGAGGCGGCCGCGACCGAGGCGCTGTTCGTCAAGAACTTTTCCGGCTTCGACTACGTCGTGGCGCCCTCAGGCTCCTGCGTTCATCAGGTGCGCGAGCATCTGACCGCGATCCCCCAGACCGATGCGGTGCGCCACGTCCGCGCCAGCACCTACGAGCTGGTCGAGTTCCTGCACGACGTTCTGAAGGTCGAGGCGCTGCCCTGGGCAAATTTCCCCCACAAGGTCGCCTATCACACCAACTGCAATGCCCTGCGCGGCATCCATCACGCGCGGCCCACGGAGTTGGTGAAGCCCTATTACTCGAAGCCCCTCGACCTGCTGCGCCTCGTGAACGGGGTTGAGCTCGTCGATCTCGCGCGGCCGGACGAGTGCTGCGGCTTCGGCGGCACCTTCTCGGTGTTCGAGCCCGCGGTCTCGGCCAAGATGGGCTACGACAAGGTCGCGGATCAGAACCGGGCGGGGGCCGAATACGTCGTCTCGGCGGATTCCTCCTGCCTGATGCACCAGAAGGGCTGCGCCGAGCGCCTGGGCCTGCCGCTCAAATACATCCACATCGCGCAGGTGCTGAACGGAGCCGCCGCATGAGCGTCGAGGACCTCAATCCCCGCGAGCGCGAAGGCGTCATCCATCCGGAAGTCCGCGCCCGCAGCGACGAGAGCGAGCGCTCCCAGGATGGCGGCCGCCTCCAGCACGCAGAGGCCGCCTCCAAGCCGATCCGGGCGCCGAAGGTCCGCGAGCCGCAGCCCCGCGGGGCGAAGATCCGGGGCGACCGCCCGATCAACCAGGCCGAGGCCGCCGAGCGCTTCCTCGCCGCGCCGCTCCACCAAGCGGCCCATGACGAGCGCCTGTGGGACCTGCGCAAGAAGCGCGACGCCTCCGCCCACGGGATACCCGAATGGGAGGAGCTGCGGGAACTCGCCTCGCAGATCAAGACGCACACGCTCAGCCACCTCGACCGCTATCTCGAGCAGTTCGAGGCGGCCGCGAAGGCGAATGGCGTGCACGTTCACTGGGCGAAGGACGGTGCCGACCACAACCGCATCGTGCTGGAGATTCTGCGGAGCCACGGCGCCAAGACGCTGGTGAAGTCGAAGTCGATGCTCACCGAGGAATGCGGCTTCCGCCACCACATGGCAGCCAACGGCATCGAGGTCATCGAGACGGATCTGGGCGAACGCATCCAGCAGCTCGACAACGAGGAGCCCAGCCACGTCGTCGCCCCCGCCGTCCACAAGACCCGGATGGACGTGGCCGAGGTCTTCGCCAAGACCCTCGGCACCGACCCCGACAACGACGACGCCCATTACCTCGCCGAGAGCCAACGGGAGACGACGCGGCCCTACATCCTGAAGGCGGATGCCGGCATGACCGGGTGCAACTTCGCCATTGCGGAGACCGGCTCGGTCGTCACCTGCACCAACGAGGGCAATGCCGATCTGTCCGGCAACGTGCCGCCGCTGCAGATCCACTCCATCGGCATCGAGAAGATCATCCCGAAGGTCGAGCACCTCGGCGTCTTCATTCGCCTGCTGTCGCGCTCGGCGCTCGGCTCGCCGATCACCCAGTACACGTCGCATTTCCGCGCGCCCCGCAAGGGTACGGAGATGCACATGGTGCTGGTCGATAACGGCCGCTCGGAACGGCTCGGTATGGAGGAGTTCTGGACCTCCCTGAAATGCATCCGCTGCGGCGCCTGCATGAACACCTGCCCGGTCTATCGGCGCTCGGGCGGTCTCTCCTACGGGGCGACCTATTCCGGGCCGATCGGGCTGATCATCGATCCGACCTTCAACAAGCGGAAATACTCGACGCTGCCGTTCTCTTCGACGATGAACGGCTCGTGCACCAACGTCTGCCCGGTGAAGATCAACATCCACGAGCAGATCTTCGCGTGGCGCAAGGTGCTGGTCGAGGAGCACCAGATCCCGGCGCTCAAGCAGGGCATGATGAAGGCCGCGGGCGCGGTCCTGTCGCGCCCGGCTGCCTACCGGGCCGCGATCGGTGCGGCGGATTCCGCCCTCAAGGTCCTGCCGCGCTTCGCGGTCTACAACCCGCTCAACACCTGGGGTAAGAAGCGCGAGATGCCGGAGGCGCCGCGCCAGACCTTCCATGCCTGGTACAAGCAGAACCGCATGAAGGACACGGGTCGATGAGCGCCCGCGACGCGATCCTGACCGGCATCCGTCGGAACCGGCCGTCCGGCGACTTCCCGCTGCCGGAGGTCCCGCTGTTCACGCCGCTCGTCGGCGACGACCTCGTGGCCGAGTTCGGCGAGCGGCTGAAGCGCATGGGCGGCCGCGTCGCGGAGCCCGGGACCGACGACGTCTTCGCCGGGGTGCGCGAGCGGCTCGACGCCGCAACGGTGATCGCCTCGGCGGTTCCCGAACTGACCGGCAACCGTGACCTGCGGAGCGTGCGCTATCCGCAGGAAGTCGAGGATGTGGACGTGGCTCTGGTCCGCGCAGTGTTCGGCATCGCCGAGACGGGCTCGGTTCTGTTCACGGAAGGTCAGCTGATCGTCAACGCGGTCGCCTATCTGGCGCAGCACCTCGTCGTGCTGCTCGACCCGGCCGACATCATGCCGAACGTCCAGGCGGCCTATCGCCGGCCGGAATTCGGCCGCTCGGCCTACGCGGTGCTGCACACCGGGCCGTCGGCCACCGCCGACATCGAGGGCGTCCTGATCCACGGCGCGCAGGGCGTGCGCTCGCTGACGGTGCTTATGCTGCCGCGAAGCGCCTGATCCGGAACCGGCGATCAGGCGCGCCCCTTGCTTGGATGGCGGATGGGCCGTTATCCGGCGAGGAGATCCGATGCGCTACACTCTCGGTTGCAGCCTGTCCTACAACATCCTGTCGGACACCACCTTCATTTTCAATCTGGAGGTGGCGAAGCTGAAGAGCGTCGAGATCCTGAGCGAAAGCCTGGTCCTCACGCCGAACCTGAAGCGCGACCGCTACACCAGCCCCGATCTCCAGAACCGCTATCTCGCGGTCAATGTGCCGACGGGTCAGTTCGCGCTGGAATACAACGCCGAGGTCGACCTGACGGTGCACAGGGCCGACCCGGAGACCATCAACGAGACGCCGATCGGGCAATTGCCCCTCGACATCCTGCCCTTCCTGCTGCCGAGCCGGTTCGTATCCTCGGACCGGCTGACGCCGTTCGCGCTGGCCGAGTTCGGCGCGCTCCCCAAGGGCTATGCCCGCGTGAACCAGATCTGCAACTGGATCCACGACCACATTGCCTACCAGCCCGGCACCAGCGACGGCGAGACCACCGCCGACGAGTCGCTGCTGAAGCGCGCCGGCGTGTGCCGGGACTTCGCGCATATCGGCGCGGCCTTCTGCCGGGCGCTCGGCATCCCGGCCCGGTTCGTGAGCTGCTACGCCCACGGCCTCGTCCCGAGCGACTTCCACGCCGTGTTCGAAGCCTATCTCGACGGGCGCTGGTGGCTGTTCGACGCCACCCGGCAGGCTGATCTCGACGGGTTGGTCCGGATCGGCGTCGGCCGCGACGCCGCCGAGATCGCCTTCTCGACGCCCTTCGGCAACATGCAGCCGGTGAATCAGCAGGTGCGGATCCAGCGCGCGGATGGGCAGGGCAGCCCGATGCCGCGCACCGTGGACGCGATCTCGACCGAGATCCCGGCGCCGCATGCCGGAGCAGCGTGAACGACGACCCACCTTGGATCGCACCATCCGCTGATCCTGTGATCCTGACAGGCGCTCGATGGGCCCGCTGTCGTCGGGTTGGCCTCTGGTGAGGCCCGCATGGCGCGGTCCTCCACCGAGCCGAGGACCGTCGATGTCGGACGATCCGTTTCCGCGAGGCGTTCGGCGCCCCAAGACGGGCAACCATTCCGATGCGCCGGAGGCGAGGCCGGACCCGAACGGCCAGGCTGCGCGTCCCCGGCATGGCGGGGTGATGCGGTGGCGATGCATCCCTGCGGAAGGGAGATCGCGGCATTCTCCCGATCCGGACCACGAGATTGCAACCTGTGTGACGCCCAGCCGGCGCGCGGCGGCAGGGGCACGCGCCTCGGCTGTTCCAACGTGGCCTCTTCGTTAAAACCCGACGCCCATCGCGGCGGGTCCGCACGGCGACGCGTCCCGAGATCATGAAGCGGAGCCGTGATCCGGGGTGGTATCGCACGCCACGCGCAGAGTCGTTCCCCGATCCTGGCGTATTATTTTCGGCGCGGCCTCTGCCTATTGCAAGTGTTCGCCTCACGTCCTCGAGACGGTATTGGTGCCCCTGGACCGAGTTTTGCCGAAAAGATCATTCCTTGTACTGAAGACAAGTCGCGTCCCAGCGAAACCGCCGGCAGCAAGGACGCGAATGTCCTTTACCTTACCGCCGAGGCCGAAATCGCCATAAGCGTGGCTGTGGCGGGGTCGCAACACCGTAAAACGATCCCTGCTCCGCCCCGAGACCTGCCCGTAAACGCCGCGATCCCGCCATAGTCCGGGCCCACCTCAAGATCCGCGGTAAACGGCAATTTCGACAACGATTTACCGTTCGGAAACGAGGTCTTCCCGAGCACGCGGACGGATTGCCCGGCGCTTCGCGAATGGCGACGCGCCGCGGTTCGACGCACTCTCGGGATCGGCTGTGCGTAGGCTTGGTCTGAAGTCATGGTGACGCGTTTGAGCGACAAGTCGAAGCTGCCGAGCCGCCACGTCACGGAGGGGCCCGACCGCGCCCCGCACCGCTCCTATCTCTATGCCATGGGCCTCACCCGTGAGCAGATCCATCAGCCGCTGGTGGGTGTCGCCTCCTGCTGGAACGAGGCGGCGCCCTGCAACATCTCGCTGATGCGCCAGGCGCAGGCGGTGAAGAAGGGCGTCGCCGCCGCCAGCGGGACCCCGCGCGAGTTCTGCACCATCACGGTCACCGACGGCATCGCCATGGGCCATGGCGGCATGCGCGCGTCGCTGCCCTCGCGCGAGGTCATCGCCGATTCGGTCGAGCTGACCATGCGCGGCCATGCCTACGACGCCCTGGTGGGCCTCGCCGGCTGCGACAAGTCGCTGCCCGGGATGATGATGGCGATGGTGCGCCTCAATGTGCCGTCGATCTTCATCTATGGCGGCTCGATCCTGCCGGGCTCGTTCCGCGGCAAGCCGGTGACCGTCCAGGACCTGTTCGAGGCGGTCGGCAAGGTCGCCGTCGGCGACATGAGCCTCGAGGATCTCGACGAGCTGGAGCAGGTCGCCTGCCCGTCGGCCGGCGCCTGCGGCGCGCAATTCACCGCCAACACCATGGCGACGGTCTCCGAGGCCATCGGCCTCGCGCTGCCCTATTCGGCCGGCGCCCCGGCGCCCTACGAGATCCGCGACAAGTTCTGCGCCACTGCCGGCGAGAAGGTCATGGAGCTGCTGGCCAAGCAGATCCGCCCGCGCGACATCGTCACCCGCAAGGCGCTGGAGAATGCCGCCACCGTGGTGGCCGCGTCCGGCGGCTCGACCAATGCGGCGCTGCATCTGCCGGCGATCGCGCATGAATGCGGCATCGAGTTCACGCTGTTCGACGTCGCCGAGATCTTCCGGCGGACGCCCTACATCGCCGACCTGAAGCCGGGCGGGCGCTACGTCGCCAAGGACATGTTCGAGGTCGGCGGCATCCCGCTGCTGATGAAGACGCTCCTCGACCACGGCTTCATGCACGGCGACTGCATGACGGTGACCGGCCGCACCATCGCGGAGAACATGGACCGGGTGACCTGGAACCCGGACCAGGACGTGGTCTACCCGGCCAACAAGCCGATCACCCCCACGGGCGGCGTCGTCGGCCTCAAGGGCAACCTCGCCCCCGAGGGTGCCATCGTGAAGGTCGCCGGCATCCCAGCCGAGAAGCAGGTCTTCACCGGCCCGGCCCGGGTGTTCGACGGCGAGGAGGCCTGTTTCGAGGCCGTGCAGTCGCGCACCTACAAGGAAGGCGAGGTTCTGGTCATCCGCTACGAGGGCCCGCGCGGCGGCCCCGGGATGCGCGAGATGCTGTCCACCACCGCAGCCCTCTACGGCCAGGGCATGGGCGACAAGGTCGCGCTCATCACCGACGGGCGCTTCTCCGGCGCGACCCGCGGCTTCTGCGTCGGGCATGTCGGGCCCGAGGCGGCCGTGGGCGGCCCGATCGGGCTGCTCCGCGACGGCGACGTCATCACCCTGGACGCGATCCAGGGCACGCTCAGCGTCGCCCTATCGGACGCGGAACTGGCCGAGCGGCGGAAGGCCTGGACGGCGCGGCCGAACACCGCGACGTCGGGCTATCTCTGGAAATACGCGCAGGGCGTCGGACCGGCCCTTTACGGCGCCGTCACCCATCCGGGAGGTGCCAAGGAGACGCAGAGCTATGCGGACGTCTAGGACTGACCTCAGCCGGCGCGGGACGCCGGCCGGGGCCGATCCCGGTCGGTTCCGGTCTGCCAGCCGGATCGCCGTCGCGGCCTGGGCGCTCGTTCTGCTCGCGCTGCCGGCCGACACGTCGCGCGCGCTCGACGCCAATGTCCGCACGCCCGTCCAGGTGCCGGTGGCGGACAAGAGCTACCGCTCGGCCAAGGACGCGCTCCGGGCCGGCATGCGGGAGTACAATGCCGGCGACAAGCAGGGTGCCGCCCGCGCCCTCGAATATGCGGCCGGCCAGGGCCACGCCTTGGCTCTGTGGAAGCTCGGCCGGATGTACGCCGACGGTGACGGCGTGCCCCACGACGATCTGAAGGCGTTCGAGTTCTTCTCCCGGATTGCGGATGCCAGCACCGATGACGGGCCCGATCCTCAGAATTCGGCGGTTCTGGGCAGCGCCTTCACGGCTCTGGGCACCTACTTCCTGGAGGGGATCAAGGGCACCTACGTGCGCCCCAATCCCGAGCGCGCCTACGACATGTTCAACTATGCGGCGTCCTATTACGGCGACCCCAACGCGCAGTACAATCTCGCCCGGCTCTACCTCGACGGCACCGGCGTCGAGGCCGATCCGCGGCAGGCCGCGCGCTGGTTCAATCTCGCTGCCGAGAAGGGCCACCATCCGGCCCAGGCGCTGCTCGGCGACATGCTGGTGAACGGCCTCGGCGGCATCCCGATCCAGCGCGTGAGGGGCCTGATGTGGCTCTCCCTCGCGCGGGAAGGGGCCGAAAGCCGCAAGGACGACTGGATCGTGGCGCTCTACGACAAGAACTGGGCTGCCGCGAGCGAGGACGACCGCGCCGAGGCGCAGACCCAGCTCCAGACGGTGGGCTCGATCCGCAAGCGGCGCTGAGCGCAGCTCAGCTCTTCGCCGCGGCGATCGCCGCGGTGAAGGATGGCCGCTCCAGCGTCGCCGTCACCCAATCGGCGAGCTTCGGCCAACGCGCGGCGTCGACCGTGACCTTGGCCAGCCGCAGATTGTGGAACGGCGCCGCCACGGCGATGTCGGCGATGCCGAACCGGCCGGCGACGAGATAGGGCCCCTCGATCTGCGTCTCGAGATAGTCGAACAGCGGCGGCAGCTTCGTGTCGACGGTCCGCTGCGCCAGCGCCTCGTCCCCCTCCACCTTGAACAGGCGGGGCTTGAGGAACCGCTCGACGAACGGCACCAGCCCCTGCCGGGTCAGCTCGCACTCCCCGAACTTGTCGAACCAGCGGGCGCGGGCGGCGTCCCGGGCATCCTCCGGCACCAGTGCCGGCTCCGGATGCCGCCGCTCCAGATAGTCGAGGATCGCGCTCGAATCGGCGAGGCGATAGCCGGCCTCCTCCATCGCGGGGATCTTTCCCATCGGGCTCGCGGCCCGGAAGCCCGGATCCGCCGCGTGAAACCCGACGGGCCGGTGCTCGAAGGCGATATCCTTCTCGTAGAGCGCGACGAGGACCTTCCGCACGTACGGCGAGATGCTGCTCCCATAGATGACCATGGTCTCTCCCCCCTGAAGGCGGCTCTACCCGGCCGCCAGTTCCGCCGTCACAGGCACATGGTCTGACGGCTTGTCGAGTCCGCGCAGATGCTTCTGCACCGAGGCCGAGACTAGACGGTCGCTGGCGTGCGGCGAGAGCAGAAGGTGATCGATGCGGATCCCGGCGTTCCGCTGCCAGGACCCGGCCTGATAATCCCAGAAGGTGTAGAGCCCGTCGCGGGGGTCGCAGGCCCGCAGCGCGTCGGTGTAGCCCTCGGCGAGGATGGCCCGGAACGCGGCCCGGCTTGTCCCGAGGAACAGGGCGTCGGAGCGCCACGCCTCCGGATCGGCCACGTCGGCGGCCTCCGGGATAACGTTGTAGTCGCCCGCCAGCACAACGGCGATCTCGTCCTGGAGAAGCGCGCGGGCATGGAGCCGAAGCCGCTCCATGAAGGCGAGCTTGTACGGGTATTTCGGGCTGTCCACCGGGTTGCCGTTCGGCAGATAGATCGATGCCACGCGCACCGGGTGCGTCTCCGCGCCGGAGATCAGGGCCTCGATGTAGCGGGCCTGCTCGTCCGCCGCGTCGCCCGGAAGCCCGCGCCGGATCTCGGTCATGGCGAGCGGGGCCCGGACCAGCAGGGCGACGCCATTATAGGCTTTCTGGCCCAGCGTCTCGACCGCATAGCCGGCCGCCTCGATGTCGGCCCGCGGGAAGGCCTCGTCCTGGCATTTGAGTTCCTGAAGGCAGACCACATCGGGTCGCGCGTCCTCCAGGAAGCCGAGGAGGTGCGGGAGCCGCTGCTTGATCGAGTTGACGTTCCAGGTCGTGATCCGCATCGCCTCGCTTCCGGTCGCCGCCCGGCCGTCATCCGCGCTTCGCACCGTGCTGACAAGGGCATCCCGGCGCAAGGACGAGCATCTAGGGCCGGTGGATGGACTGGTTTGAGCCGGTGAGATCCTATTGCGAGCGGGGCGGTCCGCAATTCTGGGCCGAGCCGGCGAACGCGCTTTCGAACGCAGCCTTCCTGGTGGCCGCCGCGGCAGCCGCGCGACGCGCGTTCGTCTCCGAGCCCCCGGACCGGGCCTGCCTGAGCTTGTCGGCCCTGATCGCGGTGGTGGGCGTCGGCTCGTTCCTGTTCCACACCCTGGCGGTCTACTGGTCGATGCTGGCCGACGTGATTCCGATCGCCCTGTTCATCTACGCGTATCTCGCGCTGGCTTTGCACCGGTTCCTGCGGCTCGCGCCGGTCCGGGTCGCGGCGGCGGTCGGGGGCTTCTCGCTCTTCGGCCTCGCCCTGACACCCCTCCTCGACGGGCTCACCGGGTTGGATATCGCGCGGCTGAGCAACGGCTCGATCGACTATCTCCCGGCCGTCATCGCGCTGTTTGGCGTCGCATGGGCGGCGACGCGCCGGCCGGAGGAGCGCTTCGTCGGGACCGGGCGGCGGCTCCTCGGCATCGGTGTGCTCTTCCTGACCTCGCTCGCGGCCCGGACCGTCGATCAAGCGGCCTGCGCGCTTCTGCCGGCCGGCACGCACCCGCTGTGGCACGTGCTCAACGCCGCCGTCCTCTACGGTCTGGTGGCGACCGCGATCCGGCACCGCCAAACGGCCGGATGAGCCATCCCGCGATCCCGGGCGGTTTCCTTGCGGGCCAAGCGGAATTCTTGCAGAAGTGCGCCGCATCGGGCGCCCGGACCAGCGCGGCCGCCTGGGCACGGAAAGGGTCATGACAGTGAGCTTTCGCCTCGGGATCGCCGGACTCGGAACCGTCGGTGCGTCCGTGGTCCGGATGGTCGAGCGACGCCGCGCCGCGTTCGCCGCGAGCGGCCTCGACCTGCGCGTCACCGCTGTCTCGTCGCGCGACCGCGGCCGCGACCGCGGCCTCGACCTTGCCGGCATCGAGTGGTTCGACGACCCGGTGGCGCTGGCCCGGTCCGGGTCCGTGGATTGCGTGGTCGAGCTGATCGGTGGCGCCGAGGGGCCGGCGAAGGCGGTGGTCGAGGCGGCGCTCGAGGCCGGCAAGCCGGTCGTGACCGCCAACAAGGCGCTTCTCGCCCGCCACGGTGCCGCCCTGGCCGCGCGTGCCGAGGCGAAGGGCGTCGCACTCGCCTTCGAGGCGGCGGTGGCCGGCGGGATCCCGGTGATCAAGACCCTGCGCGAGGGCCTGCCGGGCAACACGGTTTCCCGCGTCTACGGAATCCTCAACGGCACCTGCAACTACATCCTCAGCCGCATGGAGCGCGAGGGCCTGACCTTCGAGGCCTGCCTCAAGGATGCGCAGGCCCTGGGCTACGCCGAGGCCGATCCGACCTTCGACGTCGAGGGCTTCGACACCGCCCACAAGCTCGCAATCCTGACCAGCCTTGCCTTCGGCACGGCCGTCGACGCCGAGGGCGTGTCGGTTGAGGGCATCTCGCGGGTGCAGCCCCTCGATCTGCGCATGGCGGACGAACTCGGTTACCGGATCAAGCTGCTCGGCGTCGCCCAGGCGGCCGAGGCCGGGATCGAGCAGCGGGTACACCCGACGATGGTGCCGAAATCCTCGGCGATCGCCCAGGTCATGGGCGTGACCAACGCGGTGACGATCGATGCGGACGCGGTGGGCGAGCTGACGCTGATCGGGCCCGGGGCCGGTGGCGAGGCCACGGCTTCCGCGGTGGTGGCCGACATCGCCGACGTGGCGCGCGGTGTGATCCGCCCGACCTTCGGCATCCCGGCGAGCGCGATGCGCGCCAGCGAGCGCGTGGAGATGCAGCGCCACGAGGGCGGCTATTACATCCGCCTCACCGTCCATGATCGCCCCGGCGTCGCGGCGGGCGTGGCCCAGCGGATGGCCGAACGCGCGATTTCCCTCGAGAGCATCCTGCAACGTCGGACGGAGGGGGCCGAGACCGACCCGCGCGGCCGCTCCGGACGTCCCGTGCCGCTGGTGCTG
Source organism: Methylobacterium sp. P1-11 (assembly GCF_008329595.1). Taxonomy (NCBI): domain Bacteria; kingdom Pseudomonadati; phylum Pseudomonadota; class Alphaproteobacteria; order Hyphomicrobiales; family Methylobacteriaceae; genus Methylobacterium; species Methylobacterium sp. P1-11. The sequence continues at coordinate 70,541 of NZ_NPKS01000001.1, forward strand.
ATCACCTACGCGGCCACCGAGGGCAATATTCGGGACGCCCTCGACGCGATCGGCGCCGACGGCTTGCTGGCGGAGCCGCCACAAGTGATCCGGATCGAACGCGAATAGCAGTGCATGTTCCGCGGCGCGCCACGACGCCTTGATGCAGGATAGTGGGCGCTGGTGAACGGGGGTATAGGCTGGACGGCCGTCACCCGACGGCGTCCAGCTGGGATCCGACCTCAAGATCGGGCCCGGACAAAGGCAGGAAACCATGGCTGAGGCCCTCAAGCCGGCATCGCGCGGCGTCCCGCGCACGCTCGCCCTCGAACTGGCCCGTGTGACGGAGCGCGCCGCCATCGCCGCCGCGCGATTGCGCGGTCAGGGTGACGAGAAGGCCGCCGACCAAGCGGCGGTCGACGCGATGCGCGACGAGCTCAACGGCCTGCCCATTCGCGGCACGGTGGTGATCGGGGAGGGGGAGCGCGATCAGGCGCCGATGCTGTTCATCGGCGAACAGCTGGGTCTCGGCGAGGGACCCGAGGTCGATATCGCGGTGGATCCGCTGGAGGGAACGACCCTCTGCGCCAAGGACATGCCCGGGGCGATCGCCGTCATGGCGATGGCGGAGCGCGGTTCGCTCCTCGCCGCGCCCGACGTCTACATGCAGAAGATCGCCATCGGGCCCGGCTACCCGCCCGGTCTGGTCGATCTCGATGCCAGCCCGACCGACAACATCGTGGCGCTGGCCCGTGCCAAGGGGGTCGAGCCGAAGCAGATCACCGCGTTGATCCTCGACCGGCCGCGCCACGCGGCCCTCGTGGCCGAGGTGCGGGCGGCCGGCGCGGCGGTGCGCCTGATCTCGGATGGCGACATCGCCGGAATCATCTTCACCGCGAGCCCCGAGGAGACCGGCATCGACCTGTATCTCGGGACCGGCGCAGCGCCCGAGGGCGTGCTGGCGGCCGCAGCGATGCGCTGCATCGGGGGCCAGATGCAGGGACGCCTGATCCTCGACACCCCGGACCGACGGCGCCGGGCCGCCGAGATGGGCATCGAGAATCTGGACCGGAAATACGATCTGACCGACCTCGCGAGCGGCGACGTTATCGTGGCCGCCACCGGGATCACGGATGGGGCACTCCTGCGCGGCGTCCGCTTCCGGCCGGACCGGATCCAGACCGAGACGCTGGTCTACCGCTCCGAGGCCGGAACGGTCCGGCGCATCCTCGGCGAGCACCGCCGCGGGCTGACCTGAGGCGGCAATCCAGCCGCCGGTCCCGGACCGGCGGCGTTGCGGCGACCGATCCGGCGTGGATTCAGTTCAGCACCACCACCTTGCTGCCGACATTGACGCGGCTGAACAAGTCGATCGCGTCCTGATTGATCATCCGGATGCAGCCCGACGACACGCTCTTGCCGATGGAGAAGGGCTCCAGCGTCCCGTGGATGCGGAACAGCGTGTCCTTGTTGCCCTGCCAGAGGTACATGGCGCGGGCGCCGAGGGGGTTGCGCAGGCCGCCGGCGACGCCGAGGCCGCTCTGCAGCTTGTCGACCTCGCTGGCGAGCTTCGGGCTGCGGGCGATCATCTCCTTCGGCGGGTACCAATCCGGCCAAGCCTGCTTGGAATTGACCGTCGCGGTGCCCGACCACGAGAAGCCCTGCTTGCCGACGCCGACGCCATAGCGGCGGGCCCGACCGTTCGACTCGACCAGGGTCAGCTGGTGGGCCCGCGGATCGACGATGATCGTCCCCGGCTCGTAGGGGCCGTGATAGGCGATCTCCTGGCGGAGGAAGGCGGGGTTCATCTTCTTGTAATTGAACGCCTGGACCGGAAACACGTCGTCCGTGATGGGCCCGTAGATCTTCGCGTAGTCGATCGGCTCGTTGTCGGGCGTGCGCAGCACGGCCTTGGCCTTGGCAGCCTCCAGGGGCGACAGGCCTTCGGCCGGAGGGGTGCCGCCCGGGCGACCCGGAACCGTCGGATCCGTCTCCAGATTGGCCGCCGGCGCAGGAGGCGCGACCGGTGCCTGCGCGGCCGGAGCGGAGGGCGCAGGGCGGACGAAGTCGGTGCGGCCGGTATAGGGCAGGTAGCGGCCGCCGCGACGCACGTAGAGCGCGCCGTTCTGATCCTGGTAGAGCTGCCCGTCATCGCCGAACCCGTCGATGCCGGCTTCGCCGACCGGGCCGCGGCCCTGGGCGTGAGCGGTTGAGGCGAGGGCGAGGACGGTGAAGCCGGCCAGGAATAGGCGGCGGATCGGGGCGGCGGACATGGTTCGAAATTCCTCGGGAGGCGACGCCAGGGCTTGCCGCGGCGCGCGAGCGGGCCTGCACGAAGGTGCGGCGCAGCTCAGTCCGGGGCTTAGCAAAAGTCGCGCTTAACCGCCAAGTTGCCGAGCGACATCGGAGGCAACTTACAGGGTCTTGCGGGCTCTTTCTCCGGGCCTGTGTGGCCCGCATGCAGCAATCGTCTCGGTCGCGCTGCTCACCGATCCGTGAGGGCGCCGTCCCGCCGCCCGTTTACTCGGCAGCCCTGCCTCGATGAGGGGCAACGACTCGGCCGTGCCCTGGCCGGCCCCGTGCTTCCTGCGCGCCAGGGATAGCGCGTCGAGCCGCGACCGCTCTGGCACACTTGCTGCATTGCCCGATCAGCCGCGCTTGCTGCGGCGGCGGAGCAACGGCGCTCCAACAGCGGACGGTGTGAGTCCGGATCTCCGGCATGAGCGACCGCGTGGCGGTTCGCCCACTTACGACGAGCACCAGCTATGGCCAGCTTCAAAACGGTGATGAAGTCGGGTCACCCCCCGACGCTGTTCGCGGCATTCCTCTACTTCGATTTCTGCTTCGCCATCTGGGTGCTGAACGGCGCCATGGGTCCGTTCATCACCGAGACCTTCAAGCTCACCCCGGCCCAGACCGGCTTCATGATCTCGCTGCCGATCCTCGCCGGAGCGCTGATGCGCTTCCCGCTCGGCATCCTGGCCCAGTATATCGGCCGCAAGAACGCCGCGATCACTGAGATGAGCGTGATCATGCTGGCGATGGCCTACGGCTATCTCTTTGTGTCCTCCTACAACGACGTGCTGGCCATGGGCGTCCTGCTCGGCATCGCCGGTGCGTCCTTCGGTGTCGCGCTGTCGCTCGGCTCGGGCTGGTTCCCGCCGGAGCACAAGGGCCTGGCGATGGGCATCGCGGGCGCCGGCAATTCCGGGACCGTGCTGGCGGTGCTGTTCGCCCCGCCGCTCGCGCAGGCCTATGGGTGGCAGACCACCTACGCCTTCGCGGGCGTCGTCATGCTGTTGCCCCTCGCGATCATGATCGTGCTCGCCAAGGAGCCGCCGGATTGCGAGCACCAGTCGTTCAAGGAGCACGTCTCCTGCCTGTTCACGAAGGACGGCTGGGCGTTCTCACTGATCTACGTCATCACCTTCGGCGGCTTCATCGGCCTGTCGAACTTCCTGCCCACCTTCTTCTACGAGCAGTTCGCGGTGACGAAGGTCGAGGCCGGGCGCCTGACCATGCTGGCGGCCTTCATGGGCTCGGGCATCCGGATCGTCGGCGGCTATTTCGCCGACCGGATGGGCGGAATCGCGGTCCTGTCGGTGGTGCTGCTCGCCGCCATCGCGACGTTGCTGTCGCTGACGGCGACCCCGTCGCTGGCGCTGACGACGCTCCTCTTCATGCTGTGCTTCGCGGCGCTCGGTGCGGGGAACGGCGCGCTGTTCCAGCTCGTGCCGCTGCGCTGGCCCAGCAACACCGCCGTGGCCGGCTCGATGATCGGCGAGATCGGGGCGCTGGGCGGCGCGATCCTGCCGAACGTCATGGGCCTGTCCAAGCAGTATACCGGCTCGTTCTCGCTGGGCTTCGTCGGCTACGCGATCTTCACGGCGATCGTGCTCGGCTGCCTCGCCCTCTGGCAGCGCAGATGGGTCGGGAGCTGGGTCGGACCGCGCGGCAAGGCGCTCGGCACCGCGCCCGAGGCCGCCGAGGCCCAGCTGCGTCCCGCAACGGTCTGACCGGTCTCGCATCGCCTCCCGGCCGGGATGGAGTTAGAACGGGGACCCGCGCGGTTCCCGTTTTTAGTTGCAGCGATCGGGATGAATTCGCGTGCCGGGTGCAGGTCGGCGGTTGCCTTCTGTCTCGTGACGAGTTTGAATAATGCATTACGAGAGAGCGCCCGGCCGCGAGGCCGAGGTGCCCGGCGACCGCGAGCGGCGGCGCCCTTGAGGGAGGAATGGGCGATGGCGAAGCGTATCAGCGCCACGAACGGCGTGCTCGGCCTGCTCTGCGTGATGTATTTCATCACCTATCTGGACCGGGTGAACATCGCCACGGCCGGCGCAGAGATCATGCGCGATTTCGGCATGTCGAAGACCGATTTCGGTCTGATCCTGTCGGCCTTCGCGTATCCATACGCGATCTTCCAGGTGATCGGCGGGTCTGTCGGTGACAAGTTCGGCGCGCGGCGCACGCTCCTCGCCTGCGGTTTCATCTGGGCGGCGGCGACGATCCTGACCGGCATGGTCGGCGGCCTGGTGAGCCTGTTCCTGGCCCGGGTCCTGCTCGGCTTCGGCGAGGGCGCGACCTTCCCGACCGCGACGCGCGCCATGCAGAACTGGACGGCGCCCGGGCGCCGCGGCTTCGCGCAGGGCATCACCCACGCCTTCGCGCGCCTCGGCAACGCGGTGGCGCCGCCGATCGTCGCCTTCCTGATCTACCATTTCGGCTGGCGCAGCAGCTTCGTGATCCTGGGGGCGGTGAGCTTCGTCTGGGTCGTGATCTGGTGGCTGTATTTCCGCGACGACCCGTCCGAGCACCCGACGATCACCCAGGCGGAACTCGACACGCTGCCGCCGCCCCGCAAGGTCGGCGCGAAGCAGAGCGTGCCGTGGGGCGCCCTGACCCGCCGGATGCTGCCGGTCACGATCACGTATTTCTGCTACGGCTGGACTCTGTGGCTGTTCCTCGGATGGCTGCCGAGCTTCTTCAAGGAGAACTACAGCCTGGATCTGAAGAACTCGGCGCTCTTCGCCTCGGGCGTGTTCTTCGCCGGCGTCGTCGGCGACACGGTCGGCGGCCTGCTGAGCGACTCCATCCTGCATCGGACCGGCAACGTGAAGCTCGCCCGCCTGTCGGTGATCGTGGTCGGGTTCCTCGGCGCCGCCGCGAGCCTCGCCGGCGTGTTCATGACGCGGGATCTAACGCTGGTGGCGCTGCTCCTGTCCTCCGGCTTCTTCTTCGCCGAGCTGGTGATCGGCCCGATCTGGTCCGTCCCGATGGACATCGCGCCGAAATATGCCGGAACCGCCAGCGGCCTGATGAATACCGGCTCGGCCGTGGCGGCGATCGTCTCGCCGATCGTCTTCGGCGTCATCGTCGACCTGACCGGAAGCTGGACGCTGCCCTTCGTCGGCTCGGTCGGCCTGTGCCTGCTCGGCGCGGCGCTGGCCTTCACGATGCATCCCGAGCGGGAATTCGTGGATCCCGCCGTACCGCCGGTCGGCCCCGTCGCCACCGTGCCGGCCGGGGAGTAGCGCCCGATGGCGGATGCGATGACGCGGTCCGGTCCCCTCGCCGGGATGCGGGTGATCGAGCTGGCGCACATCATGGCCGGGCCAGTCTGCGGGCTGATGCTCGCCGACATGGGCGCGGAGGTGATCAAGGTCGAGAAGATGGAGGGCGACGACACCCGTCGCACCGTCCCGCCCGCCCTGGAGGGCGAGAGCGCCGCCTACATGATGATGAACCGGGGCAAGCGCGGCATCAGCCTCGACCTGAAGGATCCGGACGGCGTCGCGGTCCTGCGCCGCCTGCTCAAGGGGGCGGACGCGCTGATCGAGAATTACCGCGGCGGTACCATGGAGCGCCTCGGGATCGGCTACGACACGTTGCGGGAGGAGTTTCCCGAACTCGTCTACTGCTCGCTGTCCGGCTTCGGCCGCACCGGGCCCTATGCCGACCGGGCCGGATTCGACCTCGTGGCGCAGGGCATGAGCGGCCTCATGTCGGTCACCGGCGAAGGTCCGGGGCGGCCGCCGATGAAGTGCGGGCCTCCGGTCACCGACATCACCGCCGGCATCCTGGCCGCCATGGGCGTTCTGGCGGCCTATTCGAGCCGGCTCCGGACGGGGCGGGGCCAGGCCGTCGACACGTCGCTGTTCGAGGCGGGCATTACCCATACCTACTGGCAATCGGCCATCGCCATGGCGACCGGGATCGCGCCGGGGCCGATGGGCTCGGCCCATCCGCTGAACGCACCCTACGAGGCGTTCGAGACCGCCGACGGCTGGATCACCATCGGCGCGGCCAACCAGACCAACTGGCTGCGCCTGCTGAAGGCGATCGGAGCCGACAGTCTCGCCGATGACCCGCGCTTCGCCATGAATCGCGACCGGATGGCCAACCGGCACGAACTCGCCGCGACCCTCGCACCGGTCTTCCGGGCGCACAGCTCGGCAGAATGGCTTGCGCGGCTCGAGGCGGGCGGCGTCCCGGCCGGACCGGTCCTCGACGTCAACGCCATGCACCGGGACCCGCAGACGCTCGCCCGCGAGATGGTGGTCGAGGTCGATCACCCGCGGGTCGGACGCATGAAGACCCTCGGCCTGCCGGTGAAGTTCTCGGAGACGCCCGGGCGCGTCCACGGGCCGGCCCCGTTGCTGGGCGAGCATTCCCGCGCGATCCTGGCGGAGGCCGGGTATGCGCCGGCCGAAATCGACGCGCTGATCGCGCGCGGCGTGGTCCGCGAGACCGCGGCCTGAGCCCGCCACACGGAGAATCCGCGCATGAGCGCCACGCCCGCCACCGACGAATTGCTGTTCACGACCGATGAGGCGGGCATTGCCCGCATCGTCCTCAATCGCCCGCAGGCCCGCAACGCGCTGACCTTCGCGATGTATCAGGGCCTGATCACCTGCTGCGAGGCGATCGCCGAGAACCCGGCCGTGAAGGCGCTGATCATCACCGGTGCCGGCGACAAGGCTTTCGCGGCCGGCACCGACATCGCGCAGTTCCGCAGCTTCAGCACCGCCGAGGATGCGCTAGGCTACGAGCGCTTCATGGACAAGGTTCTTGGCTCCCTGGAGCGGCTGCGGGTTCCGACCATCGCGGCCATTGCGGGGGCCTGCACGGGTGGCGGCGCGGCCATTGCGGCCGCCTGCGATCTGCGCGTCGCCACGCGCGACGCCCGTTTCGGCTTCCCGATCGCGCGTACCCTCGGCAATTGCCTGAGCCAGGGCAATCTCAAGCGGCTCTCCGGCCTGATCGGTCCGGCGCGGGTGAAGGATATCATCTTCACCGCCCGCCTCGTCGGCGCCGAGGAGGCGCTCGCCATCGGGCTCGTCGGCGAGGTGGTGGACGATCGCGACGCGCTCACCGAGCGGGTGGATCGCCTGGCGCAGCTGCTGGCCAATCACGCGCCGTTGACCATGCAGGCGACCAAGGAAGGGCTGCGGCGCCTCGCCGAGGAGGAGGCGGCCACTGACGGCGCGCCGCAACCCGGCGATGACCTGATCCTCATGTGCTACATGAGCCAGGACTTCCGAGAGGGCATGGAGGCCTTCCTCGGCAAGCGTCCGCCCAACTGGGCGGGGCGCTGAGGGCGGCGCTCAGTCGGTCACCGCGCAGACATCAACCCAGGCGGCGCCCGTCAGCTCGGCCATGCGCGCCGGCGCGATGCGCACGGAGCTGTGGGTGCTGCCCGCCGCCGGCACAACCTCGTCGAACGCCCGGAGCGAGACGTCGCAATAGACGGGCAGCGGCGTCGGCAGGCCGAAGGGGCAGACCCCGCCGACCGGATGGCCGGTGCGTGCCTCGACATCGGCGAGATCGAGCATCCGCACCTTGCCGCCGAAGGCAGCCTTGGCCTTCCTGTTGTCGAGCCGTGCGTCGCCGCGGGTCACGACGAGGGCGACCTGCTCGCCGACGCGGATCGAGAGGGTCTTGGCGATCTGCGCCGGGACGACCCCGTGACCCGCGGCCGCCTCCGCGACAGTCGCGGTGCTGGTCTCCAGCACGATGACGGCGATGTCGGGCGCCTTCTCGGCGAAGAAGGCGCGCACGGAGGCGAGGCTCATGGTTCGTTCCGAAGCTCAGATCAGGGCCGTGCAGGGTGGCGCGCTGCCATAGGCGTCTCCGCACGCGCGGGCCAGCGCATCGATGCGGGCCGCTCCTGCGCGGGACGCGGCGCTCCCGCACCCTCGACCCATCACGCGGCAGGCCCTCCTCCGGGCGGAGAAGGGCCTGCCATGCCGTGTCGAAGTGTGACCGCCTACCGCGTCGTCGCCAGCAGCAGGTCGGGCAGCCACAGGGCGATGCCCGGCACCAGGCACAGGATCAGGATCGCCACCGCCATCAGGATCACGAAGGGCAGGGTGCCCCAGATGATGTTCGAGAGCGGGATGTCCGGGGCGATGTTCTTGATGACGAAGATGTTCAGGCCCACCGGCGGGTGGATCAGGCCCATCTCCATGGTGATGGTCATCACGACGCCGAACCAGACGAGGTCGAAACCGGCGGCCTTCAGCGGCGGCAGGATGATCGGCGCCGTCATGAGGATGATCGAGACCGGCGGCAGGAAGAAGCCGAGGGCGATCACCAGCGCCAGGATGGTCACCAGCAGCAGCCAGGGCGAGAGCTGCATCGCGACGATCGCGGCGGCGGCCGATTGCGAGATGTGCAGGTAGCTCATCACGTAGGCGTAGAGCAGCGACATGCCGATGATCAGCATCAGCATGGTCGATTCCCGCAGGGTCGCGGTCAGGATCGGCGTGACGTCGCGGAAGCGCCAGACGCCGTAGATCGCGGCGATCAGGGCGAGGGCCATCAGGCCGCCGAGGCCGGCGGTCTCGGAGGGCGTAGCGTAGCCGCCGTAGAGCGCCACCATCACGCCGGTGAGCAGGATCACGAAGGGCAGGACCCGCGGCAGCGTCGAGAAGCGCTGCGCCATGCTGTACTGGTCGTCGGCGAGGATCGGCGAGGCCGGGCCGCCGCGCTCCATCACGGCCTTCGCCGCGGCGTATTCCGAGCGGAAGCGCACGATCGACCAGGCCGCGAACAGGCTCACCAGCAGCAGCCCGGGTCCGATGCCGGCCAGGAACAGGCGTCCGAGCGATTGCTCGGCCGCCACCGCGTACAGGATCATGGTGATCGAGGGCGGCAGCAGGATGCCGAGGGTCCCGCCCGCCGCGATGATCCCGGCGGCGAAGCCCGGCGAGTAGCCGCGCTTGCGCATCTCCGGGATGCCAGCCGAGCCGATCGCCGAACAGGTGGCCGGGCTCGAGCCCGCCATGGCGGCGAACAGCGCGCAGGCGAACACGTTGGCGATGCCGAGGCCGCCGGGGATGCGGTGCATCCAGGCGTGCATGGCCGAGTAGAGATCCTGCCCGGCCTTGGACCGGCCGATGGCCGCGCCCTTCAGGATGAAGAGCGGGATCGACAGCAGGGTGATCGAGGCCATCTCCTCGTAGACGTTCTGCGCCACCGTATCGAGCGAGGCGCCGGGCATGAACGCCACCATGAAGGCGAGCGCCACGAAGCCGAGGGCGAAGGCGATGGGGATGCCGGAGAGCATCGCGCCCAGGGTCGCGCCCGCGTACAGGAAGCCGATCGCGGCCGTGCTCATCGTTCAACCTTCGCGGAAACGGTCTGCCCCATCGGATCCGGTCCCCGCGGCGCAACTTCGGGAGCCGCGTGCATGTCGCGATTGAGATCGGCCCCGAGCCCGATCTTGGGATGCGCCCAGCCGGCGGCCCGCGGCCCGTAGGCGAGGGCCTCCGCGATCTGCAGGACGAATTGCAGGCACAGCAGGCTCATGCCCACCGACATCAGCGTGTAGGGGATCCAGAGGGGCGGCCCCCAGGTCGATTGCGAGACCTGCCCGTCGACCCAGGCCTCGTGGTCGAGCGACCAGCTCTTCCAGGCGAAGAACAGGCAGAAGGCGAGGCTGATGATGTCGGCCAGCAGCAGCCGCACCCGGTTGGCGGCCGGCGGGAGGAGGCCGGTCAGCGCCTCGATCGCCACGTGGCCGCGCTTGGCCTGCACGCCGGCGGCCGACAGGAAGGTGGCGCCGATGATCAGGAACACCGCCATCTCGTCCTGCCACTCCGTCGGCTCCTTCAGGAGGTAGCGCACGACGACACTGTGCGTCAGCACGAGGCAGGCGGCCACGAGGCAGAGGCCGCCCACACCGAGGATAACTCGGTTCAGCAGGCGCATCGCCCGATCGAAGGCACCGAGAAGGCCGGGCAGGCGCGGCTCGTCGGCGCCCCGCGCCTCCGGGGCGGCCGTGGCCGCGTCGAAGCCGTGGCTCACGCGACCTGCTCCGCGAGCTTGAGCAGCTCCGCGCAATTCGCGTTCTTGCCGGCATAGTCCTTCCAGGCCGTATTGCGGGCGAGGTCCCGCCACTGGCCGAGGGATTTCTCGTCGACCTGGACGACCTTGGCGCCGGCCTTGGAGAAGATCTCCTCGACCCGGGTATCATCCTCCTTCGCGCCGGCCTGGCCGAAGGCCTCCAGCTCGGTTCCAACCGCCATGATCAGGTCCTGCTGATCCTTCGGCAGCCCCGAAAACACGATCTTCGACATCATGATCGGCTCGAGCATGAACCAGTACGAGCGCTCGCGGCCCGAAGTCAGGGCCTTGGACAGCTCCTCCAGGCGGAAGGAGATCAGGCTGGTGGACGAGGTGATCACCGCGTCGCAGGCCCCGGTCTGCATCGCCGCGTACGATTCGTTCGACGGGATGGAGAGGGTGGCTGCGCCGGCCTCCTTCATCATCATGTCCATCTCGCGCGAGCCGCCGCGGACCTTCATGCCCTTGGCATCGGCCGGGGAGAGGAGCGGGCGCTCGCGGCTCGCGACACCGCCGGCCTGCCAGACCCACGAGACCAGCACGATCCCCTTGGAATCGAGGATCTCGGAGAGCTTGCGACCGACCGGCGCCGCCTTCCAGGCCACTGCCTGGGCATAGGAAGTCACCAGCGCGGGCATCAGCCCGATATTGAGTTCCGGCACCTCGCCGCCCGCGTAGGGGCTCGGGTAGAGCGACATGTCGAGGGCGCCCTTGCGCATCGCGCCGAACTGGGCGTTCGTCTTCATCAGCGAGGAGCCGGGATAGACTTGGACGTCCAGCGCGCCCTTCGAACGCTCGCCGACCATCTTGGCGAACTTCCGGCACATGCGGTCGCGGAAATCGCCCTCGTCGATGGTGCCCCCCGGGAACTGATGCGAGAGCTTCAGCGTCGTGGCCGCCTGGGCCGTACCCAGCCCGAACCGCAGGACCGCCGGTGCCGCGAGCGTGGCCGCGATCAATGAGCGACGAGTTGGCGTCATGGATCTCTCCCGCGCCGCAAACAAAGCGGCAGAGTTTTGTGCGCTGCAATAGTGCCGCGCTTCGTTGTATGCATGGAAGACCGGCTTGTATATTTTGTCAATGCTCCAGCATAATGTTCGCATGCGTCGAACATCCGCCGGCCTCAATGGGCGGAGCGACGCGCAGCCCGGTCATCGGGGGAGGAAGCAGGAGCATGAGCCACGCGCAGCGGCTTCGGCAGCGGATCGAGGACGAGATCGTCTCGGGCGAACTCGCCCTGGGGTCGCGGCTCGATGAGAACCAGCTCGCGGCCCGGTTCGGGGTCTCGCGCACGCCGATCCGCGAAGCGCTGCTCCAGCTCGCCGTCACCGGCCTCGTGCAGACGAAGCCCCGGCGCGGGGCGATCGTCAGCGCGCCCGAGCCGCACCTGCTGCTGGCCATGTTCGAGACGATGGCGGAAATCGAGGCGGCGTGCGGCCGCCTCGCCGCACGCCGCCTCGTCGCCGAGGACGCGGCCGCGCTGCGCGCCGCTCTCGAGGGCTGCCGCACGGCCCTCGCGACCGAGGATGCCGAGGCGTATTACGCCGAGAATTACGTGTTCCACACGGTGGTCTACCGGGCGAGCCGCAACGCCTTCCTGGCGGAACAGGCCCTGTCGCTCCATCGCCGCCTGGCCCCGTATCGTCGGCTGCAGCTGCGGGTACGCCAGCGCCTGCCGCAATCCCTCGCCGAGCACGAGGCGATCGTCGGTGCGATCATCGCGGGCGACGAAATCGGGGCCGCCGAGGCCCTGCGCAGCCACGTCATCGTCCAGGGCGACCGGTTCACGGACTTGGTGGCCGGCCTGCGGGCACCCAGCGCGGCCTGAGCCCGCGCGATCCGGCCGTGCTGGACGGATGCGCCCACCCGTCAGGGTCCGGACAGGCTGGCGCTGCCGGCCGGCCACCAGGTTCCGAACCGCGCTCAGGTTGCATGGATTCGATGATCCGACCAACTCGACCTGCGGTTGGGCTGCCGGACTTGCTCAATCAAGGCTGGTGAAAGCCCGCGCTGCCGACGAGCCTCGCACGCCCGTCGCGTCGCGACTGATTCGCAAGGACCGGAAAGGCGGACCGATGCCGGGCCCGAGTGCCGCCGGCGGCGCCTTCATTGGGCGCGACGCGTCGTCCAGCAGCGCCTTGCATCCCGATTGCATCTTGCACGGCGTCGCTTCGCGACGCGCCTGAAGATGCAGACGACCGCAATGCTCCGAGCTCAACCGGAAATTGGTTGAGCGGTCAGGCGATCTCCACGGCACCGTAATTGGCGGCGATCACCGGCTTCTTCCCGCGGATGTGCTCGCGCATCAGCACAGCCAGAGCGGCACCGTCGCGGGCGCGCAGGAGCTCGATCATGCGCTCGTGCTCCGATACGGCCCGGGTCCATTGCTCCGGGGTCTGGTGCGCGGAATAGCGCGACCGCTGGATCCGGCCGGACAGGCTCTCGTAGATGTTCGCCAGGATCGTGTTGCGGCTGGCCGCCATGATCCCTTCGTGGATCCGCCGGTTGTGGCTGAAATAGCCGGCCTCGTCACCGGCCTTCCAGGCCGCCACCATCGCATCGTGATCGACGACCAGAGCGTCGATCTCGGCATCTGTGATCGTGCGGCAGGCAAGTTCCCCGGCGGTCGCCTCGAGGCCGGCGATCACCTCCATCATCTCTTCGAGTTCGCCTTCCGAGATGCTGGCGACGCGCGCCCCGCGGTTCGGGAGCAGTTCGAGCAGCCCTTCCGTCGCCAGGATCTTGATCGCCTCACGAAGCGGCGTCCGCGAGATCCCGAAACGCTCCGTCAGCTCGCTCTCGTTGATCCGGGTCTTCGGCTCCATTTCACCGGAACGGATCAGCTCGCGCATCCGGTCGGCGACCTCGTCGTGGAGGTAGCGGCGGCTGATGCCGATCCCGGGCTCGATTTTATTCATGGTCCCCCGACACACGCCAGATCAGTTCGACCTGTGGTCTATGTGTAGGTCCCCGGCCCTGGAGTGTCGAGGCACGAGGGCTCGATCCAGCACGCGAGCCACATGTTCTGCCCGGAGGCCCAATCCGTCATGGATCTGGTGGCGGCAGCTCGTCCCGTCGGCCACCACGAGGTCGTCGGGTCCGGCGGCGCGCAGGGCCGGGAACAGCGACAGCTCCGCCATCGCGAAGGACGTCTCGATCGATTCCGGCCGGTAGCCGAAGACGCCCGCCATCCCGCAGCAGCTCGACTCGATGACCCGCAGGTCCAGCCCCGGCACCGCCCGGAGCACCGTCTCGACCGAACCCATCACGCCGAAGGATTTCTGGTGACAGTGGCCGTGCAGGTGCGCGACGCGGCCGCCCTGGTCGGCGAAGGGCAGCGTGATCCGGCCCGTCGTCAGTTCGGAGGCCAGCAACTCCTCGAACAGGAAAGACTGCTTGGCCAGCAGCGCCGAGTCCGCGCCCGGCAGCAGCGCGGCGAATTCGTCTCGGAAGGTCAGCAGGCAGGATGGTTCCAGGCCGACCACGCGGGCGCCCGCGCGGAGGAAGGGCAGCAGCGCGTCCAGGGTGCGGCGCGCCTCCTGACGCGCCCGGTCGGTCTGGCCGGCGGAGAGCCAGGTCCGGCCGCAGCAGAGGGGGCGCCGCCCGCGGGACGGGTGGACCCGGTGCAGCCGGTAGCCGGCGGCCGCCAGCACGCGCTCGGCCGCCTCGAGATTCTCCCGCTCGAAGGCGCGGTTGAAGGTGTCGCCGAACAGGATCACGTCGCGGAAATCCCCGGCGACGTCCTGCGCGTGGGCGGGCTCGCCCTGCTCGCTCCAGCGTCGGCGCCAGCGCGGCAGCGAGCGCTTGGCCGAGAGGCCGGCGAGCCGCTCCGACAGGGCCGCGAGGGCCGGGTACCGGTCCCGCAGATTGAGGAGCGGCGCCAGCTTCGCGGCGGCCCCAGCATAGAGCGGCATCGTGGCGATGAGGCGCTCCCGCAGGGGCAGCCCGTGGCGGGCGTGGTAATGGTGCAGGAACTCGATCTTCATCTTGGCCATGTCGACGCCGGTCGGGCATTCCCGGCGGCAGGCCTTGCAGGAGACGCAGAGATCGAGGGTGCGCTTCATCTCCGGGCTGGTGAAGGCGTCCTTGCCGAGCTGACCCGAGATGGCGAGCCGCAGGGAATTGGCGCGGCCGCGGGTCAGGTGCTGCTCCTCCCGGGTCGCCCGGTAGGAGGGGCACATGGCGCCGCCGACGAGCTTCCGGCAGGTGCCGTTGTTGTTGCACATCTCGACGGCCGGGCCGAAGCCGCCCCAGTCCGACCAGTCGAGGGCGGTCTTCATCGGCGCCGACACGGCGTAATCCGGCTTGAACCGGAACAGGCTTCGGTCGTCGAATCTCGGCGCCCGCACGATCTTGCCGGGATTGAGCCGGTTGTACGGGTCGAAAGCGTCCTTCACCGTCTCGAAGGCGCGGGTGAGGGTGGCGCCGAATAGCGGCTCCACGAATTCCGAGCGGGAGATGCCGTCGCCGTGCTCCCCGGAATACGAGCCCTTGTAGCGGCGCACGAGCTCGGAGGTCTCCTCCGCGATCGCCCGCATCCGGCGGACATCGCCGGCCTCCTTCATGTCGAGAATCGGGCGGACATGCAGGCAGCCGACCGAGGCGTGAGCGTACCACGTGCCGCGGGTGCCGTGCTTGGTGAAGACCTCCGTCACCGCGTCCGTGTAGTCGGCGAGGTGCTCCAGCGGAACGGCGCAATCCTCGATGAAGGAGACCGGCTTTGCGTCGCCCTTCATCGACATCATGATGTTGAGGCAGGCCTCGCGGACCTCCCAGACCGATTTCTGGCGGGCGGGCTCGACGACCTCCACGACGGCGTCCGGGAAGCCGTGATCGGCCATGCAGGCCTCGAGGCGCTTCAGGTCGCGCCGGAGGGCCGCGAGATCGTCGCCGGCGAACTCGGTCAGCAGCAGGCAGTTCGGCTTGCCCTTCGTGATGTCGGCGAGCGTCGTGCGGAACAGCGGGATGTCGGCCCCGAGCACGAGGACGTTGTTGTCGACCAGCTCGACCGCCACCGGGTCCAGGCCGACGATGTGCCGCGTCGTCTCCATGGCAGCCCGGAACGACGGGAAATGGCACACGCCCATCACCCGGTGAGTCGGCAGGCGCGAGAGCTTCAGCGTCACCGCGGTGGTCGCGGCGAGCGTGCCCTCGGACCCGACGAGCAGGTGAGCGAAGTTCGGCTGGTCCTCGATCAGGGCGTCGAGATTGTAGCCGCCGACGCGACGCTGAACCTTCGGGTAGCGCGCGTCGATCTCGGCGCGATGGTCCTCGGCGAGGCCGCGCATGCGCGCCGCCAGCGCCGACGCCCGATCCGACCCGTTCACGCCCGAATGGGCGTTGCCGGTCAGGCCGAAGCCGAAGGCCTCACCGTCGTGGAACAGCGCCTCGACCGCGAGGACGTTGTCGCTCATCTTGCCGTAACGCAGGGAGCGAGCCCCGCACGAATTGTTGCCGGCCATGCCGCCGATGGTGCAGCGGGTCGCGGTCGAGGGTTCGACCGGGAAGAACCAGCCATCAGCCTTCACCCGGGCGTTCAGCCGCTCCAGCACTAGGCCGGGCTCGACCTTGATCGTGCCAGCCTCCGGGTCGTAAGCCAGGACACCGTTGAAGTACCGGGAGCAGTCGACCACGAGGCCCGCCCCGATCGGCTGGCCGTTCTGTGAGGTCCCGCCGCCGCGCAGGATGACCGGAGCGCCGTGCTCGGCGGCGACGCGCAGGGTCGCGGCGATGTCGGCGGCGGAGCGCGGCAGCACGACGCCGGCCGGCATGATCTGGTAGATCGACGCGTCCGTGCTGTAGCGTCCGCGCGTGAACGCGTCGAAACGCGCCTCACCCTGGAGCTGCTCCGCCAGCCTGCGCGGCAATCCGGCATCCAGGCGCGCCGCGGCACGCGGCGCCGGGGTACCCGCCCTCGGTTCCGTCACGATCGATCCCTCCCGGGATGGGACGCGCCCACCCGCCGGGAAATGTATTCAAAATTCACTGCGGAGCAAACCGGCCGCGATGTCACGCTGGGGAACGGGCTCGCGACGCCCTGCGCGGCGGCTCGTCCGGTGGGGCCGCCGCGATCCTCGCGTAGCGCGCGGCCCGATTCAACTCCGCGGCAGGACCGGCACGCGTCGGCACCGCCTCCGCCGCGCAAGGCAGGCGTTCCTGGCGGGCCCGGGTGGCAGGCCTCAGTGGTTGTCCCGCGGCACGCCGGACGCCTGCGCGACCTTCTGGAACTTCACCGCGCCCTTGAGCACCATGCCCTGGTCGAGCTGGTCTACCTGATCGCGGTAGATCTCCTGCCAGGGCGTCTGCGTCGCCGGGTAGGGGTAGCCGCCCCGCGTCGCCAGATCCGCGCGCCGGCGGCCGAGTTCCTCGGCCGGGAGCAGAATGTCGGCGCTCCGGCGGTTGAGGTCGACGCGGATCCGATCGCCGGTCTGCAAAAGGGCGAGCCCGCCACCGGCCGCCGCCTCGGGCGAGGCATTCAGGATGGCGGGCGTCCCGGAGGTGCCGGATTGCCGGCCATCGCCGATGCAGGGCAGGGAGGTGACGCCGCGCCGGATCAGCGCGCCGGGCGGCTGCATGTTCACCACCTCGGCGGCGCCGGGATAGCCGATCGGACCGGCGCCCCGCATGATCAGGATGGTGGTCTCGTCGATGTCGAGGGCCGGGTCGTCGATCCGCGTGTGGTAATCCTCCGGTCCGTCGAACACGACGACGCGCCCCTCGAAGGCCATCGGGTCGTTCGGATTGCGCAGGTAGCGGGCGGCGAACTCCTCGGAGATCACGCAGGTCTTCATGATCGCCGAGTCGAACAGGCTCCCCTTGAGGTTCAGGAAGCCCGCGCGCTCCATCAGCGGCGCGCCGTAGGCGCGGATCACGTCGCGGTTCCAGCTGTGCCGCCCCCGGTAGTTCTCGCCGACGGTCCGGCCGTTGCAGGTCAGCGCGCCCTCGTGGACCTTTCCCGCCTCGATCAGCTCGGCGAAGACCGCCGGCAGCCCGCCCGCGCGGAAATATTCCTCCCCGAGCCAGCGGCCGGCGGGCTGCATGTCCACCAAGAGCGGGATCTCGAACCCGACGCGCTCCCAGTCGTCGCAGGTCAGCGGCACGCCGATATGCTTGGCGATGGCATTGATGTGGATCGGTGCGTTGGTCGAGCCGCCGATCGCGGCGTTGGCCACGATGGCGTTCTCGAAGGCTTCCCGGATTAGGAGGTCGGAGGGCTTCAGATCCTCCCAGACCATCTCCACGATCCGCTGGCCGGTGGCGTAGGCCGCTTGTCCGCGCTCGCGGTAGGGGGCGGGAATCGCCGACGAGCCGGGCAGCGCGAGCCCGAGCGCCTCGGCGAGCGCGTTCATCGTTGAGGCCGTGCCCATCGTATTGCAATGGCCCGTGGAGGGCGCCGAGGAGCCGACGATGTCCATGAACTGCTGATAGTCGATATCGCCGGCCGCGTGGCGCTCGCGGGTCTTCCAGACGATCGTCCCGGACCCGGTCAGCTCCTTCTGGAAGTAGCCGTTCAGCATCGGCCCGACGTTTAGCGAGATTGCGGGGATGTTCACGGTCGCGGCGGCCATAAGGCAGGCTGGCATGGTCTTGTCGCAGCCCGTGAGCAACACGACGCCGTCGAGCGGATAGCCGTACAGAACCTCCACCAGCGACAGGTAGGCGAGGTTGCGGTCGAGGGAGGCGGTGGGCCGCTTGCCGGTCTCCTGGATCGGATGGCACGGAAACTCGAACGCAACGCCGCCGGCGGCCGTGATGCCTTCGCGCACGCGCTTGGCGAGTTCCAGGTGATGGCGATTGCAGGGCGACAGGTCGGAGCCCGTCTGAGCGATCCCGATCAGCGGCTTGCCCGAGCGCAGTTCCTCCGGGGTCAGCCCGTAATTCAGATAGCGCTCGAGGTAGAGCGCAGTCATGCCCGGATTGTGCGGGTTATCGAACCACGCCTTCGAGCGCAGGTCGGCAGGCGTCATCCGGCGTTGATCGCTCATGGTCGCTTCCTCACATACTCGGGACGTCATCGAAACAGGAGCCTCGGCAAGTTGCTCGCCCCGATCTCATCACCCCTCTGAGTCCGGCAGCACCGGGCCCGAAACCTACTCCGCCGCGGTTCAGACCGCGGCATCTGCCGCGTCGGATTGATGTCAGGACAGCATCCGCGTGTCACCGTCGATGGAGATCGCTTGGCCCGAGATCGTCCGGCCGCGGGACGAGCAGAGCAGCAGGATCTGGTCGGCGAGCTGCCGGGCGGTGACGTATTCCTTGACCGAGACGAACGAGAAGGCGCGTGCCTCCATTTCGGCGAAGCTCGTGCCCTGCTGTTGAGCCTTTGATTCGAGCACCCGCCGCTGACGGTCGCCCGCCACGAGACCCGGCAGGATTGCGTTTACCCGAATGCCGGCCCCGCCGAGTTCGATGGCGAGCGACTTGGTGAAGCCGATGACGCCCCATTTGGCCGCCGCGTAGGGACTGCGGAGAGCGAAGCCGAACTTGCCGGCAGCCGAGGACAGATTGACGATCGAGGCATTCGCACTCTGGCGCAGAAACGGGACCGCCAAGCGCGCGCAGTTGAACTGGCTGGTCAGGCACACGGTGAGGCACCGGTCCCAGTCCTCGGGAGCGATCTCCTCGACGCGCCCGGTCGGGCCGGCAATACCGGCATTGTTAACCAGCACGTCGAGGCCGCCCAGGAACTCGACGGCTTGGTCCATCATCGCGGCGACCGCGTCGCGGTCGGCGACGTCGGTCCGGCAGCGGCCGACTGAAGCCGGCAATCCTGCCAAGACCTCGGCGTCGACGTCGCAGGCGAAAACTCGCGCGCCTTCCTCAAGGAAGGCCTCGACGATGCCGCGGCCGATCCCGGCGGCGCCCGCCGACACCAGAACACGCAGGCCGGCAATCCCTAGCTCCATGCTCAATCCTCTTCCTGAGTGTCCCGCAAACCGCCGCGGTCCATGATGAACTCGGCGGCCTCGCGAATGTCCGCCGCGATGGCGGCTGCGGCGGCGGCGGCATCGCGATCCTCAATGGCCGCCAGAGCCTCAGCGTGTCGCCGCAGCGCGAAACCCTGGAGCAGCCGCTCCGGATGGACGCGCAGGTCCAGGTTGATGACCGGACCGGCCTTCAGCCAGAGTCGGGCGATGATCTCCTGCAGTGGACCGAGGCCGCAGGCGCCATAGATCGCGAAATGCAGGTCGCGATTGAGCTGAACGGCGCGGGTCCTGTCTGGTTTCGTCGCCTCGGCCTCCGCCCGGAATGCCTCCTCGGCACGCCGGATCGTCGCAAGTTCCTCGGCCGTCCGACGCTCGGCGGCACGGGCGACCGCAATCCCCTCCACCGCGATGCGGGTTTCGGCCAATGCGCGGAAGGCGGCCGCGCTCATGACCGGTACTCGGATCACCCGGTTCGGGGCCACTTCCAACACGCCGTCCGCTGCAAGGCGGCTGACCGCCTCGCGGACCGGCATCACCGAGACGCCCAGTGCCGCCGCGCTCTGGCGCAGGGAAAGGCGGTCGCCCGGTGCCAACCGCCCGGAAGCAAGGAGGTCTGCCAGAGCCTCGTAGACCGTTTCGGACAGGGTCCGCCGTTCGAGCTGGGGCAGTTCAGCCAGGGCCGCGGTGGAATTCATATGCCGACACTAGACGGAACTGGCACTATCGCGCTAGTGATCTGTGATCACAGTTTGGGTGAGGGCCGCCAGAGCCCGTGACAACAACCCGGCTTGAGGAAACGTACGGGAGCGGAACGATGACGGACCGGTTCGGGGATTCCCTTTCTCGCCGCAGCCTTCTGAGAGCCGGTGGTGCCGCGCTGCTCGCGCCCGCTTTGGCCAGCCCGGCCCTTTCGCAGGGGCAGTCGGATGTGATCCGCATCGGCCATCTGACGCCGCGCACGGGCTTCCTGGGTCCGCTCGGCGAGTTCGCCATGCAGGCGGCTCAACTGGCCGTCGAGGAAATCAATGCCGCCGGCGGCATCGCGGGACGGAAGGTCGAGTTGCTGTCCGAGGACAGCGTCAACCCGCAGACCGCGTCGGCCAAGGCCGAACGCATGATTCAGCGCGACCGCGTCGCCTGCCTCGTCGGCGAGATCAATTCGGCCTCTGCGCTGGCCATCAGCCAGGTGGCGCAGCGCGAAAAGGTCCTGTTCATCAACACCGGCGCCAATTCGGACGCCCTGCGCGGGTCCGATTGCAAGCGCTTCATGTTCCACGTCGAAGCGCAGAACACCATGATGGTGCGCGCCTGCGGGCGCGCCCTGCTCGATCGCGGGCTGATCAAGGGCCGGAAGGTCTACGCGCTCACCGCCGACTACGCCTTCGGCCACGATCTCCTGAAGCAGGCCAAGAAGTACTTCGCATCCCACGACGCGACCCTGGTCGGCGAGGATCTGATCCCGACGGAGCTGACCGACTTCTCGCCCTTCCTGCTGAAGCTGCGCCAAGCCAAGCCCGACCTCGTGATCTGCAACCTCGCGGGAGCGCAGATCACCAACTTCCTCAAGCAATTCAGTGAGTTCGGGCTGCCTTTCCCCGTCGCCGGATTCGGCTTCGACACGGCGCTCGCCTGGGGCGCGGGGCCCGGCAACTTCCTCGGCACGTGGCCGGTGATCTGGCATCATCAGATCGACTCGCCCTCGGCCAAGAAGTTCGTGGCGGCCTTCAAGGCCAAGTACAAGAAGCCGCCGGAGAACCAGGGCTGGGGTGACTACACGGCGATGAAGATAGTCGCCCAATCCATGAACGAGCTGAAGACGACCGAGTCGATCAAGGTGGTGGAGCACCTGGAATCCGGCGCCAAGTTCGACATCGCCAAGGTGCGCGAGGGTTACTTCCGCCCCTGGGACCACGAGCTGATGCAGGAGATGTTCGCCATCACCGCCCTGCCGGCCGATCAGGTTAAGAACCCCTACGACATCTTCTCTTCGACCGGGCCGCTGCCCGGTCCGGGCGAGAGCCTGGAAGTGCTCGCCACGACCCGCGACGAGAACGCCTGCACCTTCCCGGCGTGAGGCGGCGATGCAGCTCGTCTTCATCCTGGAGCAGGTGCTCAACGGCCTGCTGATCGGCGTCCAGTACCTGCTGATCGCCCTCGGCCTGTCGCTGATCTTCAGCCTCGGCGGGATCGTGAATCTCGCTCACGGCGCGTTCTACGCGATCGGTGCCTACCTGACGGTGCTGCTGACGCCGACGATCGGCTTCGGCGGCGCCCTCGTCGCGTCGCCCCTGGTGGTCGGCGTGCTCGGCCTCGTGATCGAGCGCTTCCTGCTGCGGCGCTTCTACCGCGGGGACCCGACGCTCGGCCTGCTCCTCACCTTCGGGCTCGCCATGGTGGCCGAGCAGGCGCTGCGGATGGCCTTCGGCGCCGCGCCGGTGCCGTTCGGGATCCCACTATGGCTGCGCGGGCAGGTCTTCATCGGCGACCTGATCTATTCGCGCTATCGGCTCTCGATCCTGGTGGTCGCGCTCGCCTGCGTGGCCGGCCTGTGGCTGCTCCTGACCCGCACCAGCTTCGGGCGCGTGGTCCGGGCCGGCGTGCAGAACCCGGACATGGTGGCCGCGCTCGGCATCTCGCTCCGGCCCTACATGACCGCGGTGGTGACGATCGCGGTCGGGCTCGCCGCGCTCGCCGGGACCATGATGGCGCCGGTGACCGGCGTCCATCCCGCCATGGGCGCCGAGATCCTCACCTTCGCCTTCGTGGTGGTGGTTATCGGCGGCCTCGGCTCCTTCTGGGGCGTGGTGCTCGCCGCGCTTATCGTCGGCGTGGTCCGGGGCCTGACCGCCTATGCCTATCCCCCGGCCACGGAGGCCGCTGTCTACGCCCTCATGGTGCTGGTCCTGCTGCTGCGACCGCGCGGCCTGTTCGGCGAGCACATCGCCCGGTTCGAGTGAGCGGAGAGCGTCCCATGTCCGGAACCGCCGAGCCGCTGCCGCTCGCCCTGCCGCAGCGCGGCCCGATCCTGCGCGAGAGCCGCCAGCTCTGGGCGGCACTCGCCGCCCTGATCGTCCTGCCCTTCGCCCTCGACGCGATCGGGCTGACGCTGATCACCGCCACCGACGTGGTGATTTTCGCCCTGGCCGTGCTCGGCCTCAACATCCTGGTCGGCTGGACCGGCCTGACCTCGTTCGGCCACGGCGCGTGGTTCGGCGTCGGCGCCTACGCGGTGGCGATCCTGCAGACCCGGCTGTTCCCCGGCGACATGGCGCTGCCGTTGCTGGGGGCGCTGGCGATCACCGCGATCGCGGCCGTGGCGGCGGGCGGCCTGATCCTGCGGCGGCGCGGCGTCTACTTCTCGCTCCTCACCCTCGCCTTCACGGCGATGCTTTACGCCATCGCGTTCCGTTGGACGGACCTGACCGGCGGCGAGAACGGCATCGGCAACCTGCACCGCTGGGCGGCGCTTCAGGAGCCGGGCGCCTACTACGCTGCGGTGTCGGCCATCGCCTTCGTGGTGCTCGTCGGATTGTGGCGCTTCCGCCGCTCGCCCATGGGTAGCGTGCTCGTGGCGATCCGCGAGAACGAGCAGCGCGCCGGCTTCCTCGGCTACGCCACCAACCGCTACAAGCTCGCGGCCTTCGTGATCTCGGCGACGATCACCGGGCTCGCCGGGGCGCTCTCCGCCTACAGCCACCGCTTCACCTCCGCGGACCCGATCTCCATCGCCTTCTCGGGCGAACTGCTCGCCATGGTGGTGATCGGCGGGATGCGCTCGTTCCTCGGGCCCGCGCTCGGCGCCCTGTTCTACATCCTGTTCCGCGAGTTCCTGTCGATCTACACCGCCGACTGGCTGCTCTATTTCGGCCTGCTGTTCGTCGCCTTCATCGTGTTCTCCCCGGACGGGCTGGTCGGCATCGCGGCGCGGCTTCTGAAGCCCTTCCGGCGCGTGCCCGCCGAGGGCGCCGCCATGTCGGCGCGCCGGACCGGCGCGTCGGGGCGGGTCCCGGCGCGCTTCATCGCGGAGGGGCGTACCGAGGGGCCGGTCCTCGTCGCCGACGACATCAGGAAGAGCTTCGGCCCCGTGGCGGCGGTGCGCGGCGTGTCCTTCGCGGTGGCCGACCGGACGCTGCACGCCCTGATCGGCCCGAACGGCGCCGGCAAGACCACGGCATTCAACCTGCTCTCCGGGATGTTCCGGCCGAGCGGCGGCAGCATCCGCCTCGACGGGCGCGAGATCGCGGGCCTGGAGCCGCACGCGATCACGCGGGCCGGCCTCGGCCGCTCGTTCCAGATCACCAACCTGTTCCCGGGCCTGTCGGTGGAGGAGAACATCCGTCTCGCGGTCCAGGCGCGGCACGCGGCGCATTTCAGCCTGTGGCGGGATGCCCTTTCGATCCGCGAGGTCGCCGACGACACCGCCGAACTGCTGCGCTGGACCGGCCTCGCCGGAATCGAGCGGGCCGAGGCCGGCAGCCTCTCCTACGGTGGCCAGCGCCTCCTCGACATGGGGCTGGCGCTGGCGACCCGGCCTCGATTGCTGCTCCTCGACGAGCCGCTGGCCGGCCTCGCGGCGGCCGAGCGCGAGCGTGTCGGCGACCTGATCAAGGCGCTCTCGGCCGACATCCCGGTGCTGCTGGTGGAACACGACATCGACCGCGTGTTCCGCCTCGCGGACCGCGTCACCGTGATGGCCGACGGCGCCGTGCTGGTCGACGGATCGGTCGCGGACGCCCGGGACGACGCCCGGGTGCAGGCGGTCTATCTGGGCTCCGGCACCGCGGCGATCGCCGCCAAGCCGCGGGCGAGCGCCGCCGAGGCCGAGACGCTGCTCGACATGGAGGGCGTCGACACCTTCTACGGCAAGTCGCACATCCTCAACGGTGTGAACCTCGCGGTGCGCCGGGGCGAGGTCGTGGCCCTGCTGGGCCGCAACGGGGCCGGCAAGTCGACGCTGCTGAAGACCCTGATCGGCACCGCGCCCCCGGCTGCCGGCCGCATCGTGCTCGGCGGCAAGGACATCGCCGGTCTGTCGCCGGACCGGATCGCGCGTCTCGGCATCGGCTACGTGCCGCAGGGCCGGGCGCTGTTCGCCGGCATGAGCGTCGCAGAGAATCTGGGCCTCGGCCGGCTGCGGCGGCTCACCGGCGCCGGCATCCACTGGGACGAAGACAGGGTCCTCGAGTTCTTCCCGCGGCTCAAGGAGCGTTGGAACGTCGATGCCGCCCGCCTGTCGGGGGGCGAGCAGCAGATGGTGGCGGTGGCGCGCGCCCTGTCTGGCGACACGCGGCTCCTGCTCCTCGACGAGCCGTTCGAGGGCCTGTCGCCGGCGGTGACGGAGGAGCTGTTCGAGGCCTTCGACCGCCTGCGCCGGGAGATCGCGATCATTCTGGTGGATCACCACCTCGACCTGGCGCTGGCACTCTCCGACCGGACGGTGGCGCTGGAACGGGGCAGCGTGCAGTGGACGGGTGAATCGCGCCTCCTGCGCGAGGATCAGGATCTGAGGCGGAAGGTGCTGTGGCTATGACCGAGAGCGTCGCGATCGTCGGCAGCGGCCTGATCGGCCGGGCCTGGGCGATGATCTTCGCCCGCGCCGGCTGGGACGTGCGCCTGTTCGATGCCGCCGCGGGCGTCGCCGAGGACGCCGTCCCGCTCTGCGCGGAGGGCCTGCGGACGCTGGCGGAAAACGGCCTCTGCCCCGATCCGGTGGGCGCAGCGCGCCGCATCCGGGCCGCGGCGAACCTCGCCGATGCCCTCCAGGGCGTGACGTTCGTGCAGGAGAACGGGCCGGAGCGGCTCGACGTGAAGCGAAGCCTCTTCGCTGAACTCGATGCCCAGGCGCCGCAGGACGCCATCATCGCGTCCTCCTCCTCGGCGATCCGCTGCTCCCTGTTCACCGAGAACCTCCCTGGCCGGGCGCGCTGCCTGATCGGCCATCCGGTGAATCCGCCCCACCTGATCCCGCTGGTGGAGATCTCCGGCGCCTCCTGGACCGCGCCGGACGTCCTGACGCGGGCGCGGGCAGTCTACGAGCGGATCGGCCAGGTGCCGATCACCGTGCTCAAGGAGATCGAGGGCTTCATCCTCAACCGGTTGCAGGGCGCGCTCCTGGCGGAGGCGTTCCGTCTCGCCTCCGAGGGCTACGTGACCCCTCAGGATCTCGACAAGACCGTCTCGGACGGGCTCGGCCTGCGCTGGAGCTTCATGGGCCCGTTCGAGACGATCGAGCTGAATGCGCCGGGCGGCATCGCCGATTACTGCGCGCGCTACACGGGCTTCTACAAGAATCTCGCCGCCGATCCCGCGCCGCCGAGCGTTTACGAGGCGCCGGCCACCGAGGCCATCATGGCGAACTGGCAGGCCCCCGCCGACCTGCCCGCCCGCATGAACCGCCGCGACGCGCGGTTGGCGGCGTTGCGGGCCCACAAGGCTTCACAGAAGGACTGAGCATGGCCTCACAGCGGAAAGTCATCATCACCTGCGCGGTGACGGGCGCGATCCACACGCCGAGCATGTCGCCGCATCTCCCGGTGACTCCCGAGGAGATCGCCGACGCCGCCATCGGCGCCGCCGAGGCGGGGGCCGCCATCGTGCACCTGCACGCCCGCAAC
Source organism: Methylobacterium sp. P1-11 (assembly GCF_008329595.1). Classification (NCBI taxonomy): domain Bacteria; kingdom Pseudomonadati; phylum Pseudomonadota; class Alphaproteobacteria; order Hyphomicrobiales; family Methylobacteriaceae; genus Methylobacterium; species Methylobacterium sp. P1-11. The sequence continues at coordinate 96,411 of NZ_NPKS01000001.1, forward strand.
CCGGAGAACGGCCAGCCGGACCAGTCGCCCGAGGCCTTCGCCAAGTTCCTGCCGGTGATCAAGCAGCGCTCGTCCTGCGTGGTGAACATCACCACCGGCGGCGCGCCCACCATGTCGATCGAGGAGCGGGTGCGCCCGGCGGCGACCTTCCAGCCGGAGGTCGCCTCGCTGAATCTCGGCTCGATGAATTTCGGCCTGTTCGGCATGCTCGACCGCTTCAAGGATCTGAAGCACCAGTGGGAGCGGGACTACCTCGGCAACAAGGACATCATCTTCCGCAACACCTTCGGGCAGATCGAGCACATCCTCACCACCTGCGGCCCGAACGGGACGCGGTTCGAGTTCGAGTGCTACGACACCGCACATCTCTACAACCTGAAATACTTTTTCGATCGTGGCCTCGTGCAGGCGCCGCTGTTCATCCAGACGGTGTTCGGTCTCCAGGGCGGTATCGGCGCGCATCCTGACGACGTGATGCACATGAAGCGCACCGCCGACCGGCTGTTCGGCGACCAGTACCGCTGGTCGGTGCTGGGGGCCGGCCGCAACCAGATGAACATCGCCGCCATGGCGGCCGCGATGGGCGGCAACGTCCGCGTCGGTCTGGAGGACAGCCTCTGGGACGGGCCCGGCAAGCTCGCCGAGACCAACGCCGCGCAGGTCCGGCGCGTCCGCTCGATCATCGAGGGGCTTGGCCTCGCGGTCGCGTCGCCCGACGAGGCGCGCGAGATCCTGTCGCTGAAGGGCGGCGACAAGGTCGCGTTCTAGAGGCGCCGTCCTTCAGAAGATGGACGATGCGTCGCGATGGCGGGATGCATCGTCCAAGGGCTGCCCGTGTTTACAACCCGTCCGTCCCTGCGAGCGGAGCGAAGCAACCCAGTCTGGCGCGACATCGGAGATCTTGCCGCCCCGGGATGTTTCGCTCAGCAGGCAAGGACGGTCGCGATCGCTGTGCCTCCTTCAGGGCTGGCCCAAGATGCGCTCCAGATCCATCTGCGCGACACCCTCGATCTCCAGGATCTTCAACCGAGTCTGATCGCCGGAGGCGATCCGGACCGAGCCGCGGCTGATCTTGAGCGCCTTCGCGATCATCAACACGAGCGCCGCGTTCGCGGACCCGTCCACCGGCGGAGCCGCTACACGGGCCTTCAGGTAGAACTGGCCCTTCTCGTCGCGGGCCCAACCGTCGATCGCGTCACGCCCGCCGCGGGGTGTCAGGCGGACTGCCAGCCGGATCGCCACCGCGAGTAAGCTCAGAAGATCTTGCCCGGGTTCAGCCGGTTGTCGGGATCCAGCGCCCGCTTGACCAGCCGCATCGCAGCGATCTCCTCCGGCGAGCGCGACAGCGACAGCTTGCCCCGTTTCTCAAGACCGATCCCGTGCTCCGCCGAGACAGAGCCGTTCAGCTCCGCGAGCGGCGTGTAGATCGCCGCGTCGACGGCGGCGTTGCCGGCCGCGTCGAGGCGGGTCGTGTTCCAGTGCAGGTTGTTGTCGCCGATGTGGCCGTAGACGACGGCACGGCAGCCCGGGATCGCGGCGAGGCGGTCGAGCGCCCCGCGGACGTAGCCGTCCATCCTGGACAGCGGCACGCTGACATCGAACGCCCGCTCGATGCCGTCGGCGTTGAGATGCTCCACGCGGTCGCGGATGCGCCACATGCCCCGACGCTGCTCCTCCGACGAGGCGACGGCGGCGTCGAGGATGGTGCCGTCGCCCATCAATCTCTCCAGCAGACCGAGGAAGCGGTCGGCCTCCTCGGTGACGCACTCGACCTCGATAATCGCGTAAAACGGATAGTCGTGGCCGAGCGGCGGCGTCGCGCGCCCGGGCGCCGTCATCAGCCGGTAGAAGTCCGGCCAAAGCCCCTCGAACGACGACACGCGCCCCTGGAAGGCACTCTGCGCCGCGCGCAGCACCCGCGCGCCGTCGTCCACGCCCGGACAGGCGATCAGCGCGGTGGCGTAACCGGCGGGCTCCGGACGCAGCCGCAGCACCGCCCGCGTGACGAGGCCCAGCGTCCCCTCAGTGCCGACGAAGAGCTGTTTCAGGTCCAGCCCGGTGTTGTTCTTGATCAGCGGCCGCATGGACGACACCACGGTGCCGTCGGCCAGCACGGCCTCCAGGCCGAGCACCATCTCGCGCATCATCCCGTAGCGCAGGACGCGCAGGCCGCCCGCATTGGTGGAGACGGCGCCGCCGATCGTCGCCGAGCCACGGGCGCCGAGGTCGAGGGGGAAGAACAGGCCGGCGGCCGCAGCCGCATCCTGAACGCTCTCGATGGTGGCGCCGGTGCCGACCACCACCGTCATGCCCAGCGGGTCCACGGCCTCAATGCCGGTCATGCGCTCCGTCGAGAGGGTGATCTCGTCGGGCGCGCAGAGGGTGCCGTCGACGAGCCCGGTGGCGCCGCCCCGCGGCACGATCGCGACGCCGGCTTCGTGGCACGCCGCCATGACGGCGCTGGTCTCGCCGGTGTCGCGGGGCCGGACCAGCGCCAGGGCGGCGCAGGGCTCGGTCGGCCGCGTCCAGTTGGCCGAGCGCCCGCGCAGTTCGTCGCCGGTGACGACGCCGGACGGGCCGACGATCGCGGCGAGGCGGTCGAGAAAGGCGGCGTCGGTCATCGGCATCATCTCAGGAGTGTTCGGGTTGCCGCGTCGGGCGTCGCTCCGCCCGACGCTCTGTCACAGAATCCCGCGCGCCGCGAGGTTACGCATCAACGCCCGGGCGCCGAACGTCCAGGGCTCGCAGGCGTCGCAGGGGCGCATGCGGTTGACGAGGCTGCCGAGTTCCGGGCTCGCCACCACCACCCTGTCGCCATCCGCATGGGTGAAGCCGAGGCCGGGCCCGTGCCGATCCTGGATCGGAGCGAACATCGTTCCGAGGAGGAGGAGGGCGCCGTCCGGGTAATTGTGGGTGGTCCCCATCAGCGCTTCCGCCAGCTCTTCCGGGTCGCGGCTGATCTCGGCCAGCGGCGAGGCGCCCTCCAGCCGGAAGCCGTCCGTGCCGGTGACCTCCAGGGTGACGGTGGTGCGGCGCACGTCGTCGAGGCCGAAGGTGTCGTCGAACAGCCGCAGGAACGGTCCCAGCGCGCAGGAGGCGTTGTTGTCCTTCGCCTTCCCGAGGAGCAGCGCCGACCGGCCCTCGAAGTCGCGCAGGTTCACGTCGTTGGCGAGCGTCGCGCCGACGATCCGCTGGTCCGAGGCGACGGCGAGCGCCACCTCGGGTTCCGGGTTGTTCCAGTGCGATTCCGGATGGAGACCCGCATCCGCCCCGCAACCCACCGCGGAAAGCGGCTGCGCCTTGGTGAAGATCTCGGCGTCCGGACCGATCCCCACCTCCAGGTACTGGCTCCAGGCGCCCTGCGCCACCAGCACCTCCTTGAGCGCGATGGCCTCGGCCGAACCGGGCTTGAGCCGGCGCAGGTCCCGGCCGACCAGACGCTCGACTTCGGCGCGGATCGCCGCCGCGGCGGCGAGGTCGCCCCGGGCGCGCTCCTCGATCACGCGCTCCAGCATCGACGTGGCGAAGGTGACGCCCGCCGCCTTCAGGGCCTGCAGGTCCACGGGGGCGAGGAGCCACGGCCGGGCGGGATCGCGCCCGTCGGGCTGCGTGTTCGCCAAGATCGCGTCGAGGCTGCCGAGATCCACGCCCTCGGCACTCCGCAGAGCCGCGCCGGGATCGCGGGCCTCGCACAGGTCGCTGACTGTCGGGAAGGCGGCGCTGATGTCGATGACCCGGGCCGCGCCCGCCGCGTCCGCGCGGATCGCCACGACGCTCGGGCCGGACACGTCCGGCCGCCACACGCGGCCCACGAGGGCTCCGCGACATCCATCGGCGGGCAGGATCTCCCGCGCAGTCAGGCCCGATGACGACATGCGCTCACTTCCCCAGAATCTACGCCCGCGGCGGACCGTGCCAACCGGGGGCTTCGTAGAGGCGGCCCCGCGTGGCGCAATCGATTCGTCGCCCCAGCATGGCGGTCCCATAGCATCCCGGACCGGGCATAATCCCGCGGCGTGTTTCAGCGCGCCGGCCCCGTCACCCCTTCGGAACGCATTGCCTGACAAATTGAAGATTATCTGCAGCTTCGCCGTGGCGCCCGCTTGCTTTCCTGCACACCCTCCTTTGTACTGATGTTCTAGAGCCGCCGACAGAGTGGCCTTGATCGGGAGGAAGCATGGCCTCAGTGGGAATCCGCGAGGTTCGCAAGGCTTTCGGATCGACGAACGTCCTGCACGGTGTCTCCGTTGACATCCGTGATGGTGAATTCGTGATCCTGGTCGGCCCATCGGGCTGCGGAAAGTCGACTCTGCTGCGGATGATCGCTGGGCTGGAAAATATTTCCGGCGGCGAGATCCGCATCGGCGAGCGGGTGGTGAACGATGTTCCGCCTAAGGAGCGGGACATCGCCATGGTGTTCCAGAACTACGCGCTCTACCCACATCTCACGGTCCGCGAGAACATGGCCTTCTCGATGCGGATCCGGAAGGCTCCCGCATCCGAGATCGACCTGCGGGTCAACAAGGCCGCGCAGATCCTTGGCCTCACCCACTTGCTCGACCGCTACCCGCGTCAGCTTTCGGGCGGCCAGCGCCAGCGCGTCGCCATGGGCCGGGCGATCGTCCGTGACCCGCAGGTGTTCCTGTTCGACGAGCCGCTCTCGAACCTCGATGCCAAGCTGCGCGTCGCGATGCGGACCGAGATCAAGGAATTGCATCAGCGCCTGAAGACGACGACCATCTACGTCACCCACGATCAGATCGAGGCCATGACCATGGCCGACCGGATCGTCGTGATGCATGACGGGATCGTCGAGCAGATCGGGCCGCCCCTCGAACTCTACGACCGGCCCGATAATCTGTTCGTCGCGGGCTTCATCGGCTCGCCCTCCATGAACTTCGTGCCCGGCAAGGTCCGGACGAACGGGAGCCTCGTCTTCGCCACCGACACGGGGCTGACGATCCCGCTGACCGGCGCGCCGGCCGGCGTCGACGGCAGGCCTCTCATCCTGGGTGTCCGGCCCGAGCATTTCGACCTCGCGCCCGACGGCGTCGCCGCCGAGGTGGTCGTCGTGGAGCCGACCGGCTCGGAGACCATGCTGGCGGTGCGTGCCGTCGGCCAGGATCTCACCTGCGTCCTGCGCGAGCGTGTCAGCGAGCGCCCGGGTGAGACCGTCTCTCTGCGGCCGAACCGCGTGCATTTCTTCGACGCCGAGACTGGCCGTCGCTTGGCCAACTGACCTGCACCCCAGCGGATGCAGGAGGCGGGGCGCCCGCCGACACCAGGATCACCGAGGGAGTAGCCTACGATGTCCGTACTCGATCGCCGTTCCCTCCTCGCGGGCGCTGCCGCGACCGGTCTCGCCGCCGGCAGCGACCTCCTGGGCTTCGCCCGGGCCTGGGCGCAGAGCACCGAGTGGAAGCCCGAGCCCGGCGCCAGCCTCTCGCTGCTGCGCTGGAAGCGCTTCGTGCCAAGCGAGGACGAAGCCTTCATGAAGATGGTCGACGCCTTCACCAAGGCGACCGGCGTCAAGGTCACGGTGACCAACGAATCCTTCGACGACATCCAGCCCAAGGCATCGGTGGCCGCCAATACCGGGCAGGGGCCCGACATGGTCTGGGGCCTGTTCTCATTTCCCGCCCTGTTCCCCGACAAGTGCCTGCCCCTGGAGGACGTGGCCGATTCCCTGGCCAAGAAGTACGGCCCCTGGTTCCCGTCCGCCGAGGCCTACGGCAAGGTCAAGGGCAAGTGGATCGCGATCCCCGTGGCCTTCAACGGCGGCTATCCGAACTACCGCATCTCGGCGATGAAGAAGGCCGGTTTCGACAAGTTCCCGACCGATACGGCGGGTTTCCTCGAGCTGTGCCGCGGCCTGAAGAAGAACAACACGCCGGCCGGCTTCGCACTCGGCCACGCCACCGGCGACGGCAACACGTGGTGCCACTGGGCCCTCTGGTCCCACGGCGCCAACCTCGTGGACGCCAACGAGAAGATCGTGATCAACTCGCCCGAGACCGCCAAGGCGCTCGAATACGTGAAATCGTTGTACGAGACCTTCGTCCCCGGCACTGTGTCGTGGAACGACTCGTCGAACAACAAGGCGTTCCTGGCGGGCGACCTGTACCTGACCAACAACGGCATCTCGATCTACGCCGCCGCCAAGAAGGACAACCCGAAGCTCGCCGAGGACATGGACCACGCGGTGTGGCCGATCGGGCCGGCCGGCAAGCCCACCGAGTTCCAGCTCGCCTTCCCGATCCTGGCCTTCAAATACTCCAAGGTGCCCAACGCCTGTAAGGCGTTCATCGCCTTCATGATGGAGGCGGCGAACTACAATCCCTGGCTGGAGGCGGCGCAAGGCTACCTCTGCGAGCCGCTGTCGAACTATCCCAAGAACCCGATCTGGACCAACGACCCGAAGAACGCGGTCTTCGCCGAGGCGGGCCGCCGCTCCCTGGCCGCAGGCGGCCTCGCGCCGGTGAGCGAGCGCATCGCTGCGGTTCTGGCCGACTTCGTGGTCGTCGACATGTTCGCGTCCCACTGCACCGGCCGCGAGGACGTGAAGGGCGCCATCAAGAACGCCGAGCGCGCCGCCACCCGCATCTTCCGGAACACCTGACCGTACCCGCCGGAGGCGAGACCATGGCGCATACGGCCCTGACACAGCCCGCCCCGGCCGCAATCCCGACCCGCTCGGCCTGGCAGCGCATGCGCGCGAGCCGCGGCTGGGCGGGCTTCTGGTTCATGCTGCCCACCGCGCTGATCCTCGGCCTATTCCTGGCCTACCCGCTGCTGAAGGGCATCTGGTTGTCCTTCACCAACACCCGGATCGGCCGGGAAGGGGTCTTCATCGGCCTGGAGAACTACGCGTGGCTCTGTGACGACGACGTCTTCTGGCTGTCGGTGTTCAACACCTGCCTCTACACGGCGGTCGCCTCCGTGGTGAAGTTCGGCGTCGGGCTCTACCTCGCCCTGCTGCTCAACAAGAACATGCCGTTCAAGTCGATCGTCCGGTCGATCGTGCTGATCCCGTTCGTCGTGCCGACCGTGCTCTCGGCCATCGCGTTCTGGTGGATCTTCGACAGCCAGTTCTCGATCATCTCCTGGTCGCTGCGCCACCTCGGGATCATCGACGGGAACATCGACTTCCTGGGTGACCCGGCCATGGCGCGCGCCTGCGTGATCTTCGCCAATATCTGGCGCGGCGTTCCGTTCATCGCCATCACGCTCCTCGCCGGTCTCCAGACGGTCTCGCCCTCGCTCTACGAGGCCGCGACCCTCGACGGCGCCTCCAACTGGCAGATCTTCTCGCGCATCACCCTGCCGCTGCTCACCCCGATCATCGCGGTAGTGATGACCTTCTCGGTGCTGTTCACCTTCACCGATTTCCAGTTGATCTGGGCCATGACCCGCGGCGGGCCGGTCAACGCCACGCACCTGATGGCGACCCTGTCGTACCAGCGCGGCATCCTCTCGGGGACGCTGGGGGAGGGGGCCGCCATCGCCACCGCCATGGTGCCGTTCCTGCTCGCAGCCATCGGCATCTCGTGGTTCGGCCTGCAGCGCCGGGCCTGGCAGGCCGGGGAGTCCGACCGATGAGCGCGCCCGCACCGCCGGCCCACGCCGATCCGCACCTCACGCCCGTCATGGCGGCCCAGCCGGCCGGCATCACCGACAATTCCGAGGGGATGGCCTATCTCGAGCGCCTACCCCGGCGTCTCGTGACGACCTACCTGCCGCTCCTGATCATCCTCGCCGTGCTGCTTTTCCCATTCTACTGGATGGCGCTTACGGCCATCAAACCCGACGAGCAGCTGATCGACATGGAGCGGTTCAACCCGTTCTGGGTCGTGGATCCGACCCTGAAGCACATCAACAAGCTGCTCTTCGAGACGCAATATCCGCGCTGGCTCTGGAACACGATGTACGTGTCGGTGGCGGCGACCGTGCTGTCGCTGTTCGCGAGCGTGCTCGCCGCCTATGCCTGCGTCCGTGTGCGCTACCGGGGCGCCGGCTGGGTCGGGGCGGCGATCTTCCTCGCCTACCTCGTGCCGCCCTCGATCCTGTTCATCCCGCTCGCCACGATCATCCAGGCCTACGGCCTATTCGACTCGCCAATCGCCCTGATCCTGGCCTACCCGACGATCCTGATCCCGTTCTCGACCTGGCTCCTGATGGGCTACTTCAAGACCATCCCGTACGAGTTGGAGGAATGCGCGCTGATGGACGGCGCCAGCCGGTGGCAGATCCTCACCAAGATCATCCTGCCGCTCGCCTTCCCGGGGCTGATCTCGGCCGGGATCTTCTCGCTGACCCTGTGCTGGAACGAGTTCATCTACGCGCTGACCTTCCTGTCCTCGACGCAGAACAAGACGGTGCCGATCGCGGTGGTGAGCGAGTTCGTGGACGGTGACGTCTACAAGTGGGGCTCGCTGATGGCCGGCGCGCTTCTCGGCTCGCTACCGCTGGTGATCCTCTACTCGTTCTTCGTCGAGTACTACGTGTCCGCGCTCACCGGCGCCGTGAAGGAGTAGCGGCGGCCAGTTCGCGCGCGGGCGCCGGGACACGGCCGTTGCCTGTGCGGTCGGATTGCGCGGACAATGCGCGCGGATCCGCCAGCTGAGAATCGCGGACCGACCCATCGAAGGTCACGCCATGGCCCATTTCATCGACGCCCGTTCCACCCTGGTCAACGATGCCCTCGACGGCCTCGTCGCCGCGAGCGGCGGGCGCCTGGCACGGCTCCACGGCGACTCGGGCATCCGCGTCGTTCTCCGCGCCGTCCCGGAACCCGGGACGGTCGCGGTGGTCTCCGGCGGCGGCTCCGGTCACGAGCCGGCCCATGCCGGCTTCGTCGGGCCGGGCCTGCTGAGCGCCGCCGTCTGCGGCGACGTCTTCGCCTCACCGAGCGTCGACGCGGTGCTGGCCGGAATCCTGGCGGTGACCGGACCGGCCGGGTGCCTGCTCGTCATCAAGAACTACGCGGGCGACCGGCTGAATTTCGGCCTCGCCGCCGAGCGCGCCCGGGCGCTGGGCCACCGGATCGAGACCGTGATCGTCTCCGACGACATAGCACTTCCGGACGCCAAGCAGCCCCGCGGCGTCGCCGGAACGCTGTTCGTGCACAAGGTGGCTGGTCACGCCGCGGCGGCCGGAGAACCGCTCGAGACTGTGGCGGCGCTCGCCCGCCGGGCGGCCGGGGCGGCGAAGTCGCTCGGCATCGCTGTCTCGACCTGCACGATCCCCGGCTCGCCGCGTAGCGAGCGGCTGGCGGAGGGGCAGGCCGAGCTCGGCCTCGGCATCCACGGCGAGCCCGGCGCGGAGCGCATCACCCTACCGAAGGCCGGCGACCTCGCCCGCATGATGGCTGACCGACTCGCGCAGGCCGTCACGGGTGTCGACCGGCTGGCGCTGCTCGTGAACAATCTCGGCTCCGCCTCCGCCCTGGAGATGCAGATCCTCACCCGGGCGGTGCTCGCGACCGATCTGGGCCGGCGCGTCCGCCTGCTGCTCGGGCCCGCCCCGCTGATGACGGCGCTGGACATGCACGGCGCCTCGCTGTCGGTCCTGCCGCTCGACGACGCGCTGGAGCGCGCCCTGTCAGAGCCCGTTCCGGTCCCGGCCTGGCCCATGGCCGTCCGGATCCATCCGCCGATCCTGCGGCCGCTGCCGGAGGGGCTCGCGGGCGAGACTTTCACGCCGTCGCACGATTCCGTCACGGCCGCGCGGATCCGGGCCGTCGCCCAGGCCCTGATCGGTGCCGAGGATGCCCTCAACGGCCTCGATGCCAAGGTCGGCGACGGCGACACCGGCACGACCTTCGCCGGGGCCGCCCGCGCCGTTCAGGCCGATCTCGACCGGTTGCCGCAGGCCGACCCGGCCGCCCTGTGCCGGGCGCTGGCCGAGCGGATCGGCCGCGCCGTGGGCGGATCGAGCGGCGTGCTCGGCTCGATCTTCTTCGCCGCGACGGCCTCGGCCCTCGCGGACGGCGGCGCCTGGCCCGAGGCGCTCGGGCAGGGCGTGGCGCGCGTGCAGGGCTACGGAGGCGCCCAGGCCGGCGACCGCACCCTCCTCGACGCCCTGATCCCCGCCGTCGCGGCTCTGAGGAGCGGCGACCTCCCGGCCGCCGCGGCGGCTGCCCGGGCCGGTGCCGAGGCCACGGCGGGCATGAACCGCGCCGGCGCGGGCCGCTCCAGCTACCTAGCGGCCGGGGACCTTTCCGGCGTCCAGGATCCCGGCGCCGCCGCCGTCGCGGCGGCGTTCGCGGCTCTGGCCGGGGCCTAGGAGCCGGGCGCCGCGCGTCGTCGCCCGGCCTCCGTTGACGCTCCGCTCACCGATGCCTACCCCACACCCATGCGCAACTGCCTGATCCTCGACGATTACCAGCAGGTGGCCCTCGCCCTGGCAGACTGGGCGCGCCTCTCCGACCGCGTCACCGTCTCCGCGATCGCCCAGCACATCCCGGACCGTGACGACCTCGTGGCGCGGATCGCGCAGGCCGAGATCCTCGTGATCATGCGCGAGCGGACACCATTCCCGGCGGCGCTGCTGGAGCGGCTGCCGCGGCTGGAACTGCTCGTCACCAGCGGCATGCGCAACCTCGCCATCGACCTGGCGGCGGCCAGGGCGCGCAACGTCGTCGTCTGCGGCACCGATTCGAGCCCGACACCGCCGACGGAGCTGACCTGGGCGCTGATCCTCAGCCTCGCCCGCCACGTGGCGCCGGAGAGCGGGACCCTGCGCGCGGGCGGTCCCTGGCAGAGCACGATCGGCACCGACCTCGCGGGCGCGACCCTCGGCATTCTCGGCCTCGGCAAGATCGGGACGCGGGTGGCCGAGATCGGGCGCGCCTTCGGCATGCGGGTGATGGCCTGGAGCCCGAACCTCGACGAGGCCCGTGCCGCCGCCGCCGGTGTCGAGCGGGCGGCCTCGAAGGAGGCGCTGCTGGAGGCGAGCGATGTCGTCACGATCCACCTCGTGCTGGGCGACCGGACGCGCGGTCTCCTGGGTTCGGCCGAGCTGCGCCACATGCGCCGCGACGCCTTCCTGGTGAACACCTCCCGCGCACCGATCGTCGATCAGGGCGCGCTGGTGCGGGCGCTGGAAGAGGGATGGATCGCCGGCGCGGGCCTCGACGTCTTCGAGACCGAGCCGCTGCCGGCCGACAGCCCGTTCCGCCGCCTGCCGAACGTGCTGGCGCTGCCGCATCTCGGCTACGTCTCGCGCAACAACTACCGAACCTTCTTCACCCAGGCGGTTGAGGACATCGAGGCCTGGCTCGCCGGCGCCCCGATCCGGCGCCTGGGCTGAGGTCGCGGGGGCCCGACCGCGGGCTCAGTCCCCGCGCGGATCCAGCGCGTCGGCGAGGCCGTCGCCGATCAGGTTGAGCGCCACCAGGGTCGCGATCAGGAAGGCGGCCGGGGCCGCGAGCAGGTGGGGCGCCGCCTCGATGGAGCGGGCGCCCTCGGCGATCAGGACGCCCCAGCTGGTCTGCGGCTCCTGCACGCCGAGCCCGAGGAACGACAGGAAGCTCTCTAGCAGGATCACCTGCGGCACCAGCAGCGTGGCGGTCACCGCCACCGCGCCGAGCGTGTTGGGCACGATGTGCCTGAGGATGATGCGCGGCGTCCCGAGGCCGAGCGCCCGCGCGGCGCGGACGAAGTCGCGCTCGCGCAGCGACAGGGTCACGGCGCGCACCACCCGGGCCATGTCGAGCCACTCCACCGCGGCGATCGCCACCAGCATGAGCAGCAGGCTCGGGCGGAAGAACACCAGCAGCAGGATCACGAAGAACACGAAGGGCAGGGCGTAGAGCACGTCGACGCCGCGCATCATCGCGGCGTCGACGGCGCCCCCGACGAAGCCCGCCGTGGCGCCGTAGGCGACGCCGATGAGCAGGGCGACGAGGCTGGCCGCGAGCCCGATCGCAAGCGAGATCCGGCCGGCGACGATGCAGCGGGTTAGCAGGTCGCGGCCCTGGATGTCGGTGCCGAAGGGGAAGTGGAGGCGCCGGATTGGCACCGCGACGACGAGGCTGCGGCCGCCGTCCCGCTCGTCCACGACGGCGGGCGTTCCGAACAGGGCCGAGCGCGGCAGGTAGACGAGACTGCGCCGATCGACGCCCGTGTCGGACGCCAGGGTGAGCCGTATTGTGTCGCCGTCGCGCTCGACCGCGTCGAGCCGCGCGCGTATCCGAAAGGCCAGGCGCTCGAGCGCCGGCCGGAGACGCTCGGCGTCGGGCTGCGCGGTGAGACCGGCCGGGAGCTGGCGCAGGTCCGGATAGGCGCGCTCGGGATCGTGGCCGGTGAGGCCCGGGCCGACCAGGCAGGCGAGGGTGATCAGGATCAGCACGGCCAGGGCCGCCACGGCGGTGCGTTGCCGGCCGAATCGGAGGACGGCGCGCCGGGCTGGCCCCGGCACCGATCCGGTCGCCGTCACGCCGCCACCCTGAGGCGCGGGTCGAGCCACGCGCAGGCGAGGTCGGCGGCGAGGTTGAGGAGGATCACCAGCCCGGCGACCAGCAGCACCGTGCCCATCACCAGCGTGTAGTCGCGGTTGAGCGCGCCCTCGACGAAGTAGCGGCCGATCCCCGGCAATCCGAAGATGGTTTCCACCACGACCGAGCCGGTGAGCAGCGCCGCCGCGAGCGGCCCGAGATAGGCCACAACCGGCAGCAGCGCCCCGCGCAGGGCGTGCCGGGTGACGCGGGCCGGCGGCAGGCCGAGGCTGCGCATGGTGCGGATCGGCTGCGTCCGCAGGGCCTCGGCCAGCGAGGCCCGAGTGAGCCGGGCGAGCGCGCCGACCTGCGGCAGGGCCAGGGTTACGACGGGCAGGACGAGGTGGCTCGGGGCACCGTCGCCCCAGCCGCCGAGCGGCAGCCAGCGCAGGGTCAGCCCGAAGGCGATCTGGAGCAGGGGCGCGACCACGAAGCTCGGCAGCGAGAGGGTCAGGGCGGCGCCGACGCCCAGCAGCCGGTCCACGAATCCGCCGCGCTGGAGCGCCGCCGCGATCCCGAGCCCAACGCCGAACGCCGTGGCCAGCGCGAGGGCGAGGGCGCCCAGCGTCGCGGAGACCGGCAGGCCCCGGGCGATCAGGTCGAGGACGCTCTGGTCCCGGAAGGAGAAGGACGGCCCCAGGTCGCCCCGCGCCAGCGCCGCGAGGTAGCTCCCGAACTGCGCGATCAGCGGCCGGTCGAGGCCGTAGACCCGGCGCAGATTCTCCATGGCGGCGGGCGCGAGCGGCCGCTCCAGGTCGAAGGGCCCGCCCGGGGCCAGCCGCATCAGGAAGAAGCTGACCGTCACCACGGCGAGCAGCGTCGGCACCGCCTGGAGGAGGCGGCGCAGGATGAAGCGGCTCACGCGTCGAGCCTCATGAAGCGCGTCGGCGCGGCGTTGCGCAGGTTCGGATGGTAGCCGTGCAGCCGCGGCGCGATCAGCGCCTTGGAGCGGTAGTGCATCAGCGGGATCCAGGGCAGCTCGCGCAGGGCGATCGCCTCCGCGTCGTAGAGCAGGCCGGCCCGGCGGGTGAGGTCGCGCTCGGTGGCAGCCCGCGCCATCAGGGCGTCGTAGGCGGCGTCCGACCAGCGGCCGGCATTCATGCCGTCGTTCCCGCTCTGGAGCAGGAACAGGAAGTTCTGCGGATCGGAGTAGTCGGCGATCCAGCTGTAGCGGGCGACGTCGAAGTCGCCGCCGTCGCGGAGATAGGCGAAATGCGTCTTCGCGTCCGTGTAGACGAAGCGGGTCACGATCCCGAGGTCGCGCCACATCTCGCCGATCGCCACCGCGACCGTGCGGTTGTTGTCGCTGATGTTGAACCGGTACTCCACGGTCAGCGGCCGGTCCGGGCCGAAGCCTGCCTCCGCGAGCAGCCGGCGCGCCTCTGCCTCGTGGTCGATCGGCAGGCCGAGGCGGCCCTCGGTCTCGGGGGGCATCCGATAATTGTCGAGCCCCTGCGGGCAGAGGGAATAGGCCGGGCTCATGGTGCCGCCGTTGAGGCCGTCGGCGAGGTATTCCCGGTCGATGACGAGCGACAGGGCCTGGCGGACGCGCCGGTCCGAGAACGGCGCTTTGCGGGTGTTCACCACCAGCGCCGCGAGCCCCAGCGCCGGGCCGAGCACCACCTGCGGCCCGAAGCGGCGGCGCAGGTCGGCGATCTGGTCGACGGGCAGGTCGGACAGCGAGTCGATCTCGCCGGCGGCGTAGCGGCGCACCGACGCGGCGATGTCGGGTGTCGGCAGGAAGGCGACGCGCCGGATCGCGAGGCTCGCTGCATCGGGATGGTACGGGTTGGCCTCCAGCGTGATGGCGCCGCCCGGCACGCGGTCGGCGAGCCGGTACGGCCCGTTGGTCACGAGGTTGCCGGGCCGGGTGAAGCTGTCGCCGTAGCGCTCGACCGTGGCCCGGTGGACCGGCAGGGCGGTCTGATGGGTCAGGAGTTCCAGAATGTAGGGGGTCGGCTGCTCGAGGCTGATCGCGAGCCTGAGCGGCGCCTCCGCGGCGACGCCGAGGGCGTCGGCCGGCTTCTCGCCGCGATTCACCGCGGCGGCGTCGCGGATCGGGAACAGGATCTCGGCATATTTCGCCGCCGTGGCCGGGTCGAGCATCCGGCGGAACGCGTAGACGAAATCCTCCGCGGTGACCGGCTCACCGTTCGACCAGCGGCCGTCGGGGCGCAGGTCGAAATGCAGGCCGATCCCGTCCTCGGAGACCGACCAAGCGCGCGCCGCGCCCGAGATGATCGCGCCCCGGTTGTCGTAGGTGAGAAGCCCGTCGCAGAGGTCGCGCAGGATGTGCGCCTCCGCGACCGTGGACGAGCGGTGCGGGTCCAGGGTCTCGGGATCGGCGTCGTTGCCGCGGCGGTAGAGCGCGTCGGCCGCGCGGGCGGACCGCACGGCCGCGAGGGCGATCGCGCCGGCCAGCCAGTCGCGCCGGCGCGGGCGCACGGTCAGGCGCCGGTGTCCGGCTTCAGGCCGGCCGCCTCGATCCCGGCAACCGCGCAGATCTCGTCGTTGTCGGAGGTGTCGCCGGAGATGCCGACCGCGCCGAGGAGGCGCCCCTCGGCGGAGCGGATCAGCACGCCGCCGGGCACCGGCACGAGGGCGGCGGGGCCGGCGAGATGGGTGACGGCGGCGACGAAGTAGGGCTGCTGCTCCGCCCGCGCGTGGATCGCCCGGGAGCCGAGGCCGAGCGCCAGGGCGCCGTTCGCCTTGCCGCTCGCGATCTCGGCCCGGCGCAGCGACGTGCCGTCCTCGACCGCGACCGCCTTGAGCGCGCCGCGGGCATCGTACACGACGACGGCCAGGGACTTGAGCGTGCGGGCCCGCGCCTCCCGCAGGGCGGTGTCGACGATGGTGCGGGCGGCCTCGAGGGTCAGGTCGATCATCGGATTCCAACGCGGACGCCGCTCCGGGCGGCGGCCCCATCCTTACGGACCGGGGCGCGCCGGGTCCACCGACGCGCATCAGCCTGTCCGACGACCCAGTGTGGCCGCGCTACCGGATCACGCCGGTCGCGCCGCCGGCAGGCGAATAATGCTCGCCAGGAACGCGTCGTAGCCGGACGCGACCGCCTCCGGCTGCTCGAAATGCGGGAACGCGCCGGTCGCGAATGTCTCGACGCGCCAGTTGGGTCGATCGGCGACCCGCGGCACCAGCCTGTAGTCGACGAAGTCGCCGCGCACCCCGTGCACCATCCAGACCGGGAGGCGCAGGCGCTCGTAGAGGCGCGTCGCGTCGGTGGGGAAGAGGTGGCCCGCGATGAAGCAGAAGGGGGCGTGCTCGGCGCCCGGCTGATGGGCGGAGGCGTAATCGTAGGCGAGCAGCCCCTCGTCGATATCGGACGAGCCGAAGGTCTTCTCCAGGAAGAAGCGCATGCTCGGCCGCGTCACCAGGGCGTCGAAGAGCGGCCGCCCCAGGGGAGGGCGGTCGAGGACGCGGCGCAGCCAGTCGCGGCCGCGATGGCCGTCCGGCGGGCCTTCCCCGGAGAGCCGCGCGTCGAACCCCGTCGGGCTGATCAGCGCGAGGCTGCGATAGGCGTCGGGCCGTTCCAGGCTCGCCCGCGCGAGGAACGAGGCCGAGAGCGACAGGGCCAGGGCGTCGATCGCCGATCCGCCGTGCCGGCTCCGGATCTCGTCAACCGTCGCTTGGATCGCCTCCACCATCAGGCGCGGCGTGTAGCGGCGGCGCGAGCGTTCCGAGAAGCCGAAACCCGGCAGGTCCAGAGCGTAGACCGGGCGCGTTCCGCTGTAGCGCAGGTACAGCGGCCGGACCTCATAGGCATTCGCCGCCGCGTTGATCGAGTGAATCAGCAGGAGCGGCACGCCCTCCGCGTCGGTGGACCCGTAGAGCGAGAGCGCGCCGGCGCGGCGCGTCCGGAGCCGCTCGTGCCGGCCTGGCAGGGCGGACGGCAGGGTCATCCGCCGGTTCACCGCGAACGCGCTCCAGGCGACCAGGGCCGCGGCCGAGCCGACGAGCGTCAGGGCCGCCGCGGTCGCAGTACGACCGGTGCGATGGCGGGACAGGGGACCCATCGGAACACCTCGACGTCCATCCCGCTAAGGCGGGCCGTGCGCGACAACGCCGGGACCGAAGGGAAGTGCCCGGCCGGACGTTACGAGGCATGGCCGGCGAGACTGCCGGCATTCACCGCAGGGGCCCGGCTCGCCAACCGCGCCGGCGCGTCGCCACGCCCCGCGGCCTCGCGCAGGAAGTCCACCGTCGGCGGATCGTTGAGCCAGCCCTGGACGCGCTGCGAGATCAGGAGCTTCCGCTCGCGCCGGTCGTAATTCGCGTAGGAGGCGGCGACGAACTCGGCCCGGCTCATCGTCCGCGCGGGCCCGGACCGGCGCGTCTCCGCCTTGAAGAACAGGGCGCTGCCCGGCACGCCGTAATGCTGGGCGATCTCCGGATAGACCGGCCAACTGCCCTGGCCGCCGAGATCGTCCGGCAGGAACGCGTCGAGATCGCATTCGTCGAAGGGAACGCCGGCCCGGCTCAGCAGGCCCCGGGCGAGGTCGGCCACGACGTAGAGCTTCGTGTGGTTGATCGAGTGCATGAAGCAGCCGCGACGCGCCCACCGCGTGAGGTGCGTGTCGAGATCATACCCGGCCTGGACGCCGAGCCCGCGCAGGTACGAGACCGACTCGTCCCAGAGGTTGAAGTATCCAAGGCGCTCGAAGACCGGCTCGGAGAACAGACGCAGCGCCTGCGCCTGCGAGAAGCCGGACAGGTAGGCAAACAGCGTAATCGCCGAGTGCGAGTGCCCCATCGGCCCCGAGATCAGGCCGTTGAGCGTGACGGAATCCTGCACGCCGACATGGACGAGGTCGGGATGATAGGCGCTGAACACGATGGTCGGGATCAGGCGGACCTTCGGGTGCGTCCGGAGCGTGTCGATCGTGCCGCCGCCCTTGAACTTGGGCAGGTAGATGCTGGTGAAGACGTGATCGTACCCGTCCGCGTGCGCCATAAGGTCGGCGAGCCGCGGGAACCGGCGCGATGCCGTGAACGCCGAGACGAAATCCACCTGAGCGTGGGGCAGCAGGTAGCGCATCGCCTTGGCGATGGACCCGGCTTGACAGACACCGATCACGAGGATGCGCGGCGAACCTGTCCGCTTCTTCCCGAACTGCGCGAGCCGGTGCCGCGCGCGCCAGAGGCTATCGACGGTCAACATCCGGCCTCTCTCGCATGTCCGCGGGCCGCGGGCAAACGCGGCCTTTCTGCCTCGATCCGGCAGTTGGAACCGCAGCGCTGACCCTGTGAAGCCCCTGCCGCTATTCCCGATAAGCGGCCGGACGAGCGATGTGCTGGAGGGTGGTGGCGCGTTCCGGCTTCTGGGCCGTTTTGAATCAAGTCACTGCGCTCTGTGGATCTCGCGGGACGACAAAGCTGCACGCAAGGAAATTCGTTCTCTAATCAGAGCAAATAATCATCGGATTATATTCAAATCTCTAAAATTTCGACCTGATACAGATAGTATTACTCGAAAAGAATTGATATATCGATGCTTGTGGCGCGGAAAATCACGTTGCGACGATCGTTGACATTGTCAAGACCTCGGGTGCACGATCAAATTAACGGAGCATGAAGCTCGCGGATGGCGTGCCGGCGAACATGAGGATCGTCAGGCGCCCGACGACCGAGGCGTTCCCTGGTTCAACACACGGCATCCTCCAATTTCCGCGTCTCAGACGGACGCGCCCGGATCTGAGCTGAACGCACCCGGCAGCCCGATTCGACCTGCAGCACCGGCCTTGGCGACAACGCTGGCGATGCGGGTTAAGGCGCGCCGCAGCGGCACCCCTCGGACGGTCAGCCGCAACCGTCGCTGTGGCGCTTGCCGCTCCGAGCAAAGGGCTGCGATCACGCGCGCCGCGCCGCGAAGCTATCGATCAGCGGCCGGCAAGGCGGGAGGGAAGGGGCTGCGCGTGGCAAGGGCGGGGGACGCATCGGCTCGAACGATTGGAGACTGTGCGATGGATTACATACCTTCGATGGCCGCCGTCACGGCGAACGCCCCGAAACCACAGCATGCCGAAGCCGGCGCGCTCACCACAGCGAAGACCGTGACACCGACACCGTCTGTGCCGCTGGATCCCCGGTCCGTCTACACACTCTCACCGGAGGCGGCCGGAGCCGTCTTCGCGCTGGTCGAGACACGGATCCAGGCCATCGATGCGACGCCGCTCGACCTGCGCGACCTGCGCGGTGCACAGATCATCGAGGTGGCAATGGCGACGGTCACGGCGACAACTCCCGTCGTCTCGCCGGAAACGACCAAGACGCTCTGCGCCTCCAACCGAAACTGGACCGAAGATGTAAGGCTGGACCATAATCCGACCCGCATCGTCGGGACCGATACGGTCGTGAAATACGACAATCCACGGGTGATCGCCGCCTGGAGCGCGGCCTTCCCTGAAGTGGCCGGACGGAAGTTCCGCGGCCTTCAGCTGCCCGACGCGGATCTCCGCTCCGCCTTGAGCGAGGCCGCAGCGGATGCGGGTCTCGACGGGCTGGCGGCGGAAATTTACCTCCTCTGCAACAGCGCACATTTCGAGACCATCAGCCAGGATCACCCGAGGACCCGTATCAACTGGATCAATGTCGATAACGACGACATTGTCGTGTTCTGGCCAAAACACCCCGACGCAGAGTAGGTCCTAGCCTCCAGCCGCTCAAAGCCAAATAGGCCCAGCCGATCGGTGGTCCTTGCCGAACGACCGCCCGGTCAGAGCGTCGGCAGGACCGACCGAACGTGCGCGGCGAAAGCGCGTGTCAGCGGTGCGGCGTGCGGCTCATCCATGTGGATCGTCACGCCGATGCTCGGTAGCGCGGGCAGACCGCTGCCGCGGGTCAGGATTTGCAGGTCGCGGGGAACCGCGGCCCGAGTCAGAACTGCGACGGCCTGTGCGGAGCGCGCCACGGCAAGAAGCCCCGACAGGCTGCTACTCGCATAGGCGATCCGGTATGCGCGGCCGGCGGCGTCGAGGGCGGCACGCGCCGCCCTATGGTCGAGGGTATCGGGGTCGCCCAGAGCGAGGGGCAGGGGATCCAGCCAAGTCGCCGGAACACCGCGCAGCGAGACCCAAACGAGATCCTCCCGCCTCAAGATTTCCCGCTCGGCCGCGAGCGGGGCGGAGACGAGCGCCAGATCGAGCCCGCCGCGTTGCAGGCGTTCCGCGAGACGGGGCGTCGCGGCGCAAACCACTTCGATTGCCGCTTCGGGGTGATGACGCGCAAAACCACGCAGGAGCCCTGGGAGGAACGCCTGCGCATAATCATCCGGGCAACCGAACCGCAGAGTGCCGTTGAGGCTCTGGCCGGACAATTCCGCCACGGCGTCGTCATGCGAGGTGAGGATCCGGCGCGCATGGACCAGAAGGCGCTCCCCCTGGACCGTCAGGACGACACCGCGTCCGGTTCGTCGCAGCAGCGGCTGCGCGAGGAGATCCTCCAGGCGCTTCATCTGCATGCTGAGCGCGGCCTGACTCCGGCTAACCCGCTCCGCGGCACGGCTGAGGGCTCCGGTTTCCGCGACCGCAACGAAGCTGCGCAGCAGGTCGATGTCGAGATTTTGCGCCATCAGGTTCTCTGAACTCTCGGTTCAGAAATATAAGTTTTTCTGGATTCGGCCGTGGTTCTAGCATCGCCTTACTCCGGTGGGGAGGAGGATCGATGACGACGCAGAATGACGACCCCGACTTCTGGTCCCGTGCGCGGCGGCATCTGGTGCGCTACGGTGGAACCTTTGCCCCGGTCATCATAGAACGGGCGGCGGGCAGCTTCGTCTACGACGTCGAGGGTCGGAAGATTCTCGATTTCACCTCTGGCCAGATGAGCGCGATCCTGGGCCACGGACACCCAGAGATTGCTGCCGTCGTGGCGCACCATATCAGGCATCTCGACCATCTGTTCAGCGGCATGCTGAGCCGTACTGTGGTCGATCTCGCGACGGAATTGGCCGGGATCGCTCCCGGTCGTCTGGAACGAACTCTTCTGCTGACCACCGGTGCCGAGGCTAACGAGGCCGCGCTGCGTATGGCCAAGCTCGCCACCGGCGGTTGGGAAATCGTCGGCTTCGCCCAGTCCTGGCACGGCATGACGGCGGGCGCTGCGGCGGCGACCTACAGCGCCGGCCGCAAGGGCTACGGCCCCGCTTCGGTCGGGTCTTTCGCGATCCCCGCGCCGAACGCCTACCGCCCCACCTTCGAAAAAGATGGGGCTTCAGATTGGCAGACCGAACTCGATTACGCGTTCGCCCTGGTTGACCGGCAGTCGACCGGCAACCTTGCGGCCTTTCTGGCGGAGCCGATCCTCAGTTCCGGCGGCATTCTCGAGCTTCCGCCCGGCTATTTGGCGGCGCTCAAGCGCAAATGCGTGGAGCGGGGCATGCTGCTGATTCTCGACGAGGCCCAGACGGGGGTCGGCCGCACCGGCATGATGTTCGCGTGCGAGCGGGACGGGGTTGTACCGGACATCCTCACCCTGTCGAAGACCCTGGGTGCCGGCCTGCCGCTCGCGGCGGTCATGACCACGCCGGAGATCGAGGATCTCTGCCACGCCCGCGGGTTCCTGTTCTACACCACACACGTCTCCGATCCTCTTCCCGCAGCAGTCGGCCTCAAGGTGCTGGAGATCGTCCGGCGCGACGGCCTCGTGGCGCGGGCCAAGGAGGCCGGGGCCCGGCTCGACGCCCGAATGCGGGCGCTCCAGCAGCGCTTCTCCTGCATCGGTGACGTGCGTGGGCGTGGCCTCCTGCAGGGCGTCGAGATCGTTGCCGACAGGGCCACGAAGGTCCCGGCCCCGGAACTCGGTGACGCGATCACCCGGCGCTGCCTCGAACTCGGCCTGAGCATGAACATCGTGCAGTTGCCGGGCATGGGCGGCGTGTTCCGCATCGCCCCGCCGCTGACCGCCACGGATGAGGAGATCGACCTCGGTGTCGATATTCTGGAACGGGCAATCGCGCTTTCGATCTGACAAGCACCGGATCGCGCCGCCGCGACGCACCCGCCGCCCTCGGCGCGAGCGCGGCGAAGCGCGTCAGGACAGCTCGCTATCGTGGATCGCAGCGCTCCTTGCTGGCTTCTCCGCGCTCACGAGGGCGGTGAGCACCAGCCCCGACCTTCGAAGTGCAGCCACGAACGTTTCAGGCAGCTTCGATCTCCGCGCTCACATTCAGCCACTCCTCCTCGGCGGAGGCGAGCGCGCTCGACGCGTCCGCACGCATCCTGGCGATCTCGCCGGCCTTGACCGCATTCTCGCGGAAGGCGGATCCGTCCTCCAAGGCGGCGTCGATCTTCTGAATCGCCGCCGTCAGCTTGGCCATCCGCGCCTCGATGGCCTCCAGGCGCTTGCGCAGCGGCGCGAGGGCTGCGCGGCGCTCGACGCCGGCGCGGCGTGCCTCGGCCTTCTGGCCGCCGGACGTCTCGGTTTCGCGCTCGTCCTCGCGGTCCGGACCCGACAGGACGAAGCGCCGATAATCGTCCATGTCGCCGTCGAAGGCCTTCACCGTGCCGTCCGCGACCAGCCACAGCCGGTCGGCGCAGGCCTCGACCAGGAAGCGGTCGTGAGAGACGAGGATGACCGCGCCCTCGTAGTCGTTGATCGCCTCCACGAGGGCCTGCCGGCTCTCGATATCGAGGTGGTTAGTCGGCTCGTCCAGGATCAGGAGGTGCGGGCCGTGAAAGGCTGCCAATCCCATGAGCAGCCGCGCCTTCTCGCCGCCCGAGAGCTTTTCGACCGGCGTATCGGCCTTGTTGGCTCCAAATCCGAGACGCGCGGTGGCGGCACGCACCTTCGCTTCGGGCACGTCCGGCATCAGGGTCCGGACATGCGCATAGGCGCTCTCGGCGGGACGCAACTCGTCGAGCTGATGCTGTGCAAAATAGGCGACCTCCATCTTGGAGGAGCGCTTGAGCTCGCCGGCGACGGGCCCGAGCCGGCCGCCAATCAGCTTGCAGAAGGTCGACTTGCCGTTGCCGTTGGCGCCCAGCAGCGCCACCCGGTCATCCGGCGCGAGGCTCAGGTCGAGACCCGTCAGGACGACCCGATCCCCATAGCCGGCCTTCACGCGCTCCATAGCGACGATCGGCGGCGACAGAGGCTTCTCCGGGCTCGGAAGGTGGATCACCGGCACGTCGTCATCGAGCAGCGCCGCGATCGGCTCCATCTTGGCCAGGCGCTTCATCCGCGACTGGGCCTGGCGCGCCTTGGTGGCCTTGGCTTTGAACCGGTCGATGAAGCTCTGGAGATGCGCGCGCTCGGCATCCTGCTTGGCCTTCGCCTTGGCCTGGAGGACCCGCTTCTCCGAGAGCTGCTTGGCAAAGCTCGAATACCCGCCGCGGTAGATGGTCAGCTTGCCACGGTCGAGGTGCAGAATGTGATCGACGCTGGTGTCGAGCAGGTCGCGATCGTGGCTGATGATGATCGCAGTCCGCGGATAGCGCTCCAGGTAATCGTACAGCCAGAGCGTACCTTCGATGTCGAGATAGTTGGTCGGCTCGTCGAGGAGCAGCAGGTCAGGCTCCGAGAACAGCACGGCGGCCAGCGCCACGCGCATCCGCCAGCCGCCTGAGAAGTCCGAGCAGGGCCGCGCCTGGGCAGCCGCATCGAACCCGAGTCCATGCAGGATCGCGGCGGCGCGAGCCGGCGCCGAGTGGGCACCGATATCGACGAGCCGCGTCTCGATCTCGGCCCGGCGCAACCCGTCCGCATGCTCAGCCTCCGCCATCAAGCTGGCGCGCTCCGTGTCGGCGGCGAGTACGACAGTGTGCAGCGTCTCCGGCCCGGCCGGAGCTTCCTGGGCGACCGCACCGATTCGCATGCCTTTGGGCAGCGCGACGGATTTCGCATCCACCGGCAAGTCGCCGAGAATGGCCTTGAACAGCGTGGTCTTGCCTGCCCCGTTGCGACCGACGAGCCCGACCCGCGCTCCTTCCGGGATCGTGAAGTTCGCGGAATCGAGGATCAGACGGTCGCCGATGCGATAGGTAAGGTCGTTGACGCGCAGCATGACGGCGTTCTGGCGGTCCGGACGCGGCGAGGCAAGCGCCGCAACCGCGCGAACCGGTCACCATCCCCGCGGCGATCCGGTTCTCCAGATCGTTGCCTATTTGAAGCGGTGAACATCTGATTCGACGGCCGGATTTTTAACGGCATGCCATCAAATCTGCGGCGAGTGCTGTGGATCCAGTCGGGGATCTGCTGATCATTGGTCCGACAGCGTACATGAGCCGCTCGATTGGATTCCCGGGAAGGGGGCGAGCGAGAGGGGGGGATATTGGGCCAGACCCTGATCTTGACCGACGATGTCGAGCGCGGCGAGCGGCTCGCGCGCAATCTCGGCGGTGGCAAGTCCGTGGCATTGCATGATCTCTACGGCGATGCCGTTCCGCCGGCGGGAGCCGCGCTGATCATCAGCGACGTCAGCGCGTTGACGTCCGAATCTGTACGCCGCCTGCGCGAGGCCTTGTCGGTGACGCGGGGTCCGGGGACACCGTTCCTCGCGCTCATCCACGGTAATCTCGGTCGCGGCGAGATTCAGGCGACCGCCCTCGGCGCCACGCGGGTGATGCCGGCCGCCACGGCGAGCGCCATGCTTCTGAATGCGGTCGCGACGCTGACCAGCAGCACGCCGGACCTGCGCTCGGCTGCCAACTGGCGGCACCAAGTCAAGGAAGCCCGCTCGGTCTTCGCAAGCCTGTTTCGTGCCGATCAGGCACCGCCGGCCGCGGTAGTCGAAACTGGCGCCGACCTGGTCAATCAGGCGATCCGCGAGGCGAAGGTGCGGGAGTGGCTCAAGATCGTCGCGAGCTTCGACGACGTCACCCACCGGCATTGCCTGAGCGTGGCCGGGATTGCCGCAGAATTCGCCCGGGCCTTGGGGCTCAAAGAGGCCGATTCCCGCTACCTCGTCAAAGGCGCACTGCTCCACGACATCGGAAAGGCCAAGATCCCCCTCGCAATCCTGAACAAGCCGGCTCCGCTGACGCCGGCAGAGCGCAGCGAGATGGATCGTCACCCAGCCCTCGGTCACGCCATGCTGCTAACGGGCGACTACGACGCTCTGACGCTGGCGGTCGTCCGCTCGCACCACGAATATCTCGACGGCTCGGGCTATCCGGACGGCCTGCGCGGGCAGCAGATCCCGGATCTGGTCCGGCTGATCACCATTTGCGACATCTTCGCCGCGCTCATTGAGGCACGTCCCTATAAGGCGCCGAAATCCCCGCGGGAGGCCTACGCGATCCTGGGTCTGATGAACGCGAAGCTCGACCCGGATCTGGTCCGCGCCTTCGGCGCGGTCGCTGTTGCTTGCGACACGCCGCGCCGCGCCTCCGCCTGAGGTCGCTTTTGGCCGCCGCTCAGACGAGTTCCCAGGCTGAACCGTCGCGCATCAGGGCGGCGACGAGGGCATGGTTGAGTTCGTGGCCGGTGTGGAATGCCGAGACGCGTCCCTCGATCGGGTGCCCTGCCAGGGCGAGATCGCCGACGAGGTCGAGGACTCGATGCCGAACCGGCTCGCCCGGTCCCCGCATCCCGCCGAGCACGTGCCCCCGCACCAAGAGCGCCGCCGAACGCGGCGACACGCCCTGGAGAAAGTCGTTTCCCATCACGTAACCGTAGGCGCGGCCGGCCATGGCGCGCATGTAGCGACCGAAGCTGCGGGCCGGCGCGATCTCCCGCTCGAAGCCCTCCGGCGTGATCGCGCCCGACCAATCGATCGACCCGAAATGCGCCAATGCGATGTGGCCGGTGATGTGCAGGCCGGGGCCCGGCTCGATCTGAAGCCGGCGCCGCCCGCTCTCGACCGCCACGGTACGGCGCAGGCGGATTACCCGGCAGGGCAAGGCCTGCTCGCTTCGGCCTGCCGCCCGGATCGCCTCGCACCATGGTGTCGCGCTGCCGTCGAAGATCGGCAATTCGTCCGCATCGATCTCGGCCAGCACGTTGTCGATCCGCAGCGCGCTGAGCGAGGCCATGAGGTGCTCGATCGTTCGGACGAGGACGCCGTCGCGCCGCACAGCCGAGGAGAGCGGCTGCGAATCCCGGTACTGCCAATGCGCCGGCACGTTGACGGCGCGACCGTCCTTCAGACGGCGCCGAAAGACGATGCCGTGCCCGGCCGGCGCCGGGCTCACACGGATCGTCGCGTGCCGCCCGGAATGGAGGCTGCGCCCGGACCTCTCGAAGGCGCAGGCGAGCGTCGCCTGCCGACGGGGACCCGTAGAAAATGTCGAACGCGAGAATGGAACGTCTTGATGCATCGCTACTGCCCGCCGCGGCGGGCCAGGAATTTAGCCCTCATCCCCGATCCACGCTAATAAACTCCTGTTCAACGGGACGCGGCTTGACCGCTCAGCCTGCGACCGTCACGATTGCGGCTGCCCGATCGATCCAGCACCGCCCCGGTGGGGCGCAGCTTCACAGTGCGGGCTGCTCCCGTCCCCAGATCTGCTGGTCGGCCCCCGTCAGGGCAGGGACGGAGGCCGGAGTTGAGGGAACACGATCGATGGCGCGGCTGGGGACGATACCCTTCTTCAAGGATCCGGGCATCGAGCTCAGCCCCTACGAGCCCCGGTGCCACTGGCGCCGCTTCGACGAGAATGAGGTACTCGTCGACTTCGACGACATCTCCACCGACGTGTACTTCATCGCCTCCGGCGAGGTCCGCATCCTGAACCGGACCCAGTCCGGCAAGGAGGTCATCCTGGGTGAGATGCGGGGCGGGGCGTTCTTCGGCGAACTCGCGGCGATCGACGGGATCGGCCGCTCGGCCAACGTCACGGCGCTGACGCGGGGTGAGGTCTGCGTCGTGCCGGCGGCGGTATTCCGGCAGATCGTGTTCGCCTCCGAGGCGATCGCCGACCGGTTGTTCCGGCTTCTGGCCAAGCGCGTGCGCGAGCTGAACACGCGGCTCATGGAGCACGCCCTGCTCGACCTCAAGCACCGACTCTACGCCGAATTGCTGCGCCTTTCCGTTCCGCGGACCGGCACCACGGGGGAGCGGGTGGTCTCGCCGCCGCCTTACCATCACGTCCTCGCCGCCCGGATCGGCTGCCGCCGCGAGCAGGTGACCCGGGAATTCACCGCGATGGCCGCGGAAGGACTCGTGGACCGCACCCGAGGCGCCCTGGTCCTGCGCCGGCCGGATCTTCTGGAAGCGCGCGTGGCCGAGGCGCTGCGCGAGGATTCCTGATCCGTTGTCGGACCTGCCGGCGCCGCGCCTGCGGCTCGAGGAGCTGACCAAACGTTTCGGCACCCATCGCGCCGTCGATGCCGTGAGTCTCGATCTCGAGGCGGGTGAGTTCTTCTGCCTGCTCGGGCCGTCCGGCTGCGGCAAGAGCACCCTCCTGCGCATGATTGCAGGTTTCGAGACGCCAACCACCGGACGGATCCTGTTGGGTGAGCAGGACCTCACCGCATTGCCGCCCCATCGGCGGCCGGTGAACATGATGTTCCAGTCCTACGCCCTGTTTCCGCACATGAGCGTGGCCGGCAATATCGGATATGGCCTGAACGGACGCGGTCGCGCAGCGGTGGCGGAACGGGTGTCGGATCTCCTCAAGCTCGTGCGCCTCGACGGATTCGGCAGCCGTCGCCCGGACACGCTCTCGGGCGGTCAACGTCAGCGGGTCGCCCTGGCCCGGGCGCTGGCCCGGGAGCCGAAGCTGCTGCTGCTCGATGAGCCGCTCGGCGCGCTCGATCGCGGCCTGCGCGAGGAGACGCAGGGCGAGCTGCGCGCGGTCCAGCGCCGCCTCGGCACCGCCTTCGTCGTCGTCACGCACGATCCCGAGGAGGCGATGATGCTCGCCGACCGGATTGGCGTCATGGAGGCGGGCCGTCTGATCCAGGTCGGGCCGCCGGCCGACCTCTACAGGCGACCGGCGACCCGCTTCGTGGCCGGCCTGCTCGGCGACGTGAACCTCATTCCCGGCCGGCTCGGGCCTGTGAGCCCGGACGCGATCCGCACGGTCAAGACCGCGCACGGTCCCGTGCGGGGCGTCGCGGCGGCCGCGCTCGAGGAGGGCGCCGCCGTCGTGGTGGCGGTGCGGCCCGAGGATGTGGTGCTGGGTGCGGAGGGGCTGCCGGTGGCCGTCACCGACGTCGTGTTCCTGGGCGACCGGCTGCGCCGGACGCTGCGACTGCCCGACGGCGCGACCCTCCGGTCGAGCGGGCGGCCCGCGGAGGCCGGCGCGGCGCCGGGCTCGGACGCGCGGGCCGGCTTCCCGGCCGACGTCGCCGTGATCCTGCCGGCATGACGGCCGCCGTGTCGGAGGCCGACGGCGATCAGCGCCGGTCCGCGCGGCGGGGCGACCGGAGGCCGGGTCCGTGAGCGGGCGGAAGCCCGTCGGACTCTTCGACCGGTTGGTGCGCCTTCCGCCCTTCCTGTGGCTGGCAGCGTTTTTCCTGCTGCCCTTCGCCATCACTCTCAAGATCAGCCTATCGGAGCCGGCGACGGCGATCCCGCCGTACCTGCCTGTGCTCGACTGGCGGGCCGGGCTCGACGGCTGGTCGGCTTTTCTCGAAGCCCTGAACTTCGACAATTATCTGACGCTCTACGCCGACCCCCTCTACCGCGATGCCGCCCTCGGCTCCCTGGCCTATGCGGGCGTGGCCAGCCTGATCCTCGTCGCCCTCGGCACGCCGCTCGCTTACGCCCTGGCGCGGGCGCCGTCCCGTTGGCAGCCGCTGCTCGTGGCGCTGGTGATTGTGCCGTTCTGGACGAGCTTCCTGATCCGGATCTACGCCTGGATCGCGATCCTCAAGCCCGAGGGTTTGCTCAACCTCGGCCTGCGGCGTCTTGGGCTGATCGCCGAGCCGCTGACGATCCTCAACACCGACAGGGCCGTGATCATCGGACTTGTCTATGCGTATCTGCCATTCATGGTGCTGCCGCTCTACGCGGTGATGAATCGTCTCGATCCGACCCTGCGCGAGGCCGCGGCGGATCTCGGCGCCTCGCCGAGCCGGGTGTTCTGGACCGTGACCGTGCCGCTCAGCCTGCCGGGGATCGCGGCCGGCGCCGGTCTGTGCTTCATCCCGATGGTCGGCGAGTTCGTGATCCCGGATCTGCTCGGCGGGTCGGAGACGCTGATGCTCGGCCGGGTGCTCTGGACCGAGTTCTTCTCGAACCGCGATTGGCCGCTGGCCTCGGCGGTCGCCGTGCTGATCCTCGCCATCGTCATCGGACCGGTGGTGCTGTTCCGGGACAGCCTGCGCGCGGGCGAGGGTGAGGTGCCGTGACCTGGGTGACCCGCACCGCCCTGGCGGCCGGCCTCGCCTTCCTCTACGGGCCGATCCTGGTGCTGATCATGTACTCGTTCAACGCCTCGCCCCTGGTCACGGTCTGGGGCGGGTTCTCGACCCGCTGGTACGGCGCGCTGCTCTCCGACGCGCCGCTTCTCGCCGCCGCCTTGGTCTCCCTGAAGGTCGCGATCCTTGCGAGCCTGCTCGCCACGATCCTCGGCACGCTGGCGGCCCTCGCCCTGGAGCGGCAGGGTCGCTTCCGCGGGCGCGCCCTGTTCACGGGTCTCGTGTTCGGGCCGATCGTGATGCCGGAGGTGATGATCGGCCTGTCGCTCCTGCTGATGTTCATCGGGATCGGGCTGGACCGCGGCCTCGTGACGATCGTCATCGCCCACACGACATTCTGCACCGGGTTCGTGGCTGTGGTGGTCGGCGCGCGCCTGCGCGGCCTCGACCGATCGCTCGAGGAGGCCGCGGCCGACCTCGGCGCGGCGCCGGCGCGCGTGCTGATGACCGTGACGCTGCCGCTGCTGGCGCCCGCCCTCGCGGCCGGCGCGCTCCTCGCCTTCACCCTGTCGCTCGACGACCTGGTGATCGCGAGCTTCGTCTCCGGCCCGGGCTCGACCACCCTGCCGATGCGGCTCTACAGCCAGGTCCGGCTCGGGGTGAATCCGGAGATCAACGCGGCCTCGACCCTGCTCGTCGGGCTGGTGAGCGTCGCGGTGCTGCTGGCGTCCTGGCTCACCGCCCGCCGCGGACAGAGTTGAGCGGCGTCACTCGGCGGCCTGCGCGGCGGTCGCGCCCGCGCGCACCGTCCGCGCCACCACAACCGTCACGATGACGTTCACGACCAGCGCCACGATGCCGACATTCACGTCCTGGAGCGGCCCCAGGACGGGCAGCTTCGCGAGGCTGAACCCGCTCAGGACGGTCGCCGCCACGGTGGCGACGCCCGCGACGATGCCGGCGATCGCGGCGCGGCGGTCGAGGGGATTGCGGCGCATCAGGCTGGTGATGAAGCAGGGGAAGAGCTGCGTCACGAAGTTGTAGCCCATCAGCAGGAGCTGCACGATCGTGTCGCCGCCCGACAGGGTGAAGCCGACGCAGACCAGCGCCAGCACCGGCACGAGGATCTTGCACAGCCGCGCGGTCGCGGCGTCGTTCATGCCGGGGCGCAGCGGGCGGACGAGGTTGTTCGCCACCAGTGTCACGCCGGCGATCAGGATCATGGAGCCCGGGACGAGGGCGGTGAGCACACCCGTGGCGCCGATCAGCCCGATGACCCACGGCGGGAAGGTGGCCAGGGCGAGCTTGAACAGCGACAGGTCAACGTTGGGCCCCGTCAGGCCCGGCACCTGCATGACCGCGGTGAAGCCGATCACGAACACGAACAGGTTGATCAGCTGGTAGATCGGCAGGATCACCGCGTTGCGGCGGAAGGCGCTTGGCTCACGCGCCGTGTAGAGCGACGCGAAGGTGTGGGGCCACATATAGCCGCCGAGCGCGGTGAGCAGGACCGTGCTGGTGAACCACACCGGGCTCTGGCCGCGGTCGGGCAGGGCCAGGAACCCGGGCTTCGCAGCCTCGATCGCCGTGAACAGGCCCTCGTAGCCGCCGTAATAGTGAACCGGCAGGTAGATCCCGAGGAACACCACCACGAACAGGATGCTGGTGTCCTTGGTCACCGCCGTCCAGGCGGAGCCGTGCACGCCCGACACCACCACGTAGGCGGTGAGCGCGGCCGCGCCGATCCAGACCGCGGCGGTCGACGAGATCGCCCCGTAGGACGCCGTCGACACGATGATCCCGAGCCCCTTGAACTGCAGCACGAGGTAGGGGACGAGGGCGACGATCCCCACGAGCGCCACCAGCATGCCGAGCGCCCGGCTGCCGTACTTGCGCGCGAAGAAGTCGGGCTGCGTGTAAAGGTTGTTCTGCTTGGCGTAGCGCCAGACCGGCGGCAGCAGCCAGTACGATGTGACGTAGGCGAGCGTCAGGTAGCAGAGGATGTAGTAGGCGGGTCCGCCCTTGCCGTAGGCGATGCCGGAGCCGCCGAGGAACGTGAAGGTCGTGTAGATCTCCCCGGCC
The DNA here is from genome assembly GCF_008329595.1 of Methylobacterium sp. P1-11. NCBI lineage: Bacteria > Pseudomonadati > Pseudomonadota > Alphaproteobacteria > Hyphomicrobiales > Methylobacteriaceae > Methylobacterium > Methylobacterium sp. P1-11. The sequence continues at coordinate 127,249 of NZ_NPKS01000001.1, forward strand.
ATCAGCAAGAAGACCAGGGCGGTGCCGAAGCCGCGGCCGCCGACGGTCCACTGCTCCAGCCCCATCTCGCGGCCGACCCGCGCGTAGAGGCCGAGGCCGATCGCCAGCGCGAAGCCGGCGGCCACGATGACGAGCGCGATGCTCATCGGGGATCCTCCGGCGCGCGATTCTGAGGGTCGGTCAGGTAGATCACCCCCATCACGGCCGAGGTTCCGATCACGCAGAACACCAGCCAGGCCAGGAGCAGCGGCAAGCCGAACACGAAGGGCTCGACCCGGTTCAGGACGAACGGGCCGACGAGGATGCCGAGGAAGGGCAGGGCGGCCAGCCACCGCAGATTTCGCATGCGCGATACCGTTCAGAAGGCCTCGATATCGCGGGTTGAATCAGTCGCGGAGCGCTGTCAACGCCGCGAGCGCCCAACGGCGCGCATCGCGATCACGTCTGCGTGCTGTGCGCTCGCGCACGCGGCCGCGCTTCGAGCGCGCATATCCTCGTGACGCGTCGCGCTGTCCGACACGGCGGACGCCGAGGGATTTCACGATGACCCGCACTCTGACCATCGCGGCGTTGGCCGCGCTCCTCGCCGTTCCGGCGGTCCAGGCGGAAGCCCGCGCGCGGCACACACCCGCCAAGGCGCAGCCCGGCGCCGCGATCAAGGCGCGCCAGACCGTCATGAACGGTTTCAACGCGCGGATGAGTCGCCTGGACGCGCTCATGGGCGTTCCGACCACGTCGTCGATCCGCGCGCGCTCGGCCGAGGCCGGGCGCTAGGTAGCTTGGCGCGCCGGCCGCTCGGACCGGCGCGTCACCTCAGCGGCCCAGGCCGCCCGCCTCCTCGACGAAGCGCGCCACTGCGTCCGCGCCCGCCCCCTCGCGCAGGGACGCGAAGACGTAGGGCCGGGTGCCGCGCATCCGCCGCGTGTCGGATTCCATCACCGACAGGTCCGCGCCGACAAGCGGCGCGAGGTCGGTCTTGTTGACGATCAGAAGATCGGACCGGGTGATGCCCGGGCCGCCCTTGCGGGGGATCTTCTCGCCGCCGGCCACGTCGATCACGTAGAGCGTTATGTCGGCGAGTTCCGGCGAGAACGTTGCCGCGAGATTGTCGCCGCCGGACTCGATCAGCACGAGGTCGAGCTTCGGGAAGCGCCGGTTCATCTCGGCGACGGCGGCGAGATTGATCGAGGCATCCTCGCGGATCGCGGTGTGCGGACACCCCCCGGTCTCGACGCCGATGATTCGCTCCTCCGGCAGGGCACCCGCGACGGTAAGGATCCGCGCGTCCTCCTTCGTGTAGATGTCGTTGGTGATGGCGCAGATCTCGTAGCGGTCGCGGAAGCGCTTGCAGAGCTGCTCCATCAGGGCGGTCTTGCCGGAACCGACAGGTCCGCCGATGCCGACGCGGAGGGGTCCGTTGGTGGGGGTCATGCTGCGGACTCAGGATCGGAAGATGCGGGAATACTGGGTCTCGTGCTGGAAGGAGCCGAGATCCAGGCGGAAGGTGGCGGCACCGAGAGCGTCGAGATCCGCTTCGGCGGCCGCCTCGGCGAACCCGGCGAGGCGCGGCGCGAGGGCGGCGACGACCCGCGTGCCGGCGGCCTGACCCACGGGCGCCGCCCGGAGGGCCGCGGAGACGAGGTTCTGGAGGAAGGCGAGGCCGTAGGCGGCGAGCACGGGGCCCGGCGCCATGCGGTGTGCGCCGGCCGCCAGCCCCACCGTGACCGGATAGGCGACCGGGCCCGGCAGTTGCTCCGCCAGGGCGGCCAGGGCGTCGCAAGGCCACGCGCCGCGCGTCGCGTCGAGGAAGCTCCGGCCCTGCTGGCTCGTCTCTAGGTGCAGCTCGCGCGACGGCGCCAGCGCCAGGGCGAGGTCGTTGACGGCGATCAGCGCGGGGACGTCGGTGGACAGCGCCGCCGCGTGGGCGTGCGCGGCCAGGATCAGGTCATTGCGCAGGGCGCCGCGCTCGCAGACGTCCCGGAGCCACGCCGTCAGGCTCGCCTCGTCGCGGACGTCGCCCGCCTCGACCGCCCATTCCAGCCCGTGCGAGTAGGCATAGGCGCCGACCGGGTAGCCGGGCGACAGCCACGCCATCAGGCGCAGCGCCTCCAGGGCCTCAGCTTGCGGCATGGTGGTGGCCGCCATGCGGGTGGTCGTGATCGTGCCCGTGACCGCCGGAATAGGCGCCGCCCTCCGGCCGGAACGGGCGCTCTACCGGCTCGGCGGTGCCGCCGAGGCCATGGACCATCTCGGCGAGGACGTGGTCGTGCGCGATCCAGACCGCGTCCGCGCCGATCTCGGCGGCGATGTGCCGGTTTCCGATGTGCCAGATCAGGCGCTTGAGCGCGTGATCGCTGGCAGCCCGGATCTCGAGCAGACGCTCCGGCGCGGCCTCGACCCAGACGAGGCGTCCGTCCTGCAGGACCAGGGCGTCGCCGTCCTCCAGCACGGTCGGCTCCGGGAGGTCCAGCAGGAAGCCCAGCCCCCCGGCGCCGCGCATGGCGACGCGGCGGCGGTGGCGGTCGCCGTGATCGAGGACGACGCGGTCGACGATCTCACCGCCCGACAGGGCGTCGCGGCGGATGATGCGGGTGGCGCGGATCATGGATGGCCGCGCTCAGAACAAGAAGTAGCGCTGCGCCATCGGCAGGACCTCGGCCGGCTCGCAGACCAGCAGCTCGCCGTCGGCGCGCACGTCGTAGGTTTCCGGATCGACCTCGATGACCGGCGTCGCGTCGTTCAGCACCATGCTCTTCTTCGAGATGCCGCCGCGGACGTTCTCCACCGCGACCAGCTCCTTCTGCGCGCCCAGCCGCTCCCGCAGACCGTCCTCCACCGCCGCCCGGGAGACGAAGGTGAGGGCGGTGGCGAAGGGCACCCGTCCGTAGGCGCCGAACATCGGCCGGTAATGGACCGGCTGCGGTGTCGGGATCGACGCGTTGGGGTCGCCCATGGGTGCGGCCGCGATGCTGCCGCCCTTCAGCACGAGGTCGGGCTTCACGCCGAAGAAGGCCGGATTCCACAGCACGAGGTCGGCGAGCTTGCCCGCCTCGACCGAGCCGATGTGACGGGAGATGCCGTGCGCGATGGCCGGGTTGATCGTATACTTGGCGACGTAGCGGCGCGCCCGCAGGTTGTCGGTACCGGACGCGTCGCCCGGCAGGGCGCCCCGCTGGCGCTTCATCTTGTCGGCGGTCTGCCACGTGCGGATGATAACCTCGCCGACCCGGCCCATCGCCTGGCTGTCGGACGACATCATCGAGAGCGCGCCGATATCGTGCAGGATGTCCTCGGCCGCGATGGTCTCGCGCCGGATCCGGCTCTCCGCGAAGGCGAGATCCTCGGGGATCGACGGGTCGAGATGGTGGCAGACCATGAGCATGTCGAGATGCTCGTCGATCGTGTTCCACGTGTAGGGCCGCGTCGGGTTGGTCGAGGACGGGAGCACGTTCGGCAACCCGGCCACCTTGATGATGTCCGGCGCGTGGCCGCCGCCCGCGCCCTCGGTGTGGAAGGCGTGGATGGTCCGGCCCTTGAAGGCCGCGATCGTGTCCTCGACGAAGCCCGATTCGTTGAGCGTGTCGGTGTGGATCATGACCTGGATGTCGTGGGCGTCCGCCACCGACAGGCAGGTGTCGATCGCCGCGGGCGTGGTGCCCCAATCCTCGTGCAGCTTGAGCGCGCAGGCGCCTGCGCGCACCATCTCGACGAGGCTCTCCGGCCGCGACGCGTTGCCCTTGCCGGCGAAGGCGAGGTTCATCGGGAAGGAATCCGCCGCCTCGATCATCCGGGCGATGTGCCAGGGGCCCGGCGTGCAGGTGGTGGCGAAGGTGCCGTGCGCCGGTCCGGTGCCGCCGCCGAGCATCGTGGTGATGCCCGAGCAGAGCGCCTCCTCGATCTGCTGCGGGCAGATGAAGTGGATGTGGCTGTCGAAGCCGCCCGCCGTCAGGATCTTGCCCTCGCCGGCGATCACCTCAGTCCCAGGCCCGACCACGATGTCGACCCCGGGCTGCACGTCCGGGTTGCCGGCCTTGCCGAGCCGGAAGATCCGGCCCCGCACGATCCCGACATCGCATTTCACGATGCCCCAATGGTCGAGGACCACGGCGTTGGTGATCACCGTGTCGACGGCGCCGTCGGCGTTCGTGGCCTGGCTCTGGCCCATGCCGTCGCGGATGACTTTGCCGCCGCCGAACTTCACCTCCTCGCCGTAGGTGGTGAAGTCGCGCTCGATCGTGATCTCCAGGCCGGTATCGGCGAGGCGGACGCGGTCGCCGACCGTGGGGCCGAACATGTCGGCGTAGGCCGACCGGGGCAGGCTGGCGGGCTTGGGCGTGTTGGCCATGGTCAGAGCTTGCCCATCACGTCGCCGCGGAACCCGTAGACGGTGCGCCCGCCGGAGAGCGGCACCAGCGCGACCTCCCGCGTCGATCCCGGCTCGAAGCGCACGGCGGTGCCCGGCGCGATGTCGAGGCGCTTGCCGCGGGCCTCCTCGCGCGGGAATATGAGGCCCGGATTGACCTCGAAGAAGTGATAGTGCGAGCCGACCTGGATCGGCCGGTCCCCCACGTTGGCCACCTCGATCACGGTCCGCTCGGCGCCAGGGTTGAACACGATCTCGCCCGGCAAAGTCGTCACCGCGCCGGGGATATCGGCCGAGGCCGCGCCGCGGATCGGGTGGTGCACGGTGACGAGCTTGGTGCCGTCCGGGAAGGTCGCTTCCACCTGGATGTCGTGGATCATCTCGGGCACGCCCTCCATCACCTGATCGGCGGTCAGCACGGTGGCGCCGGCCTGCATCAAGTCGGCCACGGTGCGGCCGTCCCGGGCGCCCTCGACCACGAAGTCGGTGATCAGCGCCACCGCCTCCGGATGGTTGAGCTTCACGCCGCGGGCGAGGCGATTGCGCGCCACCTGCGCCGCCATGGCAATGAGCAACTTGTCCTTCTCTCGGGGCGTCAGCAGCACGGGCAACCTCGTCGTCGCGGCGGCCGGAGCAAGGATCATGCGCGCGGCGCGGTCAAGGGCGTGCGTCGGCCGTTGCAGGACCCGGACCACCGCGGGTGCAGCGCGCAGCGTCGGCCGTCACGGTGTCATGGCGACAAACCCGGCGAACAGATCTGGCAAGGCCGACCCCTTGACGGCGCCCGGCAGGTCACGCGGATGGATGAACTCGTCCCGGAACCACGGATAACGCTTCGGATCGAAGGAGGATCGCAGCCAATCGATCGTCCGCCGCACGCGGGTAATCCGCTCCGCATCCGGGTGATAGGTCAGCCAGATGTCGACGCCGAAACGGCCCAGATTGTCCAACGGAACGACCTGAGCGCCGATTGCGCTGGCATAGGTGGGCAGCAATCCGATTCCGGCCCCCTTGGCGATTGCCCAGTAATACGCGCTGCTGACATTGACTTTCAGCGTGATCGGGACCTTGGCGGGAAAGCCTGGGACTGTCCTCACATAGTCTTCGAGCGGCACGGTCTGCCCGCCATCCTGAACTACGATGCGATGGCGCTCGAGATCTTCGGGGCGGATCGGCAGCCCATAGGTGTCTTCGTAGATCCGCGCGGCGTACGGCATCATGTGGATCCGGCCGAGCTTGACCACGCGAAGGTCCGGGCTGGTCGGCCGCGTCAACTGGATAGCCACGTCGGCCTCAAGCCGCAGGACATCGGCGGATTCCATGGCGCAGCGCAGGTCAACGGTCAGACGCGGGTTCGCGCGCTGGAACTCGACGAGGCGCGGCGCGAGCCAGAAGGCACCCAGACCTTCCGTGACGGCAATCCGCACCTCGCCGGTCTCGGCGAAGGGGGTGGCCTCGCCCGTTCGCACCAGGCTGAAAGCCGCCGCCTCCATGCGGGCGGCGGCTTCCAAAATCGCGTGACCCTCGGCGGTGAGACGGATGCCGTCGACATGGCGCGTCAGCAGGGGCGAACCAATCAGGGCTTCCAGATCGGCGATCCGCCGTCGCACCGAGTTCACCGATAGGCCGAGCTTCAAGGCGGCCGACCGGAAGCTCCCGGACCGCTCGAGCATCAGGAAGACCCGAATGCTCTGCCAGTCAGGCATCGCCTCCCGGCTCGCCTCGGCCTGTTCCATTGACGGAACGCCCCTGTTCCAAATTTTGCACAGACAACCAGAGCGCTAGATGCGAAGTGCTGGACCGTCAATCCGAAACCGAATGACAGGTCATCCGATGACGCTGCATATCACGCGCGCTCAGTTCGTTGCGCGGGACGCGGATCAATTTGGAACAGCGCCAGTCTCTGCGGAGCCACGCCATGATTTGAGCGCGCTGCGCGTCGACCGTGTTGCCCGTCATCTCGTTATCTTCATGCCGACACCAAGTGATCTGCAACAGTTGATCGAAGATGCACGAACGAATCTGCCCGATCTTGCATCGGTCCAGGCTGTCCGGCGCGTAATGTCGATCAATCCCGACAGCGTCGTTGCGATCGCACAGAGACATAAATTCAATGCTGCGCAGCCTAGAGGTGAAGGTTTCGTCGCCTGCCTGATGCTGAACGCAGACGGTCTGACCGCCCTCAAGGACGGAACTCTCGACACGGCGGAGCCGCCGGTCGCGATGCTGGCCGGTCAACACGAACGTCCGGCCGGGATCTACGTCTGGGCCGTCTATGCGCGGCGACGGCTTGCCGGCGGCGTCAGCCTCGTCTTCGACCGTCTGTCGAGCCCGACCTATCGCGGCGTCGATTTCTATGCCCGGGCGGCGACGCCCGAGGGCGCGGATCTCCTCACGACGCTCGGCTTCACTCTCAGGAACACCGCCCGCGGCGACCTGTATCATTTCGGGCGTGGGCCGAAAGGGGATCCGGCACCCCCCTATGACAGTCACAAGCCGGGCGGGACCGGAATCAGCGTCGCGGTGGCCAGAAACCTGGAAGATCTGTCCCGGGTGATCGCCCTGCGCGCAGCCGTGTACATGGGCGAGCAGGCCTGCCCTTACGAGGAGGAATTCGACGGCAACGATCTCTCTGCAACGCACCTGATCGGCTATGTCGGCGACGAGCCGGCGGGCTGCCTGCGCATCCGGTTCTTCGCAGATTTCGCGAAGATCGAGCGCCTGGCGGTCCGGGCCGAGTTCCGCAACACCCGCATGGCCTTCGCGCTGGTCCGGGCCGGGATCGAGCTGGCGCGGGTCAAGGGCTACCGCCGTCTCTACGGTCATGCCCAGAAGCGCCTTGTCGGCTTCTGGAGCCGCTTCGGCTTCCGGGTCTTCGAGGGCGCCCAGGAACTGGTGTTCTCAGATTTCGACTACATCGAAATGCTGATGGAAGCGGACCCGCATCCGCAAGCCATCGGCCTCGGCGTCGATCCGTACGTCATCATCCGGCCGGAAGGCCGCTGGCACCGGGCTGGCGCGCTCGACCGCTCGCGGAGCCGCGCCGTGACCCGTCCGTCCGTCGACCGGGAGGTCGCGGCGCGATGAATCGGCCGCTCAATCCGGCGCTGTATCGCCACCCGCGCAGCGTCCCGGTGCTGGTGCTGGTAGACATGCAGCAGGAATACGAGATTGCGGGCCGTCCGCTCGCCGTTCCGAAAATCGGGCCCGCACTCCTGAACTGCCGCCGCGCGCTCTCACATGCCCGCGAGAGCGGCATGCAGGTGGCCTATGTCCGCTGGGTCGGCGCTCCGCTGTTCCAGGCAGGCAGCCGCTTCGCCCGCTGGATCGAAGGGTTCGAACCGCATGGCTGCGACATGATCTTCGATCGGGACCGGCCCTCCTGCTACGCCAGTCCCGCCTTCGCCGACGCGATGGAGCGCGGCTTGCCGCCGCTGGTCATCGCGGGGTTCGCCGGCGAGTCGTCCTGCCTCGCAACGGCGGTCGATGGCTACCACCGCGGACAGGCGGTGACCTTCCTGTCCGATGCCTCCGCCAGCCACGGCCTGGAGGATATCGCCGCTCATGAGATCCACCGATCGGTGAGCGCGATCATGCGGGTGTTCGGTGACGTCACGGACACGCAATCCTGGATCGCCACCTCCTCCCCGTTCAAGCCCATGCTCGCCGCTTCAAGGCCCACGCACAGCAATGACTGACCGAGCCCAGAATCCCGGGAACCCGGACGACATCCCACTGCGTGACGAGGATGTGGACATGCGCCTCGGCAAGCACGCGATCGCGCTGCTTCAGGCGGCGCGCGACGCTGGAGAGCCGACGCTGATCGCGCAGGCCGAGGCCATGGCGATGGCGGTCGGCTTCCTGCTGGCGAGCCGACTTCCCGAGTGGAAGCCGGCGACCGACTGATCAATCCGCTCCGTCGCCGCCGATCAAGCGCATGGCACGCAGGCGCGCGGTCCGCTCGTCCCGCGCGCTTCGGTCTGCGGCGAGGGCACGCCACAGCGCCTGTAGCTCGATCTCGTGAGGCGTATCGGTGATTTCGTCGGCGTCGCGTATCGTGCGGGCGTGATCGAAGGCGTCCATGTTTAAAATCTCGCGCCTTGAGTTACGGTGCGGTACCAGGGCAGCGTCGGGATCGTCCAGCCCGAAAGATGGGCAGATCTTGTACAAGCCGACGTGATCGTCACGCCCAGGGAAATCCGTCGCCGGCAAACCAGCGCCTGAGCCGAGCGTTCGCGCGGGACGATCCAAATGCCGCCATTGGTCTCAGCAGACGCAGGGCTTGTATTGTGCGCATTGAAACCAAACACGGCCTTCTGCCGCGATATAGCAATATATATTCCCAGATAACCAGTAGACTTTGCAATATAAACGAACTTAACCTCGATTTTTCACTTACGGCATGTCTTTGACAGGGGGTGAGACCAGCGAAAGGCCCAGAAACATACCGGACATCGAACTATGCCAATCCGGCTCCGCAGCGGTCCCGGCGAGAGGACCCAGGACGTCAGGCCTGAGATTGCGTCAGCACGGCGATGATGGATTCGACCATTTCGATCTGCTCCTGCACCGCCACGAGCCGTGGTCCGGCTTCCGCGCCGTCACCCAGCACGAAGGTGCCCTTCTGCCGTCGCACGTCGCGCAGCTTGCGCACCGACGCGACGATGATTTGCCGCTCCTCAATGAGCGCATCGCGGAGCTCGTTCAGACCGTCCAGTTCCAAAGTCGAGGCCATGGGGAATCCCGGTCTCACATCCTGCGCGCGGCAACGGCGAACAGCCCGCTCCGACGCGCCGGGTAGGAATCGTCCAGATAGGGCGTCGGACGCAGCGGCGCGACCTGGTATCGGCGGCGGTAGCACGCTTTCTGTGGGGGAACATTGCTGCGATCCATGGAGTGCCGCGGTGCCCAGCGAGCGCGTTGTATGCTACTGAATGCAAAATATCCCGGTTCGCGGCGCGGTGGGATCAACGGGCGGACATCGGCGCATGCTGCGTGAAGACGGGCACGATTCCGACGCATCTCGATCAGACGAGACCGTTGCGCTCAGGGGCGACTGCGACATGCCTCGACCGGCATCCGGCCCGACACCCAAGCGCTTCGGTGCGGCCCGCCTGATCCTGCTGCTTCTCGCTGTCGTGGGCGGCGGCGCTTACGGCTACACGCGTTTGAATTCGACCGCCGCGCCGTCCAAGGCGGTCGCTCCGCTTCCTGTTCCCGTCACCCTCGGTACGGTCGAGCAGGGGCCGTTCGCACTCGTGTCGAACGGTCTGGGCACCGTTCAGGCTTACAACACCGTCCAGGTGCGCACACGCGTCGACGGCGAGATCCAGCAGGTCGCGTTCCGCGAGGGCCAGACCGTCCACAAGGGGGACGTTCTGGTGCAGATCGATCCGCGGCCCTACCAGGCAGCGCTGGACCAAGCGAAGGCCAAGAAGGAACAGGACACGGCCAATCTCGGCAACGCCAAGGCCGACCTCGTCCGCTACACGGGACTGGGCGCCTACGCCTCTCGGCAGCAGACCGAGACGCAGACGGCCCTGGTCGCCCAGCTCACTGCGCAGGTAGCTTCCGATCAGGCCGCCATCGACAATGCCACGACCCAACTCGGCTACGCGACCATCCGCGCCCCCATCGGCGGCGTGACCGGCTTCCGGCAGGTCGACATCGGCAACATCGTCAACGCGGCCGGCCAGACCCCGATCGTGACGATCACGCAGGTCGAGCCGATCTTCGTGGTTTACACAGCTCCAGAGGATCAGCTGCCCGCGATTACCGCGGCGCTGAAAGCGGGCGACGTGCCGGTCGAGGCCTGGACCACCGACGGCCTGACCAAGCTCGCCGACGGCAAGCTCGCCCTTTTCAACAATCAGGTCGATACCGCGACCGGTACGATCCGGCTCAAGGCCGTCTTCGAGAATAAGACCCACGCGTTGTGGCCAGGCCTGTCGGTATCCACCAAGATGCGGGTCGGTACGGTCGCCCTCGCCATGACCGTGCCGGACGACGCGATCCAGCATGGGCCAGACGGCCTATTCGCCTTCGTGGTGGATGACGCCAGCCGGGCGCATCAGCGCGCGCTGAAGGCGGGACGCTCGGATTCCGGACGGACCCGGATTCTCAGCGGCGATCTCCAACCCGGCGAGCGGGTGATCACCGCCGGGCAGTACAAGGTACAGGACGGCAGCCTCGTGGCCGATCCGCATGCTGCCCACACCGCGCAGGCGGAGGGGGTCCAGTAATGGTCCTGGCACACACGCCGATGCGCGGACCGTCGCGCGGGACAAGGCCATGAAGGGCGGCATCTCCGCGCCGTTCATCCGGTTCCCGGTGGCGACCACGCTAATCATGGTCGGCATCCTGTTCCTGGGCGTCGTTGCCTACCCGCTGCTGGGCGTCGCGCCGCTGCCGCAGGTGGACTTCCCGACGATCCAGGTGACCGCGCAGCTCCCCGGAGCCAGCCCGGAGACGATGGCGTCGTCGGTTGCGCAGCCCCTGGAGCGGCAGTTCTCGCAGATCCCGGGCGTGTCGCAGATGACCTCGACAAGTTCCCTTGGGATCTCGACGGTCACGGTCCAATTCGATCTCAACCGGAATATCGACGGTGCGGCGAGCGACATCCAGGCGGCGATCAACGCCGCCAGCGGCCAGCTCCCGAAGAACCTCCCGACACCGCCGACCTACCGCAAGGTCAACCCCGCCGATTCGCCGATCCTGCTGCTGTCGGCCACCTCCGACAGCATGCCGCTGATCGACGTGGACGACGCCGTCGACGTGCAGCTCGCCCAGCGGATCAGCCAGATCTCGGGCGTCGCCCAGGTCTTCATCGGCGGTCAGCAGAAGCCGGCGGTGCGCGTCCAGATCGATCCGGCCAAGCTCGTCGCCAAGGGTCTGTCGCTGGAGGACGTGCGCGCGCAGCTAACCCTTACCACGGTCAACAATCCCAAGGGCAGCATCGACGGCGGCAGCCACAGCTACACGATCTACGCAAACGATCAGCTCACCGCGGCGAAGAACTGGAACGACGTCATCATCGCCTATCGCGACGGTGCGCCGCTGCGCGTGCGGGATATCGGCCAAGCTGTTGCCGGTCCAGAGGACACCAAGCAGGCGGGCTGGACCAATGGCAAGCGCGGCATTTTCCTGGTCGTGTTCAAGCAGCCCGGCGCCAACGTTATCGACACGGTGGACAGCATCAAGGCTCAGCTGCCGCGCCTGACAGCTACGCTGCCGGCCGCCATCAACGTCGGCATCCTCAGCGACCGCACCCAAACGATTCGCGCATCGGTGGAGGACGTACAATTTACCCTCGTGCTCACGATCGCACTGGTCGTCGGGGTGATCTTCGTCTTCCTGCGCAGCTTCTGGGCGACCGTAATCCCAAGCGTGACTGTGCCGCTCGCTCTCCTCGGAGCCTGCGCGCTGATGTGGATGGCGGGCTACACCCTCGACAATCTCTCGCTGATGGCCCTGACCATCTCGGTTGGCTTCGTGGTCGACGACGCCATCGTCGTGCTGGAGAACATCAGCCGCTACGTCGAGGAGGGCATGCGCCCCATGGAGGCCGCGTTCAAGGGCGCGGGCGAAATCGGCTTCACCATCGTGTCGATCTCGGTGTCGCTGATCGCGGTTCTGATCCCGCTCCTGCTGATGGGCGGCATCATCGGCCGGCTGTTTCGAGAATTCGCGGTGGTGCTGTCCATGACCATCGCGGTATCGGCCTTCGTCTCCCTGACGCTTACCCCGATGATGGCCTCGCGTCTGCTCAAGCCCCACGAGGCCGAGCGCCACGGCCGCCTCTACCGGATGAGCGAGGCCGCTTTCGATTGGCTGCTCGCGGTCTACGCCGACGCCCTCGACGTCGCCCTCCGCTTCCGCCGCGCGACGCTCCTCGTCTTCTTCGCCACGCTGGCTCTGACCGGCTACCTGTTCGTGGCGATCCCGAAGGGCTTCTTCCCGCAGCAGGACACAGGCTTCATGATCGGCGTCACCGAGGCGGGTCAGGACATCTCGTTCTCGGCGATGAAGGTGCTGCAGGAGAAGGTCGGCGCAATCGTCCAGGCCGATCCGGCGGTGTCGACGGTCGGCATGTCGCTCGGCGGCAACGGCCAGGCGCTCAATTCCGGGCGCATGTACATCACGCTGAAGCCCCGCGACGAGCGGGACGCCAACGCGTTCCAGGTGATCGGCCGGCTGCGCCCGAAGCTCGAGCGTGTGGCAGGCATCCGGACCTTCATCCAGGCGACCCAGGACGTGCGCACCGGCGGCCGCACCTCGCGGACGCAATTTGAGTACACCCTCCAGGATCCGGACCTCGCTGAGCTGAACACCTGGGCGCCGCGCATCCTCGACAAGATGAAGACGCTGCCGGAGCTGCGGGACGTCGCCACAGACCAGCAGACCCGGGGTACGACGCTGACGCTGTCGATCGACCGCGACGCCGCCTCGCGCTACGGCATCACGCCCCAGCTCATCGACGACACACTCTACGACGCGTTCGGCCAGCGCCAGATCGCGCAGTACTTCACGCAGCTGAACAGCTACCACGTGGTGCTGGAGGTGCTGCCGGCGCTGCAGGGCAGCGTCGAGAGCCTCGACAAGATCTACATCAAGGCGCCGATCGGCGGCGGGCAGGTGCCGCTCGCCGCCTTCGCCCACTGGACGACCGATCCGGTGGCGCCGCTCGCCGTGAACCACCAGGGCCAGTTCCCGGCGGTGACGATCAGCTTCAACCTCGCCCCCGACGTCGCCCTCGGCCAGGCCACGGAAGCGATCGGCCGGGCGATGCGGGAGTTGCAGGTGCCGGCGACCGTGGTGAGCGGCTTCCAGGGCACCGCACAGGCCTTCCAGCAATCGCTCTCGACGGTGCCGCTGCTGATCCTGGCGGCACTGTTCGTGGTCTACCTGATCCTCGGCATCCTCTACGAGAGCTTCATCCACCCGATCACAATCCTGTCGACGCTGCCATCGGCCGGTGTCGGCGCCTTGGCGGTACTGATGTGGGCAGGGTTCGACTTCAGCCTGATCGCGCTGATCGGCATCATCCTCCTCATCGGCATCGTGAAGAAGAACGGCATCATGCTGGTCGACTTCGCCATCGTGGCCGAGCGGGAGGAGGGTCTCTCGCCCGAGGCCGCGATCCGGAAGGCCGCGCTGCTGCGCTTCCGGCCGATCCTCATGACAACGATGGCGGCGCTCCTCGGCGGCATCCCGCTGATGATCGCCACCGGCACGGGTTCGGAGATCCGGCAGCCGCTGGGCTACGCCATGGTCGGCGGCCTCGCGGTGAGCCAGGTGCTGACGCTGTTCACCACGCCGGTGATCTACATCTACCTCGACCGGCTTGCTCACCGGCTTTCTTTCCGCGACCGGCCGGAGGCGACGGAAGTCGCTCGCGAAGACGCGGCGCCGGTGGAGGAGGTTCGCGGGCCGCCCGCTCTGCGCGCGGCGGAGTGAGTTCGACCCTCGTCCTCGCCGACATCGCCCGAGCGCCTGCTGGAGGCCGACGAGCGGGCTGCCCTGTCACCACCGCCGGCTTGGCGGAGCCTGCGGCCGTTCCACTTGCTCCGACTCTGGCTCCGCGGAGCGGCGCAGAAACGAAGGGTGCGGATGAGCCAGACGCTGCCGCTGCGAGGACTGACCGTACTCGCCCTGGAGCAGGCCGTCGCCGCGCCCTACTGCACCTCGCGGCTCGCCGATGCCGGGGCGCGGGTCATCAAGATCGAGCGGCCGGAGGGTGATTTCGCCCGCGGCTACGACGCGGCGGTCAACGGGCTCGCGAGCTATTTCGTGTGGCTCAACCGCGGCAAGGAGAGCCTCGTCGCCGACATCAAGGATCCTGCGGATGTGCGCCTGCTGCACGCGATCCTCGCGCAGGCCGACGTGTTCGTGCAGAACCTCGCCCCGGGGGCGGCGGCGCGGGCCGGCTTCGGCTCGGCGGAGCTGCGCGCGCGCTACCCCCGGCTGATTACCGTCGACATCTCGGGCTACGGCTCCGGCAACGCCTACAGCAACCTGAAGGCCTACGACCTGCTGGTCCAGGCCGAGAGCGGGCTCGCCGGGATTACCGGCCACCCAGCCGGACCCGGGCGCGTTGGCGTCTCCGTCTGCGACGTCGCCTGCGGGATGGACGCCCATGCCGCGGTCCTTGAAGCGCTGATCGCCCGCGGGATCAACGGGCAGGGTTGTGCTCTGGAGGTCAGCCTGTTCAGCGGCGCAGCCGACTGGATGAACGTGCCGCTGCTCTACTTCGAGGGGACGGGCATGGCCCCGCAGCGGGTCGGCCTCGCGCATCCGTCGATCTGCCCCTACGGCGCCTTCCCCACGGCCGACGGGAGCCTCGTGCTGATCTCGATCCAGAACGAGCGCGAATGGGTGAGCTTCTGCGCCGGCGTGCTCGGTGAGCCGGATCTCGCCCGGGCCGAGGGCTTCGCGTCCAACAATGACCGGGTGGCGAACCGCGCCGCGGTCGACCTGCGCATCGGCGCCGAGCTGGTGCGGCTGAGCCGCGAGGCGGCCGCCGCCCGGCTGAAGGCGGCAGGCATTGCCTACGGCTTCGTCAACACCCTGGCAGACCTCGCCACGCACCCGGCCCTGATCCGCGCGGAGGTTCGCACGCCTTCTGGGCCGGCCCGGATCGTGGCGCCACCGGTGCTGATCGACGGCGCAGTCCGCGGGCTCGGTCCCGTCCCGGCGATCGACGAGCACGGCGCACGGATCCGGGCGGAATTCGCGCGCAAGGACTAACGGCCCAGATACGACGGCACATCAGAATGGGCGGGAGGAAACGATGAGACTGAACGGCAAGATCGCGCTCGTGACGGGGTCCGGCAGCGGCTTCGGGGCCGGGATCGCCCAGCGCTTCGCCGCGGAGGGCGCCAAGGTGGCCTGCGTCGACATCGACGGTGCGGCGGCCGAGCGTGTCGCGGCGGCGCTCGGCGACAACGCGATCGCGATCACCGCCGATGTCGGGCTGGCGGCCGACGTCGCCGCCAGCGTCGCCGAGACGCGGCAGCGCTTCGGGGTTCCGAACATTCTCGTCAACAACGCCGGCACCACCCACCGCAACAAGCCGCTGATGGAGGTGACGGAGGAGGATTTCGACCGGGTCTTCCGGGTCAACGTGAAGTCGATTTTCCACTACGTCCGGGCAGTCGCCCCGCTGATGCGCGAAGCGGGCGGCGGCGCGATCCTGAACGTCAGCTCGACGGCGGCGCTGCGGCCGCGGCCGGGTCTGACATGGTACAACGCTTCCAAGGGCGCGGCGAGCCTGGCCTCGAAGTCCCTCGCCCTGGAGCTGGCCCCCTGGAAGATCCGGGTGAACGCTCTCTGCCCGGTCATGGGTGCCACGGGGCTCCTCGAGCACTTCATGGGCGTCCGCGACACGCCCGAGAATCGTGATCGGTTCATCGCCACGATTCCGCTCGGTCGACTGTCGGAAGCGAGCGACATCGCCGCGGCGGCGCTGTTCCTCGCCTCCGACGAGGCGGCGTTCATCACCGGCGTCGATCTGCCCGTCGACGGCGGCCGCACGGCCTGAGGAGGTCTCGATGGAAGCCTATACCGAGATCCGCGAGGCTGTCGCCAAGCTCTGCGCCGGCTTCCCGGGACCGTACTGGCGGGCCCTCGACCGGGAGATGGCATACCCGACGGAGTTCGTGAATGCGCTGACTGAGAGCGGTTACCTGTCTGTCCTGATCCCCGAGGAGTACGGCGGCTCCGGCCTGCCGCTCTCCGCCGCGGCTGCGATCCTCGAGGAGGTGCAGCGGGCGGGCTGCAACGGCGGCGCCTGCCATGCGCAGATGTACACGATGGGCACGCTGCTCCGGCACGGCTCCGCGGCGCAGAAGGCCGAATACCTGCCGTCGATCGCGGAAGGCCGCCTGCGGCTCCAGGCCTTCGGCGTGACTGAGCCAACCTCCGGCACCGACACGGGCAGCCTGAAGACGACGGCGCGCCTGGAGGGCGACCGCTACGTCGTCAATGGCCAGAAGATCTGGACCAGCCGCGCCGAGCATTCGGACCTGATGCTGCTCCTGGCCCGCACGACACCGAAGGCAGACGGCATGAAGCGCACGGACGGCCTGTCGGTGCTCCTCGTCGATATGCGCGAAGCGAAAGGCAATGGCCTGACAATCCGGCCGATCCGCACGATGATGAACCACGCCACCACGGAGATCTTCTTCGACAATCTCAGGGTGCCGGCGCAAAACCTCATCGGGGAGGAGGGCAAGGGCTTCCGCTACATTCTGTCCGGCATGAACGCGGAGCGGATCCTGATCGCCGCCGAGTGCATCGGCGACGCCAAGTGGTTCATCGACAGGGCCCGGGCCTATGCCGCCGAGCGCTCCGTCTTCGGGCGGCCGATCGGCGCCAACCAGGGCGTGCAATTCCCGATCGCCAAGGCCTACGCGAACATGCGCGCGGCCGAGCTGATGGTCCGCGAGGCGCTGACCTTCTACGAGGGCGGCGCTAATCCCGGGGCTGAGGCAAACATGGCCAAGATGCTCGCGGCGGACGCCTCCTTCGAGGCGGCCAACGCCTGCATTCAGACCCATGGCGGCTTCGGCTTCGCCGAGGAGTACGACGTGGAGCGCAAGTTCCGCGAGACGCGCCTCTACCAAGTCGCGCCGATCTCCACGAACCTGATCCTCGCCTACCTGTCCGAACACGTCCTCGACCTGCCGCGCTCGTACTGACGGGACCCATCTCGACACTGGCAGCGGCTGGATCTGGGAGATGGGCGCGAGAAGATCCGTGGTGGACGTCGGAAAATCCAAGGGCGTCCGGGATAGGTTCTCTGCCAGTACGGTCGCCGCGAAAACAGCGAAGAAGAGCCGCGATGCGCGACATGGGGCCTGGAGGGGCCGCCTTAACGGCTCCGCGGTGCAAACGAGGACGGAGTGGCCGCATTCAGGAGCCAGCGAAGGCGGGCTTCGCCGAGACGAAGCCCGCTCGAAAGCCCCGTCAGGCCAGCTTCAAACCCACATTGACGTTGCCGCGGGTCGCATTGGAGTACGGGCACACTTGATGCGCGGCATCGACGAGCTTCTGCGCGTCCGTGCGGTCGAGGCCCGGCAGACTGATCGTCAGGTCGGCGGTAATACCGAATCCGCCCTCGGAGCGTGGGCCGATGCCGACATCGGCGGTGACGGTCGTGTCCGCCGGTACCTTCAGCTGCATCGAAGGCGCGACGGCTTTCATGGCGCCGAGGAAACAGGCCGAGTAGCCGGACGCGAAGAGCTGCTCCGGGTTGGCGCCCGGACCACCTGCGCCGCCGAGCTCCTTCGGGGTCGAGAGCTTGACCTCGAAGCTGCCGTCGGCCGTCCGAGCGGCGCCGTCGCGGCCTCCGGTGGCAGTGGCGGTGGTGCGGTACTTCACGTCTACGGGCATGGGTATCTCCGGTTTGAGGAACGCCGTCGGCATGTAGGTGCCGACTGGCTTCCGCACAGCCCAGGTAGATTGCGCGCAATCTAATTTCAAGGGTCAATCAGTACGAAGCGGTCGACATCCACGAGCCCCCGGTCGGTGATCTTGAGGTGGGGAATGACCGGCAGCGGCAGGAACGCCACCTGCAGGAAGGGCTCGGGGAGGACGACATCGAGGCTTCGCGCCGCCTCGCGCAGGGTTACGAGCGCTTGCCGTATGGCGTCGAACGGCATCAGGCTCATCAGGCCGGCGACCGGCAGCGCGATCTCGGCCAGCACGCGGCCACCCTCGACCACCACGAAGCCGCCCTCGATCTCGCCGAGGCGGTTCACCGCCACCGCCATGTCGGCATCGTCCGCCCCGACGACCGTGATATTGTGGCTGTCATGCCCGACCGACGAGGCGATGGCGCCGCGCCTGAGACCGAAGCCCTTCACGAACGCGACCCCGATGCCGCGCGATCCCGGCGGTGTCCGGCCGTGGCGCTCGACCACGGCGACCTTGATGACGTCCTGATGGAGGTCGATCCGGCGTTCGCCGCCGGAAAACGGGAGGGTGAGGTCGTGACGCAGGGTGATGATCTTGCCGGGAACGACACCGATCACCGGCGTCGACGGCCCGGAACCCGGCGCGGCGAAATCCGCGGCTGTCACCCGGCGCGCCCGCACGCTCCGGCGGCCGATCGGCTCAATCGCGGCACGCGTGTCGAAGAGCGCCGCGTCAATTGGCCGACCCGCACTGAGCACTTGCGAGACCGCGCAGGCGGCCAGATCGTCGAGCACCACGAGATCGGCGCGCTGGCCGGGCGCGACCAGGCCCCGGTCGTGCAGCCCGAAGGCCCGGGCTGCCGACCAGGACGACGCACGATAGGCGGCCAGCGGCGGCACGCCGAGGGCGATGGCCGTGCGGATGATGAAGTCGAGGTGGCCCTCCTCGGCGATGTCGAGGGGGTTCCGATCGTCGGTGCAGAATGCCAGGAACGGCGCCGTCCGGTCGGTCAGGATCGGCGCGAGGGCGTGCAGGTCCTTGCAGACCGAGCCCTCGCGGATCAGCACGGTCATACCCTTGGAGAGCTTCTCGCGGGCCTCCTCGGGCGACGTCGCCTCGTGCTCGGTGCGGATGCCAGCCGTGATGTAGCCGTTGAGACCGAGGCCGCGCAGGAGCGGGGCGTGGCCGTCGATGTGCCGTCCCTGGAAGGCCGCGAGCTTGTCGAGCACGGCTGGATCCGCCGCCAGCACGCCCGGGAAGTTCATGAATTCCGCGAGCCCGATTACTTTCGGATGCGCCGCGAAGGGCAACAGATCGTGCGCCTCGATCCTGGCGCCCGACGTCTCCAGATGATCGGTTGCCGGGACGCAGGAGGAGAGCTGCACCCGCAGATCCATCACCAGGGTTTCGGAGGCGCCCAGGAACCACGTGAAGGCGTCGGTGCCGAGCACGTTGGCCATCTCGTGCGGGTCGCAGATCCCGGTGGTGACGCCGTGCGGCAGAACGCAACGCTCGAATTCCTGGGGCGGCATCAGCGACGATTCGACGTGGAAATGCGTGTCGATGAAGCCCGGCACCACGACCTTGCCGGAGACGTCGATCTCCCGGGCGCCGCGGTACTGGCCGAAGGTCCCGACGATCCGGTCGCCGCAGATCGCGATGTCAGACGCAACGAGGTCGCCTGTAACGAGGTCGAGGAAGCGGCCGCCTTTCAGAACGAGATCGGCGTCGGCCCGGCCCCGACCCTGCGCGATGGCCCGCCGGAGGAAATCCACCTGTGTCATCGCGAGTCGCCCCTCCGTCCTGCCATCCGCCAGAAGCATGCCACGGGTGCCAGCCCTTCTGCGACGCTTGCGGATGCGCGGGCGCAGGCGCAGAAGCCGCTCACCTTTGAACTGGTCGAAGCTCTCGATGCCTGCCTATCGCTCACGCACCACCACCCACGGCCGCAACATGGCCGGTGCCCGCGGCCTCTGGCGCGCCACCGGCATGAAGGATTCGGATTTCGGCAAGCCGATCATCGCGGTGGTGAACTCCTTCACGCAGTTCGTGCCGGGCCACGTCCACCTCAAGGATCTCGGCCAGCTCGTCGCGCGGGAGATCGAGGCGGCCGGCGGCGTCGCCAAGGAGTTCAACACCATCGCGGTCGATGACGGCATCGCGATGGGCCATGACGGGATGCTGTACTCGCTGCCGTCCCGGGAGCTGATCGCCGATTCTGTCGAGTACATGGTCAACGCGCACTGCGCCGACGCGATGGTGTGCATCTCGAACTGCGACAAGATCACCCCCGGCATGCTGATGGCGACGCTGCGCCTCAACATCCCGACCGTCTTCGTCTCCGGCGGCCCGATGGAGGCCGGCAAGGTTCAGCTGCCGGGGATCGCCAGGAAAGTCGACCTCGTCGACGCGATGATCGCGGCAGCCGACGACCGGATCTCCGACGAGGACGTCGCCGTCATCGAGCGCTCGGCCTGCCCGACATGCGGCTCCTGCTCCGGCATGTTCACGGCGAATTCCATGAACTGCCTCACCGAGGCCCTCGGGCTCGCCCTGCCGGGCAACGGCTCGGTGCTCGCCACCCACGCCGACCGCAAGCGCCTCTTCGTCGAGGCCGGCCACCTGATCGTCGATCTGGCCCGCCGCCACTATGAGCAGGACGACTCCAGCGTGCTGCCGCGCGCGGTCGCGAGCGTCCAGGCGTTCGAGAACGCCATGACCCTCGACATCGCCATGGGCGGCTCGACCAACACGGTGCTGCACCTGCTCGCCGCCGCCCACGAGGGCGAGGTGCCGTTCACCATGGCCGATATCGATCGGCTGTCCCGGCGGGTGCCGGTGCTGTGCAAGGTTGCCCCCGCGGTGGCCAACGTCCACATGGAGGACGTTCATCGCGCCGGCGGCATCATGGGCATCCTGGGCGAGCTCGACCGGGCCGGCCTGATCGACACCGGCGTCGGCAACGTCTCGGCCGGCACGCTGGGTGCGGCGCTCGCACGCTGGGACGTGCGCGGCGCGCCGGCCGCCTCGGTCCAGACCTTCTACCGCGCGGCCCCCGGCGGCGTGCCGACACAGGTGGCCTTCAGCCAGGAATCCCGCTTCGACGAGCTCGATGTCGACCGGGAGCGCGGCGTCATCCGCGACGCCGCGCACGCCTACTCGCAGGACGGCGGGCTGGCCGTGCTCTACGGCAATCTCGCCGAGCAGGGCTGCATCGTGAAGACCGCGGGCGTCGACGCCTCGATCCTGACTTTCACGGGCAGCGCCCGCGTGTTCGAGAGCCAGGACGCGGCCGTCGACGGCATCCTCAACGGCAAGGTCACCGCCGGCGAGGTGGTGCTGATCCGCTATGAGGGTCCGCGCGGCGGTCCCGGCATGCAGGAGATGCTCTACCCGACGAGCTACCTGAAATCGAAGGGGCTTGGGAAGGCCTGCGCCCTCGTCACCGACGGGCGGTTCTCCGGCGGATCCTCGGGTCTGTCCATCGGGCACGTCTCGCCCGAGGCGGCCGAGGGCGGCCTCATCGGCCTCGTGCGCGACGGCGACTGGATCGCTATCGACATCCCGAACCGCCGCATCCATCTCGACGTGGACCAGGCGGAACTCGACGAGCGTCGCAGCGCCCAGGAGGCGGCGGGCTGGCAGCCGGCGAAGCCGCGCAAGCGGAAGGTGAGCGCGGCCCTGCGCGCCTACGCGATGCTCACGACGAGCGCGGCGCACGGCGCGGTGCGGCGGGTCTGATCAGCGGAGTTCGAGAACCAGGGCTGCGACGGCGGCCAACAGGGCTGCCGCCGCCACCGCGACGCCGATGAGGCGCGCGCGGATTGTCCGCGTCGCCTTCGCGGGCGCTCCCTTCGCGGACGACATAGGCTCGGGTGCGGCCTCCGGGATGCGCCCCAGGGCCCGGAGCATCAGCGGCTCGATCGCCGTATAGCCCGCCGGGCTCAGGTGAAGCCCGTCCGTCCCGTAGTCAGGTCGGAGCCCGCCGGTCTCGGTCGCCAGCACGGCGTGATAGTCGATGAACGTAGCGCCGTGTTCGTGGGCGTGGTCCCGGAGCCACGCGTTGACCGCCGCGATCATGGCGGGCGCGTCCCGCACCTCCGGGTTCCACGGAATGCCGTCCACCGGCGTGAGCGAGCCGATCCAGGCCCTCACGCCCAGGACGCGGGCCTCGTCAAGCATGCCGGCCAGCGTCCGGCAGATCTCCTCGACCGGAACGAAGGCGCCCTCGTTGCGGCCGATATCGTTCACGCCGCACAGGAGATGCACGCCCCAGGCCTCGGTCTCCGCGAGATCGCGGGCGAACCGCATGGTAATCCAGCGCGCCGTCTGGCCGGAGCCGCCGCGGGGGATGAGATCGTAGGCCTCGAAGGTGCCGGCCCGGTGGAAGCCCCAGAGCTCCGTGATCGAGTCCCCGATAAAGACGATCGGTTCGGCCATGGCTCAGGCGGGCGTCGCCGCCTCGATCACCTCGGTGACTTCCGCCTGGAGGCAGTCCGCCATCACCTGGCGGCCCTCCGAGGTCACGTGGACGATGTCGGTGAACAGGGCGCGGCTGTCGGCCTCGAACAGCCGGCTCAGATCCCGCGCCGCGAAGGCCCGATCGGCCGTGTCCAGCCGCCCGAGGATGCTCTCGAAGCGCTCGTACTGGCGGTCGAGATACGCGAGGAACGCGCCGGACGCGACGCCGGCCTCCGCGCCCGCGAGCGTCCCCTTGCGAACGACCGTCGGCTGCAGGAGAAACCGCACCGGCGCGCCGATCCCCGGCGCGAGCCGCGCGAGGCGCTTGAGGGCCAGTTCGAACTGCCGCACCACCTCCCATTCCCAGATATCGGACTGCCAGTTCGTGAGCGCGCGCAGGTTCTCGAGGCGGTTGAAGATCATCGCCTGCAGGCTGTCATACGACAGAGCCTCCGTGTCGTCGGCGGACTTCCTCGGATCGAAGAAGTAATCGTACAGGCTCTCGTTCGCGAAGTGATTGTAGGGGACACCAGCCCGCGGATCGAAACTCCAGGGCTGGAAGATGTCGGTGGCGCCACCGACGATCAGGATGACGTCGGGCTGCAGATCCATCAGCCGCGTTGTGATCAGGGCGATCATCTGGTTCAGGCAGGCCGAGACCGCGCCGAAATTGTAGACATGCGCGCCGGGACCGTGCGCCTGCTTCAACCCGGTCTCCAGCCGTCCAGGCACGGTGTCGGCGAAGACCTGCCCGTCGATCAGGGTGCTGTCGCCGACGACGAAGACCCGCAGCGTATCGGTTGGGGGCCGCGTATCGGCATGCACGTCGTTGCGGTACCCGAGGGCGTCGTAGCGCCAGCCCTGACCGGACGCCTCGGTCAGCGGCTTGCCGGCGAAATGCGCGTAGGGCGCGGGAAACCGGCTGTTCGCGTCGAAGTTCTGGAAGCTCTGCAGGAACTTCCGCCGTCGCGCGTCCGCGCTGTGGTCGGGCGGCCGGTGGGCCATGATCCGTCTCCTCCCCGGGCGGGGGCCCGGTGGCTGTGCGATGTTCGGTGAACCGAGCCGCGGGGCGGAGGGCCCGCTCAGCTCCGCAGCGTCGTGTGGTTCTCCAGGAACCAGCCATAGGTCTGGCGCAGCCCGTCTTCGAGAGCGATCTCGGGCCGCCAGCCCATGGCCTTGAGCCGCGAGACGTCCATCAGCTTGCGCGGCGTCCCGTCGGGCTTGGTGGCGTCGAATTCAAGCTGGCCCTCGTAGCCGATCACCCGGGCAAGCGCCTCGGCCAGCTGGCGGATTGTGCAATCCTCACCGGTGCCGACGTTGATGTGCGACAGGTCGGGACGCGTATTCGCGGCGTAGACCGCATCATCCATCTCCATCACGTAGACGCTGGCCCGCGCCATGTCGTCGACGTGCAGGAACTCGCGCATCGCGCGGCCGGTGCCCCAGACCGTGACCTTCGCCAGGCCCTCCCGCTTCGCCTCGTGGAAGCGGCGCATCAGCGCCGGCAGGACGTGGGCGTTCTCGGGATGGAAGTTGTCGTTCGGCCCGTAGAGGTTCGTCGGCATGACGCTGCGATAGCGCCGCCCGTACTGGCGGTTGTAGCTCTCGCACATCTTGATCCCGGCGATCTTGGCGATCGCGTAGGGCTCGTTGGTCGGCTCGAGCAGCCCGGTCAGCAGGGCATCCTCACGCATCGGCTGCGGGGCGAGCTTCGGGTAGATGCACGACGAGCCGAGGAACAGCAGCCGGTCGACGCCGTGCGTGTGCGCGGCGTCGATCAGGTTCGACTGGATCAGCAGGTTCTCGTGGATGAACTCGGCCGGGTAGGTGTTGTTGGCGTGGATGCCGCCGACGCGCGCGGCGGCGAGGTAGACCTGATCGATGCGGTTCTCGGCGAAGAAGCGCCGGACCGCGGCCTGATCCAGAAGGTCGAGGGTCCGGCGGTCCGCCGTGAGGATCCGCTCGTGACCGAGCTCACGCAGGCGACGCACGATCGCCGAGCCCACCATGCCCCGATGGCCCGCCACGAAAATGGTCTGACCTCGACCGTCCATCACGCGTCCGTTCCCTGCCGAAAGCTCGGATTTCCAAGCCCCTATAGCCCGTTTGCGGCGCGATATCGCCGGGCAAACACGCGTTTTCTGAGGCGGGACAGGCTGCCCGAGCAGTCGCTGGCGGACCGCATCCCGCTGCAGCGCCGCTGCGGCGCGGGCTCGATTTTGGTACATCTTAAAATTGCATATGGTTGCTTGGACAGACGCCGCACCGCGTTCCTGCTCACAAAGCGATCGATGACGAGGCCGGTCCGGAAATGCGCTTCGCAGTGCAGCTTTGGTGATCTGGGTCGCTCTCTGGTGGACGCGTGGCGTTGCCGTGGACGGAACCGTGCCCCGTGTCGTCTCCGCCTGTCGTGCGTGCGACGTCGATGGCAGACGGACTACTGCTCTGCACCGCTTCTGGCGGCTTTCGTCTAGGAATCGTCGCGAATCGATTGTTGGTCTCACCGTCACGCATCGGTTCAGGATTGCCTGCGCCCGAGACCGGGTGACCGTTGGCGTTGCCAAGAGCGGCGTCGGCGACGTTCGGGCGGTGTGGCCGGCGCATTCTGAACAACGCGCATCTGAGACGCCATCAAATGCATTTCGGTCTTGCGCGGCGTGAAAGGGAGGCGGTAGTGTCAAGCAATGCTGACACTCGCGGTCGACCAAAAGATTGCGCAAAAGATCGATCGGCGCCCGCATGCCCTCGTGGTCGGCTCGGGCTTCGGCGGCCTTGCCGCGGCGGTCCGGCTCGGTGCGCGAGGGTACCGCGTGACCGTGCTCGAACGCCTGACGCAGCCGGGGGGGCGTGCGCGAGTCCACCGGCAGGACGGGTTCACCTTCGACGCCGGTCCGACCATCGTCACGGCGCCACAGCTCTTCGAGGAACTCTGGCAGCTGGCCGGTCGCCGGCTCTCAGACGATGTGATGCTTGTGCCGATGGATCCGTTCTACCGGATCCGCTTCGCGGACGGCACGGCCTTCGCCTATAGCGGCGACGTGGACCGCATGCGTGCCGAGGTGGCGCGCTTCGCGCCGGACGATGTCGCGGGCTACGATCGTTTCATGGCCCATAGCCGTGCCGTCTGCCGGATCGGCTTCGAGCAACTCGGTCACGTGCCCTTCGGCAGTGTCGGTTCGATGCTGAAGATCGCGCCCGACCTGCTGCGCCTCTCGGGACACCGGTCCGTCCACGATGTGGTGGCGCGCTTCATCCGCGACGAGCGGCTGCGGACAGTGTTCAGCTTCCATCCGCTGCTGATCGGCGGCAACCCGTTTCGAGCCAGCGCCATCTATTGCCTTATCGCCGACCTCGAGCGGCGCTGGGGCGTCCACTTCGCGATGGGCGGAACGGGCCAACTGGTCGACGGGCTGGTGCGGCTGATCCGGTCCCAGGGCGGCCGCCTGCGCCTCGGCGTCGAGGTCGCGCGCATCCGGGTGGAGGCGGGCGCGGCCACGGGCGTGGACCTGACGAGCGGCGAGACGATCGCCGCCGGCCTTGTGGTCTCCAATGCCGACTCGGCCGTGACACATGCGCGTCTGCTGCCCGAGGCGCAGCGCTGGAGTTCGGGCCGGTTCGAGCGCGCCCGCTCATCAATGGGGCTGTTCGTCTGGTACTTCGGCACCAGCCGGCGCTTTCCGAACGTGGATCACCACACGATCCTGCTCGGTCCGCGATATCGCGACCTGCTGGCCGACATCTTCGACCGCAAGGTGCTGGCCCAGGATGCGAGTCTGTACCTCCACCGGCCGACCGCCACGGATCCAAGCCTCGCGCCCCCGGGATGCGACACCTTCTACGTACTGGCACCGGTTCCGAACCTCGCCGGCGGCCAGGATTGGCACGCCCTCGCCGAACCATATCGGCGTCGGATCGCCGCCATGCTGGAAGAGAGCGTATTGCCCGGCCTGTCGGAGGCCATCGTGACCTCGAAGGTCACGACCCCGCTCGATTTCCAGGACGATTTCCTCAGCTACCGGGGTTCGGGCTTCGGCCTGGAGCCGGTGCTGACCCAATCGGCCTGGTTCCGCCCGCACAATCGGTCGAGCAGCATCCGCAACCTCTACTTGGTCGGCGCCGGCACTCATCCGGGCGCAGGCCTGCCCGGGGTCCTCTCCTCCGCCCGTATCCTCGACAGCGTGGTCCCCGATGCCCGCGTTACCGCCTGAATTTGCCGCTGCGGCCGACCGGACTGCCTGCCGCCTCGCGATCCGGGCCGGCTCGAAGAGCTTCTTCGCGGCCGGTCAACTGCTGCCGGGCGATGTGCGCGAGGCCGCCTACGGCCTCTACGCCTTCTGCCGCCTCTCGGACGACCTCGTCGACGACGCAGAAGACCCGGCCGAGCGTCGCCGCGCAGTGGTGCGGCTCGAGACACGGATCGGCCAGGCCTATGCCGGCCATCCGGCCGACGCGCCTGCCGATCGCGCCTTCTCCGAGATCGTCGCCACTTACGCGATCCCGGAGGCGCTGCCGCGCGCACTGATCGAGGGCTTCGCCTGGGATGCCGAGAGCCGGCGCTACGCCGATCTCGGGGCATTGCATGCTTACGCGGCCAGGGTGGCGGGTTCCGTCGGAGCGATGATGGCCCTGGTCATGGGCACCCGCACACCCGACGCCCTGGCCCGCGCCTGCGATCTCGGCGCAGCGATGCAGTTAACCAACATCGCGCGCGATGTCGGCGAGGACGCCCGGATGGGTCGCCTCTATCTGCCGCTGGATTGGATGCGGGCGGCCGGGCTGGATCCCGATGCGTTCCTTGCCGACCCGCGGCCGAGCCCGGCTCTGGCCGGCGTGGTGGCCCGTCTGCTCGCCGAGGCGGAGCGCCTCTATGCCCGCGCGGAGGCGGGAATCTCGGCGCTGCCCGGCGGCTGTCGACCCTCGATTCGGGCGGCCAGTCTGATCTATGCCGAAATCGGCCTGGTGGTGGCCGCACATGGCTACGATTCGGTTCGCCATCGTGCACGGGTCAAAACCCCGCGGAAGTTCGCCCTCATCGCTCGCGCAATCCGCACGCCTGAGGGAGCGCTGGGCCTCGGCGCGCCGCCGCTTCCCGAGGCGGCCTTCCTAATCGAGGCCGTAGCGCGCGAATCCTCCCTGCCGATGCGCCAGCGTCCGGCTCTGCGGCCCTGGTGGCACGTGAGTGGCCGCGTCGTGCACGTTCTCGACTTGATCGAGCGGATGCGTGAACGCGAGGCGTTCGGCCGTTCGGCGCCGTCCTGATTGGTCGAGGGCGGTCTCGCTGAGCGATCAGCCAATCACCGCCTCGTGCGGATGCAGGGGCCGACGCTCATCAGAAACAGCTTCTGCTTCAGACAGGGCGAGCCGAGCCTCTGACCTATCCGAGACGAGCAATTCCGTCTGCGTCCGATCTCAGGCGCCGATCGGATCCCTCGCCGGCCCCTAGCGATCAGCCTGCACTGAAGCAACATCACCCTCCAAGAGGCACCCGACCGGGCGCCCCTCGGCGAAACCGAGCCGTACCCGGATCTCCGACAGGCGGCCCATGGCCCGTCCCTGCAGGATCCGGATCGGGCGGTCATCCGCGGCGATGAGACCGTCCTGCAGCAGTCCGAAGGCCAAGGCCGCCGCGGCGATCCCCGTGGCTGCATCCTCGGGATAGCCTGAGGCGCGGGGGAATTGCCGCGCCTCGAACAGGCGCGCTGGCCCGTCCAGCACGGCATAGGGGTAGAGCCCGGTCGAACCGATCCGCGTGCACGCCGCCTCGACAGCGTCGCCGGTGGGCGCGAGGGCGTTGAGCGCGGCCGTATCGCGCATCGGCACGAGGGTCTTGACCCGCGATGTCACGGCGTTGTGGACCGGCCGCTCGGCGAGAGCGTCAGGCTCGATTCCAAGCGCCGCACAGACGTCGGCTCTCTGCCCGTCCCCGAGGGGACGAACACGCCCAACCGGCTGCGTGATCGCGACACTCCACGCCTCCGCGCCGCGCGGGGTCAGGAAGCCCGTCACCGAGCCGCTCGCGGTCGCGATCCGCACCGGTGAGGTCGGCAGCCGGCCTTCGCGGGCCAGAACCCACAGAACGCCGATGGTGGCGTGTGCACACATCTCCATCTCGTGATTCGGGACGAAGAAGCGCAGGCGCAGGTCATGGTCCGGATCATCGGGCGGCAGCGCGAAGCCGGATTCGTGGCCGTAACGCCGGGCGACGTCCCGCATGGCCCCCGCGTCGAGCCCCTGCGCGTCGGAGACGACCGGGCAGGGATTTCCGCCCGCGCCCGCATGCGTGAAGACGTCGACTATCGTCACGGCGTACATATGCCCGGTCTCACTGCAAATGGCGGGTATACGTGTCGCCGGCCGCTGCCTTAAGGGCAGCTCCGGCCTCCCGGCCGATCCGCTCCGCATCCGTCGCAGGCCCCTGTCGGGAGGCCGACCAGTGGCGGCTGCCATCGGGCAGGAACAGCAAGCCGTCGATCCGCAGAAGGTCGCCGTCGATCTGCGCCAGGGCTGCGATCGGAGTCCGGCAGGATCCATCGAGTTCCGCGAGCAACGCCCGCTCGGCCGACACCGCGATGGTGGTCCGCTCGCAGGCAATGGGCATGAGGAGGTCGCGGATCACCGGGTCATCCGAGCGGCATTCGATGCCCAGGGCGCCCTGGGCCACGGCTGGTAGCATCTCCTCGACCGAGAGCACGCTGCGCGCCGTGCTCTCCAGGCCGAGACGCTGCAGGCCCGCCAGGGCGAGGAGCGTGGCGTCGCACTCTCCGGCCTCGAGCTTGCGCATCCGCGTGTTGGCGTTGCCCCGCAGCGGGACCACCCGGAGATCGGGTCGCCGCATCAGGACCTGCGCGCCGCGGCGGAGCGACGAGGTCCCGACCCGTGCGCCCGTGGGCAGCCCCGCGAGGCCATCGGCGTGCGGCGACAGGAACGCGTCTCGCGGGTCGTCACGTTCGAGGATGCAGGCGATGGTGAGCCCATCGGGCAGCCAGGTCTCCACATCCTTCATGGAATGCACGGCGACGTCGACCTCGCCGGCGAACAGCGCCTGTTCGAGTTCCTTAGTGAACAAACCTTTGCCGCCGATCTCGGACAGGGGCCGGTCCAGGATCTTGTCGGCCACGGTGGTGACGACCACCAATTCCGTCTCCAGGCCCGGATTGGCCGCCACGATCCGGTCGCGGACCATCCCGGTCTGCGCAAGCGCCATCGGGGAGCCGCGGGTGCCGATGCGCAGGGGGCGGTTCAACATCTGGTTCCGGATCGCTTCGCTGGACGAGACAAAGCCTTATAGACCGAGCGCGGCGTCAGGCCACGCTCGGTCTTCCGGTTCCGGAGCGCGGTCTCGCGGACGTGAAACCCGCTCCGCCCCGCTTTCGCCGGACTGGGCACCTAGCGGGACGCCCACCATTCGAAGGGTCAACAGGTCTTATCGCGATGCTGATCATGCCGAGCCGACGGCAGTTCCTGACCGGGCTCGGCGCGGGTGCCGGCCTCACGGCCGCAACGGGCGTCTACGCCTTCGATGTGGAGCCACTGCACCGGCTGGTGGTGACGTCCTACGCGCCGGCGCTGCCGCACTGGGATCCGTCTTTGCGCATGCGGGTTGCGGTACTGGCGGATTTCCACATCTGCGAGCCGTACATGCCCTTCGACCGGGTCGCGGAGATCGTCGCGGCGACGAATGCCCTCGAGCCCGATCTGGTGCTACTGCTCGGCGACTATCCGGCCGGCAGGATCGCGTGGCGCAAGCTACCACTCGACCAATTCGCCCGGATGATGACGGAACTCAAGGCACCGCTCGGCACGCACGCGATCCTCGGCAACCACGATTGGTGGGACGACCATGCCGTTCAGAGGTCCGGCCGCGGCGTGCCGGCGGTCCGGCGCCTTCTGGAGGCGCAAGGCATTCCGGTTCTTGAAAACCACGCGGTGCGCCTCGTGAAGGACGGACGGCCTTTCTGGCTCGCCGGTCTTGCCGACCAGCAGCCATTCTTCAACGCGTGGAGCACGTTCAGCCTGGCCGACCTGCCGCGGACGCTGGAGGCGATCACGGATTCGGCGCCCGTGATCCTGATGGCGCACGAGCCCGATATCTTCGTCTCCGTGCCCGACCGCGTCTCGCTGACGCTCGCCGGGCACACGCACGGTGGCCAGATCCGCCTATTCGGCCACGCGCCCGCGATCCGAAAGGTGCAAGGACACGACTACTCCTACGGCCACGTCATTCAGGACGGCCGCCACATGATCGTCTCGGGCGGCTTCGGGATGAGCCGGATCCCGGTGCGGATGGGCGTTCCACCGGAGATCGTTCTCCTCGATCTGGGGAGAGCGGACACGTCGCCGGCCGCCAGCTGAGCGCCGAGCAGCCGGGACCGATTGAAGTGCAGTCCGATAGCACACAAGAAAAGCGCCTTCGATGCCGTTAATACTATGATAGTCGCGTGTAATTGGAAGGCATTAGTGCCAGTTTGACACTGTGAGAGGTGCATGAGACCGTCCCGCGTCGATTCGATAGGGGGATTCGCATGCCGATCCTGCTCGGCCTCATCGGCCTTATCGCGGCGGGACTGTTCTGGATCTTGCGCACGCACGGAACCATCAAGGGTCTCCAGGAGGTCAACCGCGATACGAAGGGGCTTCAGCGCCGCGCCGTTTCGACCATCGAGGATTTCGTCGGCACGCCGTTGCAACGTGTGCGCGATCCGCGCCTCGCGGCGGTCATCCTGATGATCCAGCTGGTCCGGACGGGCAGCCCTCTAACGGCCAGCGAGAAGACGCGGATCCTCGCGTATATGGAGAAGCCCCTGGAGGTGGACCGGATCTCGGCCAGTTTCGACCGAGCCTGGGGCTATACGCAGGCGCGGCTTCCGTTCTCACAGGTCGCCGATGCACTGACTCCGCTGCTGCGCGACGCGCTGACGCCGGCGGAGCGGGGGGAGTTGATCACGATGCTGACACAGGTGGCCGGCGCGCATTCTCCACCGAGCGAGTTGCAGCGCGAGGGTATCGCCCGCCTGAAACGACGGCTTCTCGCCGGCGAGGTGCATGCACCGGTGCAACGAAGCAGCGAATCCACCTGATCCGGATCGCGGCGGGGCCACGACGGCCCGCTCGCCTTTTCTGGCCGTCGCGCTACCTCGCGGCTATGCGAGCGCTCTTACCTCTCCTCGTCTTCACCTCCCTCGCGGCGAGCTTTGCAGCGGCCCGGGCACAATCGTGCGACACCCTAGTCGACAAGGTCGCCGCCGAGACGGCGGCCAAGACGACCGATCGCCGAAGCGATTATGCGAGCTTCACGGCCGGCCCGGACATGACGCTGACTCTGGCCTGCGGCGGGCCCGACCTGTCCTCTGTGGGCGCGCAGTTCCGCGGCGCGAACCCGCCGGACCGCTATTACGACCTGTTCGGACAGGCCGGGCACGCGGTGACCGGTATCGATGCCGCCGTGATCACCGAGGCGGCACATCGCGCCCAGGCGACCGCCTCTAAGCAGCGCCACAGCAACATCGATCTCGCTGGCGCCCGGGTCACCTGCTCGGCGATGGTCTCGCCCGACAAGGGCCCGCTGACGCTGTGCGCAGTGATCGAGCACAGCAACCGCAGCTAAGCCGGCGGAGACTTCCGCCGGCTGGCGCTCCCGTGTCAGAGCGGGATGTTGTCGTGCTTCTTCCAGGGCTGCTCCATCTTCTTGGTGCGCAGCATGCCCAATGCGCGGGCGATCCGGCGCCGGGTCGAGTGCGGCATGATCACCTCGTCGATGTAGCCCCGCTCTGCCGCCACGAACGGCGACAGGAACCGGTCCTCGTACTCGCCCGTGCGCGCCGCGATCTTCTCCGGATCGCCGATCTCGCTGCGGAAGATGATCTCCACCGCACCTTTCGCGCCCATCACGGCGATCTGCGCCGTCGGCCACGCGTAGTTCACGTCGGCGCCGACATGCTTCGAGGCCATGACGTCGTAGGCACCGCCGAAGGCCTTGCGGGTGATGATCGTCACCAGCGGCACGGTCGCCTGGGAATAGGCGAACAGCAGCTTGGCGCCGTGCTTGATCAGGCCGCCATATTCCTGCGCCGTGCCCGGCAGGAAGCCCGGAACGTCCACGAAGGTGACGATCGGAATGCCGAAGGCGTCGCAGTAGCGCACGAAGCGCGCCGCCTTCCGCGACGCGTCCGAATCGAGCACGCCCGCCAGCACCAGCGGCTGGTTGGCGACGAAGCCGACGGTGCGGCCCTCGATCCGGCCGAAACCGGTGATGATGTTGCGGGCGTAGGCGGACTGGATCTCGAAGAAGTCGCCCTCGTCGACAACCCGGCGGATCAACTCGCCCATGTCGTAGGGCTTGTTCGGATTGTCGGGGATCAAGGTGTCGAGGGAGGAATCGACGCGATCGACGTCGTCGAAGCTCTCGAGTTCCGGCACACCGTCGATGTTGTTGGCAGGGAGGAAATCGAGGAGACGGCGGATCTGCAGGATCGCTTCCACGTCGTTCTCGAACGAACCGTCCGCGATCGACGACTTGGTCGTGTGGACCTTGGCGCCGCCGAGTTCCTCGGCGGTCACGACTTCGTTGGTGACCGTCTTCACCACGTCGGGGCCGGTCACGAACATGTAGCTCGTGTCGCGGACCATGAAGATGAAATCGGTCATGGCCGGCGAATAGACGTCGCCGCCCGCACAGGGGCCCATGATCACCGAGATCTGCGGGATGACGCCGGAGGCCATGACGTTGCGGCGGAAGACCTCGCCGTAGCCGCCGAGCGCGGCGACGCCCTCCTGGATGCGGGCGCCGCCGGCATCGAAGATGCCGATGATCGGGGCGCGCATCTTGAGCGCCATGTCCTGGACCTTCACGATCTTCTGGGCGTGTGCCTCCGACAGGGAGCCGCCGAACACGGTGAAGTCCTTGGAGAACAGGAAGACGGTGCGGCCGTTGATCGTGCCCCAGCCGGTGACGACGCCGTCGCCGGGGATCTTCTGCTTCTCCATGCCGAAATCGGTGGAGCGGTGCTGCACGAACATGTCGAATTCCTCGAACGACCCGTGGTCGAGGAGGAGTTCGATCCGCTCGCGCGCCGTGAGCTTGCCGCGCTTGTGTTGCGCCTCGACCCGCTTCTCGCCGCCTCCGAGACGGGCCTGCGCCCGACGCTGGTCGAGCTTGTCGAGGATATCCTTCATGGCTGTTCCCGCCCTTCCCCTGCCCGTGACCTGCGACCCGGATGGCCGGGTGCAAGCTTATGCGTTCGCCGATCGAGCGCCCTTAGCACGCGCATTTCGAGTGGCAAACCGACGCGGCAGCCGACCTGATCAGACCTTCGGGAGAGGGCGGGTGTAATGGTGGACGGTGCAGGGATCGAACCTGCGACCTTTCCCGTGTGAAGGGAACGCACTACCGCTGTGCTAACCGTCCGTACCGGCGTGCAGCCTGAGCGCACGCATACTTGCCGCTCGCCCTCAAGGGCGCCGCGACCCGGTGGCGGGCCTTCTAGTGCGCGGCAGGCCGACACGTCAAGCGCGGCAGATGATGTTCGGAAACACCAAGACAGTCATCCGAAGGCGGCTCCGAATCGAGGGCCGCCAAGTCCAAGCGCGATCGTCCCTGTTGGCAGGCCCACCGTCCTCTACGCATGCGAGGTTGACAAGGCCGGCGGCCCGGTGCGCTGTGCGAGCATGCACGATGGGCCAGCGGGCGCAAAACCCGGCAGCGACGTGACGGCGGAGGGCGCGGCGACGCTAGGGCGACCGCGCGTCGCGATCACTTACTGCACACAGTGCAATTGGCTTCTGCGCGCGGCTTGGATGGCGCAGGAGCTGCTCTCGACCTTTCGTGACGACCTCGGCGAAGTCGCCCTCATCCCGGCCTCTGGGGGCACCTTCCGCATCGAACTGGGCGAGGTGCTCCTGTGGGAACGGGTGCGCGATGGCGGCTTCCCGGATGTAAAGGCGCTGAAGCAGCGCGTGCGCGACCACCTCGACCCGGCGCGCGATCTCGGTCATATCGACCGGTCATGAGGCGAGGGAACGGCGACGAGCCTGCGGGGCGCCGCAGGCCGGGGACGGACCCCGCTTGAGTCCGGACCATCAAGCCGAGGGCGCAGGCGTCCCGGCGGTGATCCCCGCGCGCCGCTCGTGGCTGTCGCGGCGGCTGCACCGTTTCGGGGGCAGCGGGTTCTCGACTCAGGTCTATCTGATCGCGCTGGTGATCGCGCTGATCGGCCCGGGCCTGCTGTTCACCAGCATTCTGCTGATGCGCTATGCGTCCGCCGAGCGTGCGCGGTTCGAGCAGGATGCCCGCGAGAACGTCCGCGGCATCGGCCTCTCCCTGGACCGCGACACCGCCGGCCTGGTCTCGGTGCTGCAGACCCTTGCGACCTCACCGCGGATCCGGCTGGGCGAATTCGAGGCGTTCGACGCCCAGGCGCGCCTCGTCCGCGAATCGATCGACCTGGATGTGCTGCTGCGCCGGCCCAACGGTCAGGAGGTGGTGAATACCGGCGTCCCGCGCGGTGCGCCGATGCCGATGGTCGCGCTTCCCTTCGACCAGGACCTGGCCCGGGGCACGCAGCGCGCGATGGTGAGCGGCTACGTGCCGGGCCCGACGCCGAGCGAGGCGACCTACGCGGTCGGCGTGCCGGTGATGATCGACGGCGAAGTCGGCTACATCCTGAGCTTCACCGTCCCCCTCTCCCGCCTTCAAGGCATCCTGTCCCGCGAGGTCGTTCCGGGTTGGACGACGGGGATCAGCGACCGGTCCGGCATCGTCCTGGCCCGGCTCCCCGATCCCGAGGCGGTGGTCGGCAAGCCGCGCCTCGCCAGCCTCCGCCAAGTGCAATCGGCGACCCCAGGCGTCTGGGAAGGCCAGGACCGCCAGCACAAGCCGGTGGTGGTGATCGAGGCACGCTCGCGGCTGACGGGCTGGATGGTCGCCACGAGCATCCCTCAGGCGCTCGTCGATGCGCGGGTACGGCGCTGGATCTGGGCCTTCGCCGGATTCGGTCTGTTGGTGCTCGCCACCTCGTCGCTCCTGGCGGTGAATCTCTGGTCACGTGTCTCGCGTCCCCTGCGCCTGCTGGCCGCCTCCGGACCCGCGCTGGCCCGGGGCGAGGCGATCCCGCGCGTGTCGTCTCCGGTGCATGAGATCCAGCGGCTCGGCGCCGTGCTGTCGGAGGCGTCCCTCCGGCTGCGGACCCGCGAGGAAGAACGCGACCGGGCCCTCGCCGAAACCAAGCGCGGCTTGAGCGCCTTGAGCGAGAGCGAGGCGCGCTTCCGGCATATGGCCGATTCGGCTCCCGCCCTGATCTGGATGACCGACGAGACCGGGGCAGTCAGCTTCGCCAATCTTCATTTCGAGCACCTGTTCGGATTGCCCGCAGCGCGCTTCAACGACGACGGCTGGCACCAGATCGTCCATCCCGATGATCTGGAGGGCTTCCGCAGCGCCTTCACGAAGGCGTTCGAGGCCCGCATGCCGTTCCGCACGGAGGCGCGGGTGATCGACCAGACGGGGGCCGTGCGGTGGCTCCAATGCGAAGGCGTTCCACGGCTCGACGACGACCAGAACTTCCTGGGCTATACCGGCTGCAACATCGACATCACCGACACGAAGAATGCCGAGGAGCATCTGCTGCTCCTGATCCACGAACTGAACCATCGGGTGAAGAACACCCTGGCCACGGTGCAGTCGATCGCCGCGCAGTCGCTGCGCGGGCTGGAGGGCGCGGAGGCCGACGCGGCGCGCGCGGCGTTCGAGGCGCGCCTCCTGGCTTTGGCGCGGGTCCACGACGTGCTCACCCGGGAAAGCTGGGAGGGCGCGGAACTCTCCGCCGTCGTGGCAGACGCGATCCGGCCACTGGAAGCCGGCGACGGCCGAGCCTCGCGGTTCAAGGTCGTGGGTCCGGCCCTGCGGCTGCCGCCACGGCTCGCCCTGTCGATCGCGATGGCGCTGCACGAACTCGGCACGAATGCCGTGAAGTATGGCGCGCTGTCGGCCGAGGGCGGCATGGTCGAGATCTCTTGGACCGTACGACGCGCGGAGGGGATGCAGCTCTCCCTCCGCTGGTCGGAACGCGGTGGACCGCCTGTGAAGAAGCCGACCCGGACCGGATTCGGCTCGCGCCTCATCGAGCGCAGCCTCGCCCGGGAACTCGCCGGCGAGGTCGTACTCAGCTACGAACCGACCGGCGTCGTCTGCACCATCGATGCGCCGGTTCCGCCCCCGGGTCTGCTGGAGCGCAAGAGCGCGGCCGCGCCGACGCGGATCGCACCGCTTCCGCTTGCGGGATAGGCAGACGCACCTCGCCCTCGCGTCGACGCCGTGCGGCACGCGCCCAACGCGACGGCGTCCTGCGCCGCGCTCCGGGGTCGCCACGCCGCCCTTACGAAGCAGGCCGACGCAGCCTCAATCAGTGATACGGATCGGCCGCGTCGCGCAGCCCATCACCCATGAAGTTGAAGGCCAGGACCGTCACCAGCACGGGAAGCACCGGCAGAAGCAGCCATGGGTAGAGCTGCACCGCCGCGAGATTCTGTGCTTCGTTGAGCAGCACGCCCCAGCTGGTCACCGGCGGTCTCAAGCCCAGACCCAGGAAGGAGAGGGCCGTCTCGCCGAGGATCATGGTCGGGATCGACAGGGTCGCGGAAGCGATCAGGTGGCTCATGAAGTTCGGGATCAGGTGACGGCCGATCACCCGGGTGGGCGAGGCGCCCATCAGCTCGGCGGCCTGGACGAAATCCTCCTCGCGCAAAGCCAGTAGCTTGCCGCGCACCGCACGGGCGAGTCCGGGCCAGTCGAGCAGGCCGAGGATCACCGTGATGCCGAAGAAGATCAGCAGCGGGCTCCAGTTCGGCGGCAGTGCCGCCGACAGCGCGAGCCAGAGCGGAAGCTCGGGCAGGGAACGGACCACCTCGATGAGCCGCTGCACGGCGGCGTCGACGAGACCACCGAAATAGCCCGCGATGCCGCCGAAGAAGAGCCCGAGTGTGAAAGAGATCGCCACGCCGACGAGGCCGATGGTGAGCGAGATCCGAGCCCCGTAGATCATGCGGGAGAACAGGTCGCGCCCCAGCTTGTCGGTACCGAGGAGGAAAAGCGTGCCATTTTTCGGCGGGCAGACGAAGTGCAGGTCGGCGTTGACGAGCCCGAGCCAGTCGTAGCCGTCGCCCCGGCAGAGGAACCGCAGCGGCTGCGGAGCGGACGCATCCACCTTGTAGTCTCGACGGAACGTGTCGAGATCGAGATGGGCGCGATAGGGATAGACGAAGGGCCCGACGAACCGGCCCTCATGGAACAGATGAACGCCCTGCGGCGGCGCGTAGAGGAAGTCGCCGTTGCGCCGGGCCTGCCCGTAAGGTGCCAGCTGCTCGACGAAGGGCACGGTGGCGTAGAGCGCGAGCAAGATCAGCGCCGAGGCCACGGCCAGACGGTGTCGCAGGAACTTCCGCAGGATCAGCCGCCAAGCGGAGGCCGTGGCGACCGGGCTCTCGGGCCGGGATTCCGGTTCGAATGGGGCCGGATCGACGAAATGTCCGGATGCGGGGCGCGCACCGCTCATCGCAGGCCGGTTCATCGCAGGCCCATGCGGATGCGCGGATCCAGCCAGACCAGGATCAGGTCCGAGATCAGCATGCCGACGAGGGTCAGAGCCGCGACGAACATCAGGATGAACCCGGCCATGAACTGGTCCTGATTGCGCAAGGCTTCGAGGAGCAGCGGCCCGACAGTCGGCAGGCTGAGCACCAGGGAGACCAGAACCGAACCCGAGACGAGATGCGGCAACAGGTTGCCGATATCCGCCACGAACGGATTAAGCGACATCCGGAACGGGTATTTCAGCAAGGCCCGCAGGGGCGGCAGGCCTTTGGCACGAGCCGTGACCGTATAGGGCTTGGCCAGCTCGTCGAGCAGGTTGGCCCGCATCCGCCGGATCATGGCCGCCGTGCCGCCAAGCCCGATCACCAGGGTCGGCACGATCAAGTGGGCCAGGAGCGAGCGAATCTTCTCCCAGGTCCAGGGCTGGTTGGTGAGCGCCGAATCGTAGAGGCCGCCGATCGACAGCCCGAACCAACGGTTGGCATAGAACAGCAAGATCAGCGCCAGCAGAAAACCCGGCACTGCGAGCCCGACATAGCCCAGCAGGGTCACGACGGCATCACCGGCCGTGTTCCGGTGCGTCGCCGAATAGATCGCCGCCGGGATCGCCACGAGGTGGACGAACACCACCGCCGTCAGGTTGATCAGCAGGGTCAGCCACAGGGCATCGCCCACGACGTCGGCCACTGGCTTGTCGTACTCGAACGACCAACCCCAATCGCCCTGGAGCAGGCCGGAGAATCCCACCGACCCGGGCATGACTCCGATCCACATCAGGTATTGCTGCCAGACCGGGCGGTCGAGCCCGTATTGCTGGATCAGCAACTCCGCCTTCGCCACGGAGCTGGCATCGCCGGTGGCGCGAAGCTCCATGATCCGGTTGGTCAGGTAGTCGCCGGGGGGCAGCTTGATGATGATGAAGACGAGCGCCGAGATGACGAGCAGCGTCATCGCCATGGTGACGATCCGGCGGAGGATCTGAGTGATCACCGGACCTCCGCGCGCTTATCGGCGCCGCTGTCCCAGAACAGCTCGTCGAGGCGCTGCACGCCGATCATCGCCGTGGGATCCCACGAATAGAGCGCGCGCTTCGGCAGGTTGATCAGGCGCTCCGCGCCGACCACAGGCTGGAGCGCGCCCGCCACCGTGCCGATCACCCAGGTGTTGTGCGCGTGGTTCATCAGCATCTCGCGCCAGATCGCAGCCTGCTTGCCGGCATCGTCGGTGTCGCGCCACTGCCGATCGAGGTCGAGCAGGCGCCGTACCTCCGGCATGTCGCAGGTCTCCCCACTCTTACCGCGGCTCTCGACGTTCATGCTCCAGAGCGGCCAGGAATAATGCTCCGGCTGAGCCGGACTAAGTTCCGTCGGCGGCATGATCGCGGTCGGGACCGCGAGGTCGAGCCCCTGGGCAGCGACCATGACGGTCAGGCCGCCGATGGAGCGGCGGTGCAAGTTTGTGCGCTCCTGCGGCTTGGTGATCAGGCGGATGCCGATCTCGCGCCAGAACTCGGTGATGAGTTGCAGCGCGTCGAGCACCATTTCGGCCTCGCCGTCGCTCTCCACCACGATCTCAAGGGGCTGCCCCCCCGGCAGCAGTCGCGTGCCCGATCCGTCGCGTCCGGTCAGGCCCACGGCGTCCAAGAGCTTCGCGGCCTGCGCCGGATCGTAACCCGCATTGAGGCTCCGCATCTCAGGCTCGAAGAGCGCGCTCTCCGACACGATCGTGTCGTTGCCTTCGGTGCCGAGCCCGAACAGCAGCGTGTTGTTGAGCGTCCGGCGATCGATGGCGAGCGACAAGGCCTGCCGATAGCGCAAATCACGGTTGAGCTTCCGCCAGGCCGGATCCGCCGTGGTAAGGTTCGGATAGAGGGCGATCTCCGAACCACGGGCCACGGGCCACAGGTTGGTGCGGTAGCGATGCGCAGCCTCGCCCTCCTTGAGGCTCGGAATGTCGGGCATCGACAGCCCGCGGAACATCAGATCCGCCTCGCCGGCATTGGTCTTGGCGACCAGAAGGCCCTGGGAGGCCACATCCATCACGATGGTGTCGACGTAGGGCAGCTGCGTGCCGGCCGTGTCGACCCGGTGGTAGCTGCGGTTGCGCTCGAACCGGAACCGGGTCGCCGGCGAGCGGGTCCGCGGCACCCAGCCCTGCAGGGTGGGGCAATCCGGATTGTTGAGTTCGTAATTGTCGTCGAGTCGGTTGTGCAGCGCTGCCCAGCCGCGAAGCTTGAGCGCCTTGGCCTTCGCGTCGGCGGCGTCCTTGCCGATGTAGCGGGCGTGAAATGGCTTGAGGTAATGCGACGGCCGGTAGATCAACGGATCCCGCGGCGCCGCCAGAGCAGGCAGGAACATCGGGTTCGGACGGTCCCAGCTGTAGCGGACGGTGACCGGGTCGAGGAATTCGACCTGGGGAAGCTTGCCGTCGACCCGGAAAAAGGTTGCGGGCCCGTCGGGGTTCAGCGCCTTCTCGTTGGCGACATCCTCCCAGTAGTAGCGGAAATCCTCCGTGGTGAACGGATGGCCGTCCGACCAGCGGTGTCCCTGGCGCAGGGTGAAGGTAAAGCGGCCGCCCTCGACATCGACCCGCTCCAGCACGTCGGGCCGCAGGTTCAGGTCGGTGTCGTAGCCGATGAGGCGAGTATAGCCGTAAACCGACAGGTAGCGGACGTCCCGGGCCTTCGCGATCAGGGTCCGGATCGTCCCGCCCCTTGTCCCGAGACGACGTCCGTGGGCGGCGAGGTCGGCGAGGTAGGGGGCGGTCGGCGGACCGGGGGCGTCCGGCGGCGTATCCGCGAGGGCCCGTGACGGCGCGCGCGACCAGGTCAGGGTGGCGCCGAGGCCGGCAAGAAGGGCGCGCCGGGAGACTGCGGTGTCGCGCTCGCCTCTGTCGGGAAGGGGGGCGGGGGGCCCGTTCCGGATATCCCACGCGCTCATGTGCCACCCCGCAGCGTCACCGAGGTCAGCCGCGCCGGCGAGTAGCCCGTGGCCCGGTGCAGATCGTCGAAGGCATGCGACCGGAGGATCAGGCCGGCCGCCTGACGGACAAGCGCGTCATCGACCGGCTGCTCGAAGTGGCGGCCGTTCCGGGTCCATCGGATCGGCTCCGGACTGCGTTCGGGGCCGGTGATCATCGCGATGGTCGGATGCGCGGGGCCACCATGGGCGTGGATCCGGTGCGCGGCCGCATCGTCGTCGAAGAGCAACCGGGTCAGGCCGCGGGCCTGAGCCTCCAAGACCCGTCGGCCCTGGGCCACGTGGTCGTCGAAGAACGCCACCGTCCGTGCCGGATCGAGTAGGGACCAGTCGGCCGTCGACCAGTCCGCGGTACTGTAGCGCGCCAGCCGGTCACGGTACTGCAGTCCCGACAGGTCCGGATCGTGGCAGAAGATCTGCGCCTGTGGGCATGCCTGCCGGATCACCCAGGTGGTGAGGCCGCGGAACACCCCCGACTCAATGACGAAATCGGGCCTTAACGCCCGCATTGCGACGTAGAGTTGCAGCGCGCCATTGAAGCCGCTACCGCCGCGGCGCTGCCGGACGGGGGCGGTCGGGATCAGCGCCCAGAACGCCCGGACCTGTTCGAGCACAGCGCCGTCCGGGACGAGACCGGCCGCGGCGAGATCCCGTTCCAGGATGGCGGCGGCAGATTCGAGGAGCGTCGTCACCTCGCGCGGCGAGGTCGGCCGGTGGCTCCAATCGGGGGCGGCCGGGACGAGGTCGTAGCCGAGTCGATCGAAGAGGGGCGACAGCACCTTGCGGCGCAGGCGCTCCAGCATCACGGGTGGCCGGGCCTGCATCACGCGGCCTCCGCCGCGTGGGCGGCGCCGAAGCGCACCCAGTGCCCGGTCTCGACCGCGCGCATCGCACCGGCCTCGTCGGGGGCCAGACGGAACGGGTCTTCCCAGCGTGCCGGGTCGTTCTGGTCACCCGCCACCGCCGCGAAATCGAGAGGGTGGTCGAGGCTCGGATCCGGCACGGCGGCGAGCAGCGCCCGCGTGTAAGGGTGGACGGGACGGCGGAACAGGGCGGCGCGGGGAGCCTCCTCGACGATGCGCCCGCGGCACATCACGCTGATGGTATCCGCCATGTAGTCGATCACTGCCAGATTGTGGGAGACGATGAGATAGGAGAGGCCGAGCGCCGCCTGGAGATCCTTGAGCAGATTCAGGATCTGTGCCTGGACCGAGACGTCGAGGGCCGAGACCGGCTCGTCGAGCACCAGCAGCCGCGGCTTCGGTGCGAGGGCCCGGGCGATGCCGATGCGCTGCCGCTGCCCGCCCGAGAAGGCGTGGGGATAGCGGCTAAGGCCGTTGGGCTCCAGGCCGACCATCGCCATCAGGGCGCGGCAGCGCTCCCGCCGTTCCGCTGCCGGGACGCCATGGATCTCCATCGGCTCCGACAGGATCTGCCGGACGGTCATGCGCGGATCGAGGGACGCGTAGGGGTCCTGGAATACGAACTGGACCGTGCGGCGATAGGCGAACAGCGCATCGCCGCTCAAAGCGTGGACGTCCCGAGGGCCGCTGCCGTCATCGAACAGGATCCGGCCGGAATCCGGTCGGAGCGCCCGCATGATCATCTTCGAGACGGTGGTCTTGCCCGACCCGGATTCGCCGACGAGCCCGAGCGTCTGGCCGGCCGCGAGGCGCAGGGAGACGTCGGAGACCGCATGAACGATCCGCGGCTTCTGCCACAACCGTCCAGCGCGCAGGGTGAAGCTCTTGCTCACCCCCTCAACCTGGAGAAGCGGCCCCATCAGCGGCGCAGGACTCTGCCCTGTGGGGATCTCGGCCTGGGCGGGGCGGATCGGCGTCAGCCGCTCGCCGGGTGCCATGTCGAAGCGCGGCACCGCATGGAGAAGCGCCCGGAGATAGGCATGGCCCGGCGCACGCATCACCGTGTCGCGCGGGCCCGACTCGACGAAGCGGCCGCGATACAGGACGGCCACGTCGTGTGCGATGTTGGCGACCACGCCGAGATCATGGGTGATCAGCAGGATCGCCATCCCGGTCTCGTCCTGGAGGCGGGCCAGCAGAGCGAGGATCTGCGCCTGGGTCGTGACGTCGAGCGCGGTTGTCGGCTCATCGGCGACTAGGAGGGCGGGCTTCAGGATCAGCGCCATCGCGATCATGGCGCGCTGGCGCAGTCCCCCGGACAGCTCGAACGGATAGGTCCGCAGGGCACGGTGCGGATCGGGGAAGCCGACCCGGGCCAGCGCGTCCTCGGTCCGCGCATCCGCCTCCTTGCGATCCGCCCCCGTGTGGAGGCGAAGCGCCTCGCCGATCTGATCGCCCACCGTATGCAGCGGCGACAGGCAGGTCATCGGCTCCTGGAAGATCATGGCGATGCGCTGGCCGCGGATCGCCCGCATCGCCTCGCCCTCGGCAGACAGCCGGGCGATGTCGATCTCCATTTCGCCCTCCCGGAACAGGATCCGGCCGTGGCTGATGGCGGCGGCGGGCGGCAGGATCCGGAGGATCGCCTGGGCGGTCACCGATTTTCCCGAGCCGGACTCGCCGACCAGGGCGAGGGTCCGGCCCTGGAAGACGTCGAGGGACAGGCCGTGGAGCG
Organism: Methylobacterium sp. P1-11; assembly: GCF_008329595.1. Taxonomy (NCBI): domain Bacteria; kingdom Pseudomonadati; phylum Pseudomonadota; class Alphaproteobacteria; order Hyphomicrobiales; family Methylobacteriaceae; genus Methylobacterium; species Methylobacterium sp. P1-11. Next base: position 170,648 of record NZ_NPKS01000001.1, read on the forward strand.
CCTCGAACGGTCCAGTCTCCGTACGGAACGCGACCGCGAGGTCGCGGATGGACAATAGCGGGCTCAACCCGTCCTCGCGATCTGTGATGCCTGAGACTTAGATGCCGTTGGGCGCATGTCCATCGCGGCGGTGCCGAAGTGCTCCCGAGGATCCAGGATCTGTATCGCCGGATGCCTGAGGAGATACGCCAGGAGCGTCGTGACGAAGGTCCAGATCGCCGCGTCGTGGACGCGGTGATGGGTCAGCAATCCGATCGGCTGCTCCGGCGCCCGGATGATCTCGGCGGCGAGGCCGCACAACAGCGCCTCCGGAGCGCGCAGGGACCGGCTGCCGCGCCAATCGATCGGGTCGAGCGTGGCGTCGAGCCGGCGCAAGCCGGGGACCGGCGGACCGGGCACGGCCGAAAGGCCCCGGTAGCCGAGATCGGGCAGAGCGGCGGCGAGATCCGGCGCGAGGCGGTTCCAGGGAGGCACGAAGACGGGCAGGACGTTCGCCTCCGGCAGCCGCTCCCGGGCGATCCGCAGGCCTGCAGCGGCCTCTGCGATCCGCGTCTCGAGGGACCGGTGCACACCGAATTCCGCCTGCCTCTCACCCGGCGGGGCGTGGTTGCGATGGGCCAAGCCGTGGACGGCGACACACAAGCCCGACGCCGTTTCGAGCCGCCGCTGAAGCGAGCGCTCGATTCCGTCTGGGATCGCCGCGAGGAGCAGCGACATGCCGTGCGATTCGGAGAGCCTGATGAGCCGGTCGAGCGCCGGGCTTCCGGCAACGGCATCGTCGTCACGCCAGAACAGCGGCACGCGCAGGCCCCGCGCCGCCACGGCGTCCAGGGCGCCGCGGACGGCCTCGAAAGCGGAATCGGAGAAAGGAATACGTGCGCGTCGCGCCGGGCCATCTTCGTGCAAGGTCTCCACCGATACGACCGTGCGCCGGGCACCGTCGAGATCGATGCCGTGCGGACCGGGCGCAGGCGCGGCGCTCTGCGCCTCGATCGCCGCCAAGAGGGTCTCGGCCGTCAGCGCCGCTTCCGGCAGCACCCGGCCGAGACCGCGGGCGGCGAGACGCTCGGCGCGCAGGCGCTGCTCGGTCTCGCCACCGGCCTCGAAGGGGACCAGCACGGCGGGCGTGCCGGTAGCGAGGAGATCGATGGCCGTGTTGTAGCCGCACTGGCTGACCGACAGAGCGGCGCCGGCCAGGAGGGCGCGGTAATCGGGCCGGGCCCGGCCGAGGATGCCGGGCGCCAGACCTTGGCCGATCCCGGACAACGCGGCCTCGGGCACGCCGTGGCCGGCCAGGATCCGCCAGCCGAGAACCGGCCGCTGCCGCGCCGCCTCGGCGGCCGCACGGAGCAGAAGCAGCCCTGCGGGCCCGGATCCGGCCGCAACCAGTATGCCCGCGCGGCGGGAGGCTGGCGCGGCCTCGATGCCTTCGTCCACGTAGCCGGTGTAGCGGATCTTCGCGACCGTGCCGGCGTCCACGGGCCAGGAAGCGTCAAGGGGCGCGAGGGCCGGATCACCGTGAACCAGGACGGCGTCGTAGAGCTTCGCGACGCGCGCATGCGCCTCGGCGATGCGCGCAGGCTTCGTCGAGGCCACGAGGATGTCGCGCACGGAGGCGAGCACGAGCGGACGCGGCCCGCGTTCGTGGGCGGCTTCCACCAGCGCCAGGAACTCGGGTGCCAGGGCGCGCCGGCCGAACGGGAACAGCTCGGTGATGATCGCGTCCGGTGCGAAAGCCCTGAATGCCTCGATCAGGAGCGCGCGCCGGCGCGCGAGTAGCGCGGCTTCTGCTGGTCGTCCGTCGGGCTCGAGTAGCGTCGAGAAATCCGTGCCGACGATCCGGAGCGGCGGGAGCTGCACGAAGCGGAGCCCGTCGTGGCGGACCATCGGCGCCGGGACGCCACCCGAGATCAGCATGGCCTCGTGACCGGCTGCCGCAAAGGCGCGGGCCAGGGCCGCGGCACGCGTGAGATGCCCCGCCCCGAGCAGATGCGTGACCGCAATCAGGACGCGCACGCGGACAGCTCCGGTTCGTGGGCGGCCGAATCCCGCGTCAGTCCCGCGGAGGCGCGCAGCCGACCGGCGATCAGCGCGATTGCGGCCTCCTCGGAGAAGTCATGCACGAGGCGTACACGGGCGGCCGCGCCGAGCCGGTGACGGAGGGCCGGGTCGCCCGCAAGCCGAGTCAGGGCCGCGGCAAGGGGCGCCGGCGCACCCGGTGGAACGAGAACGCCGTGAACGCCGTCGGCGATGAATTCCGGAGTCCCGGCGAAAGCGGTCGCCAGGATCGGAAGCGCCTGGGTCGCCGCCTCCATCAGCACGTTCGGCAAGCCGTCGCGGTCGCCGCCGGGAGCGGGCTTTGTCGGCAGAACGAAGAGGTCGGCCGCCCGCATGGCTTCGACCACCGCGGGTTGCGCAAGGGCGCCCCGGAAACGGATACGCTGCGCGAAGCCGCTGGCCCCGACCCGCGCCTCCAGAGCTGCCCGCAATTCACCGCCGCCGATCAGATCAAGTTCCCAATGCAGGTTAGGCGGCAGAGAGGCCAGGGCGTCGATCAGGTCGTCGTGCCCCTTCTTGGCGACGAGCCGCCCGACGCAGAGGAGCCGGAAGGGCCGGGCCGGATCCGTCCCATCGCGCGGTTCACGCGTCGGCGGCGGGTTTGGGAACCGGGTGAGGTCGAGCCCGTGATAGGCAAGCAGCGTCTGGCCGGGCGCGAGGGCCTCCAGGCGAGCGAGCCCGTCGCGGGTGCAAGTCACCCCCCATGCGGCGTCGCGCAGCTTCTCGGTCAGCTCCCAATCGGGCGTTGTCCAGATGTCCTTGGCATGAGCCGAGAAGCTCCACCGGCGCCCGGTCAGCAGCGCCGCGTAGCGGGCGACGCTGGCGGGGGTGTGCAGGAAGTGGACATGGATATGGGCGACATCCGCCGGCAGCTCCCGGGCGAGGACCAGGGCCTGCCCGAGACGACGCATCCGCGATACCGTCGGATCACGTCGAAAGTCCCGGGCGAACACTGCGAGGAGTGCGGGCAGGCGCCGACGCCGGAGCGCGGCACCGAGACCGCGGAGCACCCGTAACGGCGCCTCGTGCAGGTATTCGGGCAGATAGGCGGCCTCCGCGCGGATCTGCATGTGCATCGGGTGGCGCGCCCGGTCGGTCGGTCGGCGCAGGGACCAGATCTCCAGAGGCAGGCCGCGCCGTTCCAGTGCCAGCAACTCCTGCGCGATGAAGGTCTCGGAGAGCCGCGGATAACCCTTCAGCACCACGGCGATGCGATTGGTGCTCACGAATAGGCCTTCAGGAACGGCCGGGCTTCCGTATCCGCGCTGCCGCGCGCCGTCAGCGCCTGGACACGGCGCGCGACCACGTCGAGACCGTCGAGCAAGCCCGGGACCAGCACACGCGACGGCGGGTCTTGGTCCGGGAGGGCGCGGAGCGCGGCGGCCATGCGCTCGGGCGTTCGGCCGTCGGCCTCCATGAGCACCCGCGCCAGGCCGAGCCGCTCGGCAGCGAGCGCCCGGATCGCCTGTTCCCGCCTCGGCTCGGTCCGGGGCACGAGGATCGTGCGCCGGTCGAAGGACAGGATTTCGCAGAACGTGTTGTAGCCGCCCATGGCGACCACGCCGGCGGCCTTGCGCATCAGGAACTCGATTTCACTATCGAAGGTGATGGCCGCGATCCGGCCACCGAGCCCGCGGATGCGATGCGCGAAGCCGTCGCGCGTTCCGGGATCGAGGAAGGGACCGAAGGCAATGAGTGCGGGCAGGGGGATTGCGGCATCGGCCTCATAGGCGGCGATCACCCAGTCGATCAGGGCGGCACCGTCGCCACCGCCGCCCGGCGTGACGAGGATGAACGCGTCGTTGGCGATGGCGGGCTCCTCGCGGCCGGCGCGGCACTCCGGAAGTTCGCGGCGGAGATAGCCGGTGTAGATCAGGCGCCCCTCGACTTGGGCAGCCATCGCGGGCTCCATCGGCAGCGCGGCCAGGGGCTGGTGGATGCGGCTCAGCCCGTAGACCCAGATCTCGTCGTAGAAGCGGGCCATCGTCTCGGCGGCACCCTTGCGTTCCCATTCGGGCACGAGGCGGTCGGCATCGTCGAGGACATCGCGCAGGCCCAGGACCATGCGGATGTCGCGTTCGGCGGCGCCCTCCAGCGCCGGCAGCAGCTCGCCGTGGAACCCGGCCGGCTCCTTGTCGACGATGATCAGGTCGGGGCAGAACGCACCGCAGGCCTGGGCGATGATCGCGGATCGCTGCTCAACGGTACGCGCGAGGGGAGTCGCCTGGTCGAGGCTGGCGTAATTGCCGTCAGCGAACTTGGTCACGGGCGGCAGCCGGACCGTCCGGACGCCCGGCGCGAAGGCGAAGCGATCGACCACCGGAGAGCCCGAGACGATCATCGCCCGAGCGCCGCGGTTGCATGCGACAACCGCGTTGGCGATCGCCCGCGACCGGCGCAGATGCCCGAGCCCGAAGGTGTCGTGGCTGTAGATCAGGACGCGCGGGGCCGATGACGCCTCGTCCAGTCGCATCGATATGACCGCCCCGGTTGACGGCGCGAGGATCGCAGCCGCCGCCCTCTTGCACAAGCCGGGCCGAGCCGCAAACACCCCTGTTAACGGGCCCGGAACCGCACGCGCTTAGATTGTGGCGAAACCCGGATGCGGAACCCGTCCGTCATGTCTGCGCACATCCAGACCCGCGCGCCGGGCCCATTGGCCGCACGCGCTGCCGCGCTGCAGGCTGACCTCGCAGGCCTCCTGAGCAGCGACGCCCGCCTGTTCGCCTTTGCCAAGCGCGCCGCCTGGGTGCTCGTCCCGTTCGGCCTGGCCATGGTCGTCCTGGTTTACGGCACCGGCCCGGAGCCGCGGCGAAACTGGTACGGCGATCCCCTCGGCAACGACTTCGTCCAGGTTTGGGTCGCCGGCCGCTCCGCCCTGGAGGGCCGGGGGGCCGAACCCTACGATCTGCCGGTGCACCTGGCGAACATGAAGGCGGCCTTCGGACAGGAATGTCGGTTCGCTTGGCACTACCCGCCGGTGTTCCTCCTTCCGGCAGCCGCCATGGCGCTGATGGAGCCGCAGTCGGCCTACCTGCTCTGGACTGCGCTCTCGCTTGCCCTGTTCGCACTGGCAATGCGCGTGGCAGCCGGCCGCATGGATGTTGCCTTCGTCGCGCTCGCCCACCCCTTGGTGCTCAGCAACCTCGCCTACGGCCAGAACGGCCTGTTCACCGCATCGCTTCTGACCCTCGGCGCGGTGCTGGTCGACCGCCGCCCCCTGCTGGCCGGGCTCTGCTTCGGCCTGCTGGCCTACAAGCCGCACTTCGCGGCCCTGGCGCCGCTGCTCCTGCTGGTGACCGGCCGGCGAGACTGCTTGGCGGCCTGCCTCTCGACGGTGTTGACCCTCTGCCTCGCCTCGCTCGCGCTCTTCGGGACGGGGCCGTGGCTCAGCTTCTTGGCCACCCTCGGAGATACGAATCGGATCATCCTGCAGAGCGCCGCCGCGGGCCTGGACCTCAATGCCAGCGCGTTCGGAGCCGTGCGCCTGCTCGGCGGCTCAATGGCCGCCGCCTGGGCGGCGCAGGCGCTGGTCGCCGTGCTGGCGCTCGGTCTGGCCTGCCAGGCGTGGCGCCGGCTGACCGACCCTGTACTCCGCGCGGCCGTGCTGGTCGCCGTCGCCCCCCTACTGTCACCATACCTGCCAGTCTACGACCTCGCGCCGGTCGTCCCGGCTACCTTGCTGCTGGCCCTGGTTGCCTATCGGGCGGGCGGGTTGCGAACGCACGAACGCGTGCTGCTCTGTAGCGCACCGCTTTTCGCGGTTACCCGCGAGGCGGCGGCGCTGACCGGCTTTCCCCTCGGCTTCGTGCTGTGCCTGGCGACCTTCGCTTGCATTGCCGATCGCCTTCGACCTCGGATCGACTCGGCGGACCAGCGCACGGCCGGGACCGGCGGCGTCCACGTGTAGCCCCTCACGGGGCCAACGGCCGCGGGATCCGGAAGGGCAGCATGAGCCGCACGAGTGGATTGCGGAACCGGTCGAGCGACACGCTCTCGTGCATGGCCCGTACCGGCTCGCCGCCCAACGTCGAGGCGAGCAGCGAGCGGGTGTAGAACGGCGTGTCCTCGTACGTCGCCAGCACGCGCGACCGGCCGCCGTCACTGCGGGTTTCGCGCGGCATCCGCCAGACGCGTGTCGCCGGGAGCGCCGCGGCCGGCGGCGGCCGGATATCACGGCGGCTGCCGTCGGCGGAGAATCGAAGCGACAGGTTCTGGCCGCCGCCGTCGCGGTGCTGGACGTCGTACAGGATCGCGGCACCGTCCGGCAGATCGGCCCGGCACCACGTCCATCGGGAGAATGCGGCCTCCAGCGCCTCGTCGCCGTCATTCGTGTCGAAATAGCCGCTGCCGTTCCAGCGGAGGTCGGGCTGATCGAAGGTGACGTCGACCCGCGAGGACGGCGCCATCGGCCACCAGCGGTGCCGGCCGGATCGGTCGAGATGAAACGGACCCGCCGTGAATCCGCGCGGTTCGAGGCGGACCGTGCCGCGGATCCGGCGGGGAAGGGGTGCCCCGCGCTCGTCGATCCGCACCGTCAAGGCCGTGCCATCCCAGTGCATGGCGCTCGGTCCCACGGCGATATGGTCGGCGCTCCGCGACAGGCTGGCGGCGCGGCGCTCCGTCATCGCGAAGCGGCCCCGGTCGCCGTACAGCACCACGTTCATGGCGCAATGGGCATAGGGGTCCTTCTCGGCGCTCCAGGCATAATAGGGTGAGAACACGCAGCCGATGAACGCGATGATCGTCAGGCCCTGGCGGCCGTCGTCGCTTACCGCATCGACGTACCACCACGCGTAGCCACCACGCGCGACCGCGCCGTCGAATCGCGGTCGTCCAGGATCGCTGCCGCTGCCAGCCGACCTGATTGCGCCGCCATCGGCACGCCCGGCCCGGGATGGATCGAGCCCCCCGCCAGGTAGAGGCCCGGAAGAGCCGTGCGCGCGCCCGCGCGCTTGAACGTCGTCGCCCAGCCCTGCGCCGCCCGCCCGTAGAGAGCTCCCCCCGTCCCGGGAAACAGGGCGTCGAAGTCCCGCGGGGTCGTCATGACCGCCGACGAGGTGAAGTCCAGGGCGAGCCCGCAGGCCTGCACCCGGCGGATCAAATTCCTCTCGCATGTCTCGGTCTCCGACGGCGTGAGCGGTTTCTCCCGGCCATCCGCCGGTGCGTTGACGAGCATGAGCAGGCGTTCCGATCCCTGCGGCGCGGCACCCGCCGCGTCCCGGTCCTGAGCGCAGATGTAGACGGTCGGATCGTCGGGCAGGCGACGGGCGCGCAGGAGCGCGTCGAATTCGGCCCGGTAGTCGCGCGAGAAGAACACCGTGTGGTGCGCGAGCGGGAATCCGGTGGCGACTGCCTCGGCGCAGATGGTGACCGCAGAGAGCGAGCGCTCGCCGGGCGCGAGATGCTCGCCGGCAGCGGAGGCTTCGGGACCGAGCAGGCCGGCGCCGAGGGCGGCGCAATCGGCGTTGCAGACGACCCGGTCGGCGGCGACCATTGTGCCGTCCGTGAGGCGCACGCCAATGACGCGGGCGCCTCCGGTGAGGATACGCTCGACCTCCGCACCGTAGCGGAGCATCGCGCCCCGCTCCGCGGCGAGATCGGCCACCGCCCGCGCGAGCCCGCTGAGCCCCCCTGCGACGGTCCAGACGCCCGCCTGCTCCACATGGGCGACGAGCATCAGGGTCGCCGGCGCGGTGAAGGGCGAGGCGCCGCAATAGGTGGCGTAGCGTCCGAACAGCTGGAGCAACCGCGGATCGCGGAAATACGCGCCCAGTGCCGACCAGAGCGTGGTGAAAGGCTGGATCCGCCAGAGATCGCCGAGGCCCGACAACCCCACCCGCTGCGCGAGCCCGGCGGGACCCGTCCGGCCCTCGCGGATGAACGGACCCTCGAGGGTCCGGTAGACCTCAGCCGAGCGAGCGCAGAACCGCCGGTAGCCATCCGCCTCGCGCGAACCCGCGAAGGTGGCGATCGCCTCGGCCGATGCCTCGATGTCGGCGAAGAGATCCAGGCGTTCGTGCCGGCTCCAGGCATGACGAGCGAGGAGGTGCGCCGGTGCCAGCGAAACCCGTTCGGCGAGTTGCGCGCCGCAATCCGCGAACAGCTCCTCGAAGACCCAACGCATCGTGAAAACCGTCGGTCCGGCCTCGACGGCGCGGTCTCCGACCGGAACGGCCCGCATCTTTCCACCGGGATGGGGCGCGCGTTCCAGAACGGTCGTATCGAATCCGGCATGGGCCAGCCGCAGAGCGGCGGCTAGGCCACCGATCCCGGCTCCGATCACGACGACGCGTTCCTGCGCCATGCTCGCTCCGCGTTCTCCCTGAGAACGGGATTGATCTCCTCCCCTGAAAGTGTCAATAAGAAATGACACTTGTTGCTGACAACCGATCTCAACACGGGAGGCAACGCATGGAGTCCGGTCGGCGGATCGAGATGGCGCTGGATCGCGCCGTTGCCTACGCGGAGGCGCCCGGCGCGCCGCCCCTTCTCGCGGAAGCGCTGCGATACGCGGTGTTCCCGGGCGGACACCGGATTCGTCCCCGCTTATGCCTATCGGTCGCCCGCGCCTGCGGCGACGATAACCCGGCCGGCTCCGAAGCGGCCGCGGCAGCGATCGAGATCCTGCATTGCGCCTCGCTGGTCCACGATGACCTGCCATGCTTCGACGATGCGCCGATGCGGCGGCAGAAGCCCTCCATCCACGTCGCATTCGGAGAACCGATCGCCGTCCTGACCGGCGATGCACTGATCGTTCTCGCCTTCGAAACCCTGGCCCGCGCCGCTTTCCGTCATCCCGAGCGGCTCGGTCGCCTCGTCGGCCTTCTCGGCCGCGCCGCCGGGTCTCCGTCGGGCATCGCTGCGGGGCAGGCCTGGGAATCGGAGGCTCATGTCAGCCTGAGCGACTACCAGCAGGCGAAGACCGGCGCCCTGTTCGCCGCCGCCACCGTCGCCGGCGCCGCCGCGGCGGGAGCCGAGCCTGAGCCCTGGAGGCGCCTCGGCGAATGCTTGGGCGAGGCCTATCAGGTCGCCGACGACTTGCGGGACGTCGCCTGTCGGCAGGAGGAGATCGGCAAACCCGCTGGACGTGACGCCACGCTGGGACGTCCGAACGCCGCCGCGCTTCTGGGGAGAGGAGGCGCGCTGGATCGCCTGTCCCGGCTCACCCGCGAGGCGGTGGCGTCGATCCCGGCCTGCCCGGGTATGGCCGCCCTGACCGCCGAGATCGAGGCGCAGGCGCGGCTGTTCCTGCCCGCGAGCCTGCGGGCGGTGGTTGCCTGAGCGCCGGATCGCTCCCCGGCTCCGGCACGGTGCCGCCTGTCCCATCCTCTTGGGCAGACAGGTGGCTCGCATGGCGCAACCGCCTCGTCGCGAGTCCCGACTTCCAGCGCTGGGCTGCTAGCTTCCCGCTCACCCGCCATATCGCCCGCCGGAACACGCGTGCGCTGTTCGACCTCTGCGCGGGCTTCGTCTACGCGCAGGTTCTGACCGCCTGCATCCGCCTCGATCTGTTCGCGATCCTGGCCGATGGACCAGTGTCGGTCGATATCTTGGCACGTCGGCTCGACCTTACGCCGGACAGGACGCGGCGCCTGCTGCGCGCCGCCGAGTCCCTCGGGCTGTTGCGCGCCCTGTCGGGAGATCGTTTCGGGCTGGCCGATCTGGGAGCCGCGCTCGTCGGCAATCCCGGCGTCGCCGCCATGATCGAGCATCATGCGCTCCTCTACGCCGATCTCGCGGATCCGGTCGCGTTGCTGCGCGGACAGGCGCAGCCCACCCGCCTCGCGGGCTACTGGCCCTATGCCTCGGGCGGGGCGGGCGACGCGCGCACAGTTGCACCCTACAGCGGCCTGATGGGCGCCTCGCAGGCATTGATCGCCGAGGACGTGCTCGACGCCTGCGATCTCTCGCGGGTCCGGCACCTCATGGATGTCGGCGGCGGCGAAGGCGCCTTCCTGCAGGCGGTTGCGGCGCGGCACGCAGCGCCCCGCCTGACTCTGTTCGACCTGCCTGCCGTTGCCGATCGTGCTGCCGCTCGGCTGGGGCAATCCGGCCTCAGCGAGAGGATCACCTGCCGCGGCGGCGACTTCCACGGCGGCCTGCCCTCGGGCGCCGACATCATCTCCCTGGTACGGATCGTCCACGATCATGATGACGAGGCTGCGCAGGCGCTGCTCAGGGCGGCCTATGCGGCGCTGCCACCGGGCGGCACGCTGCTGATCGCCGAGCCCATGGCCGGAACGCCCGGCGCGGAGCCGGTCGGCGACGCCTATTTCGGCTTCTACCTCCTGGCGATGGGTTCCGGTCGACCACGCCGCGCCGAGGAACTCCGCGCGATGCTCGAGGCGGCAGGTTTCACTGCCACGCGTGAGCATTCGACCCGTCGCCCCCTGCTCACGCGGGTGCTGCAAGCCCAAAAAACAGCCCCAAAAATGTAAGTGTCGCTTGACGTCGAGTTGTGTCTATTTAGGATGACACTTGGCGGCTCCGAACCGGAGAGAGTCGCAACACAAGGGGTGGACGATTCCAGCCATGGACGCCCTGGCCGTCATTCTGGAAAACCCGGAGAAGCTCTCGGTTCAGCGCCTGGCGCTGACGCCGCCCGGCAAGGCGGACGCGGTTGTGGCCGTTTCCTGGAGCGGGATCAGCACCGGCACCGAGCGCCTGCTCTGGTCCGGCCGGATGCCGCCCTTCCCGGGCATGGGGTACCCACTCGTTCCGGGCTACGAATCCGTCGGGACCGTCGTGGAGGCGGATGCCGGCGCCTCGGTCCGGGTCGGCCAGACGGTGTACGTCCCGGGGGCACGCTGCTTCGGCTCCGTCCGCGGCCTGTTCGGGGGCGCGGCGTCCCATCTGGTAGCCCCGGCCGCCCGCCTCGTGGCGGTGGATGAAGCCCTGGGCGAGCAGGCCTGCCTCCTGGCCCTCGCCGCCACGGCCCATCGTGCCCTCGGACGCCTCGCGCCTGGCGCAACGCCGCTCCTTGTCGGGCACGGCGTGCTCGGCCGCCTGCTCGCCAGGCTGACGGTGGCAGCGGGCGCCGCGCCCACCGTCTGGGAAACCGACCCCGTCCGGGCCGCGGGTGAACACGGCTACACCGTCGTCGCGCCCGACGCGGATCCGCGCCGCGATTACGCGACGATCACGGATGTCAGCGGGAACGCCGCGGGTCTCGATGACCTGATCGCCCGTCTGGCAACGGGAGGCGAGATCGTCCTCGCCGGGTTCTACGAGGCGCCCCTCAGCTTCGCCTTCCCGCCCGCCTTCATGCGCGAGGCCCGGATCCGGATCTCCGCCGAGTTCCGGCCCGAGGACACGGCGGCGGTAACCCGACTGATCGAGAGCGGCCGGCTCTCCCTCGACGGGCTGATTACCCACCGCGCCCCGGCGGCACAGGCCCAGGACGCCTACCGCACCGCCTTCGCGGACCCGGGCTGCCTGAAGATGATCCTCGATTGGAGGGACGCCGCGTGAACGTTCAGCTCAACAAGGCCGCCCTGTCCCAAGCGACCCAGCTCCGCGCCGAGGCCGCGATCGAGCCCGATGCGGTCGTGACCGCACCGGCGAAGAAAGAGACGCAGATCATCGCGATCTACGGCAAGGGCGGCATCGGCAAGTCGTTCACCCTCGCCAATCTCAGCTACATGATGGCCCAGCAGGGCAAGAAAGTCCTGCTGATCGGCTGCGACCCGAAGAGCGACACGACCTCGCTCCTCTTCGGCGGCAAGGCCTGCCCGACCATCATCGAGACGTCGACCAGGAAGAAGCTCGCCGGCGAGGCGGTCGCGATCGGCGACGTCTGCTTCAAGCGCGACGGTGTCTACGCCATGGAACTCGGCGGCCCCGAGGTCGGACGCGGCTGCGGCGGTCGCGGCATCATCCACGGCTTCGAGCTTCTGGAGAAGCTCGGCTTCCACGAGTGGGGCTTCGACTTCGTCCTGCTCGACTTCCTCGGCGACGTGGTCTGCGGCGGCTTCGGCCTGCCGATCGCCCGGGACATGTGCCAGAAGGTCATCGTCGTCGGCTCGAACGACCTGCAGTCGCTCTACGTCGCCAACAACGTCTGCTCGGCGGTGGAGTATTTCCGCAAGCTCGGCGGCAATGTCGGCGTCGGCGGCCTCGTGATCAACAAGGACGACGGCACAGGCGAGGCCCAGGCCTTCGCGGAGGCCGCCGGGATTCCCGTCCTGGCCTCGATCCCCGCTGACGAGGACATCCGGCGCAAGAGCGCGAATTACGAGATCATCGGCAAGCCGGAGGGGCGCTGGGGCTCGCTGTTCGCGGAGCTCGCCGCCAACGTCGCCGAGGCCGCGCCGCACCGCCCGACGCCGCTCTCGCAGGATGGCCTGCTCGGCCTGTTCTCCAGCGAGACCACCGGCCGCGACGTGGTCCTGGTCCCCGCGACCCATGAGGACATGTGCGGCGTCGCGCACGTGACCAAGCCGTCCCTCGAAGTCGTCTACGACGAGGTTTGAGGCATGGCCGTCTCCCTCGACATCGCCGATCTCCGGGCTCGCCAGGCGGCCTCGACGATCGACCGCGCCCCCACCGAGGGCGACGGGCTCGGCTGCCACGCCGGCAAGGACGTGATGGTTGCGGCCGCCGAGGCCGCCGGCATGTCGGAGACCCTGGCGCAGCTCCGCAGCGACTATCCGCAGGGACCGCACGACCAGCCGCAGAGTATGTGCCCGGCCTTCGGCTCGCTGCGCGTCGGCCTGCGCATGCGGCGCACGGCGACGATCCTGTCGGGCTCGGCCTGCTGCGTGTACGGCCTGACCTTCACGTCGCACTTCTACGGCGCACGGCGCAGCGTCGGCTACGTGCCGTTCAACTCCGAGACGCTCGTCACCGGCAAGCTGTTCGAGGACATCCGCGAGGCGGTCCACGCCATCGCGAAGCCGGAGGACTACGACGCCGTCGTCGTCATCAATCTCTGCGTCCCGACGGCCTCCGGCGTGCCGCTGCGCCTGCTGCCCAAGGAGATCGACGGCGTCCGGGTGATCGGCATCGACGTGCCGGGCTTCGGCGTGCCGACCCATGCCGAGGCCAAGGACGTCCTGGCCGGCGCGATGCTGAAGTTCGCGCGCGCGGAAGCCGAGCAGGGCCCCGTTGCTGCGCCGCGCGGTGGCCGTTCCGAGCGCCCGAGCGTGGCGCTCCTCGGCGAGGTGTTTCCGGCCGATCCGGTGGTGATCGGATCGCTCCTGGAGCCGCTTGGGCTGTCAGCCGGCCCGGTGGTGCCGACCCGCGAGTGGCGCGAACTCTACGCGGCCCTCGACTGTGCCGCGGTGGCGGCGATCCACCCGTTCTACACGGCCTCGATCCGCGAATTCGAGGCGGCGGGCCGCCCGATCGTCGGCTCGGCCCCCGTGGGCGTTGACGGCACCGCCGACTGGCTCGACCGGATCGGCGAGGCCTGCGGGGTGGCGCGCGCCACCGTCGAGGCGGCCAAGAACAAGATCCTGCCGGGTATCCGCGGGGCGCTCGGTGCGATGCCGATCAGGGGCCGGATCACACTCTCCGGTTACGAGGGCTCGGAGCTGCTCGTGGCGCGCCTCCTCGTGGAGAGCGGCGCCGAGGTTTCCTATGTCGGCACCGCCTGCCCGCGCACGCCGTGGTCGGAGGCCGACCGCGACTGGCTGGAGGCCCGCGGCACGCAGGTGCATTACCGGGCGTCCCTGGAAGACGACCTCTACGCGTTCGAGTCGCTGAAGCCGGACCTCGCCATCGGCACGACGCCGGTCGTGCAGCGGGCGAAGGAGCGCGGCACCCCGGCGCTCTACTTCACCAACCTGATCTCGGCGCGCCCGCTCATGGGTGCGGCCGGCGCCGGGTCGCTCGCCACGGTGATCAACGCCGCGCTCGGCAATAAGGCGCGGTTCGACGCCATGCGGGACTTCTTCGAGGGCGTCGGCACCGGCCACGCCGCGGGCGTCTGGCAGGAGGTGCCGCAGAAGCGTCAGGGACCGAAGATCGAGGGTCCGAAGAAGCCGATCGGGGAGATGGCCTGATGCTCATCCTCGATCACGACAGGGCCGGAGGATACTGGGGCGCGGTCTACGTCTTCACGGCGATCAAGGGCCTGCAGGTCGTCATCGACGGTCCCGTCGGCTGCGAGAACCTGCCGGTGACCTCGGTGCTGCACTACACCGACGCGCTACCGCCCCACGAGCTGCCGATCGTCGTGACCGGTCTCGCCGAGGAGGAACTCGGCCGGCACGGGACCGAGGGTGCGATGAAGCGTGCCCACGCGACCCTCGATCCCGGTCAGCCCAGCGTGGTAGTCACCGGCTCCATCGCCGAGATGATCGGCGGCGGCGTTACGCCGGAGGGCACGGGCCTCCAGCGCTTCCTGCCGCGCACCATCGACGAGGACCAGTGGCAGGCCGCCGACCGGGCGATGCGCTGGCTCTGGCAGGAATACGGGGCCAAGAAATTCGCCAAGAAGGGCATCCCGGCCCGGCCGGAGAAGAAGGCCGGCGAGAAGCCGCGAGTGAACCTGATCGGGCCGGCCTACGGCACCTTCAACATGCCCTCCGATCTCGCCGAGATCCGGCGGCTGGTCGAGGGAATCGGCGCCGAGGTGAACCTCACCTTCCCCCTGGGTTCGCACCTCGCGGACGTGCCGAAGCTCGTCAACGCTGACGCCAATATCTGCCTCTACCGGGAATTCGGGCGCCTGCTCTGCGAGGATCTGGAGCGGCCCTACCTGCAGGCGCCGATCGGCATCCTGTCGACGACCAAGTTCCTGCGCTCGCTCGGGGAGATCCTGGGTCTCGATCCCGAGCCGTTCATCGAGCGGGAGCGGCACACGACCATCAAGCCGGTCTGGGATCTCTGGCGCTCGGTGACCCAGGACTTCTTCGGGACGGCAAGCTTCGGCATCGTCGCCACCGAGACCTACGCGCGAGGCGTGCGGCACTTCCTCGAAGACGAGATGGGCCTGCCCTGCCACTTCGCCTTCGGGCGCTCGGCCGGGCTGAAGCCCGACAACGCCGCTGTCCGCACCGCGATCGCCGCGAAGCCGCCCCTGGTCCTCTTCGGCTCGTTCAACGAGCGGATGTACCTCGCAGAGTGCGGCGCCCGGGCGACCTACCTCCCGGCCTCGTTCCCCGGGGCGATCATCCGGCGGCACACCGGCACGCCCTTCATGGGCTACGCCGGGGCGACCTACCTGGTCCAGGAGGTCTGCAACGCCCTGTTCGATACCCTCTTCCACATCCTGCCGCTCGCCCGTGACATGGACAAGGTCGAGGCGACCCCGGCCCGGCGCCACGCCGAGCTGCCCTGGGACGAGGCCGCCCGGCAGGCGCTCGACGCCCTGGTCGAGGCCCAGCCGGTGCTCGCGCGCATCTCCGCCGCCAAGCGCCTGCGCGACGCCGCCGAGCGGGCAGCCCGCGACGCCGAATCCGAGGCCGTCGCGCCCGCCCACGTGGCGCGGGCCCGGGCCGATCTCGCCGGGGGGATCCCGGCATGACCCGCCTCACCGTTTCACCCAGAGGAGACCTGACGATGCGCACGATGGTCGCGACCGACCGCCAGCACCAGGAAGAGATCCAGTTCCGGCTGATCCTGGCGGCGACCTACCCGTTCTTCCTCGCCGCCGCGACGCTGAACCGGTTCCGGCCGGCCCGCGAGGCCGCCCGCCCGGGCCTGACGCCGGCGCGCCGCTCGGTCTTCGGCGAGGCCCGCGCCATGGCGGTGCAGGCGATCCCCTTCGCCTTCATGGGCTGAACGCCCTGCTCGAGATGCTTCCGTCCGGTGACGCGGGGGAAGTCGGGCCGTGGCCGCCGCAAGGCCTCACGGCTGAACCCGTCGCGCCTCGCCAGAGGCGCGGCCAACACACGGAGGTCTGAACGATGGCGAGTGGACCCGTCACAACAGAAAGACCGAGCAGCCTGTCCGGGCTGACGGAACCGGAAGCCAAGGAGTTCCACGCGATCTTCCTGACAAGCTTCCTCATCTTCACGGCGATTGCCGTGGTCGCCCACATCCTTGTCTGGCTGTGGCGTCCGTGGCTCCCTGGACCGCAGGGCTACGCCTCTCTCGATGGCGTCCGCGATGCGGCTCATGCCCTCGTCACGATGATCGGCTGAGGAGGATCGGATGCACAAGGTTTGGTTGCTCTTCGATCCGCGGCGCACGCTGGTGGCTCTGTTCACCTTCCTCTTCATCCTGGCGCTGCTGATCCACTTTATCCTGCTCTCGACCGACCGGTTCAACTGGCTGGACGGTCCGAGAAACAACAAGGCCGCCGAGAATACCATCACGCTCGCGCTGCCGCAGATGCCGGCCTGACCGCCGGTCCCGACCGCGGCGCGCGAAGGCCGCGGTCACCTCATCCTTCCTCTTCTCCGGCCTGACTGAGGAGCAGCCGCCATGGCGATGCTGAGCTTCGAGCGCAAATACAGGGTCCGCGGCGGCACTTTGCTCGGCGGCGACCTGTTCGACTTCTGGGTCGGGCCGTTCTTCGTCGGCTTCTTCGGCGTGGTCGGGATGTTCTTCACGGTGCTGGGCACCGCTCTCGTCATCTACGGCGCGGCGATCGGGCCGACATGGAACATCTGGCAGATCAACATCGCGCCGCCCGATATCAGCTACGGCCTGAGGCTCGCGCCGCTGAAGGAGGGCGGCCTCTGGCAGATCATCACCATGTGCGCGCTGGGATCGTTCGTGTCCTGGGCGCTGCGCGAGGTCGAGATCTGCCGCAAGCTCGGCATCGGCTACCACGTTCCCGCGGCCTTCGGGATGGCGATCTTCGCCTATTTCACCCTTGTCGTGATCCGACCGTTGCTGATGGGCGCCTGGGGCTACGGCTTCCCGTACGGCATACTCAGCCATCTCGACTGGGTGTCAAATACCGGATATCAGTATCTGCACTTCCACTATAACCCGGCACACATGCTGGCCGTAACGTTCTTCTTCACGACGACTTTGGCCCTGGCGATGCACGGCGGCCTGATCCTCTCGGCAACCAACCCGAAGAAGGGCGAGGTCGTGAAGACGCCCGAGCACGAGGACACCTTCTTCCGCGACACGATCGGCTACTCGATCGGAACACTCGGCATCCATCGCCTCGGCCTGTTCCTCGCCCTGTCGGCCGGGTTCTGGAGCGCGGTCTGCATCGTCATCAGCGGACCGTTCTGGACGCAGGGCTGGCCGCAATGGTGGGGCTGGTGGCTCAACCTTCCCGTGTGGCGGTGACGGGCCGAACGCAATCGGAGCGGAGCGAGGGGAATAACGCGGGTCGCCGCCGCCGAGCGCGCGGCAATCCCGGGGGAGGGCAGGCCATGACCTATTACCAGAACATCTTCACGCAGGTACAGGTGCGCCCGCTAGTACCGGAGCACGGGGTTCCGGTGGCGGTCGACGACCGGGTCGGTAAGCCGTTCAACAGCTACCTGTTCGGGCTCATCGGCAACAGTCAGGTCGGCCCGATCTATATCGGCTACATCGCGGCCCTCTCGATCACCTGCGGGCTGATCGCCTTCGAGATCATCGGCCTCAACATGTGGGCCTCGGTGAACTGGGATCCGGTTCAGTTCGTCCGGCAGTTGCCGTGGCTCGCCCTCGAGCCGCCGCTGCCGAAATACGGGCTGCGTGTTCTGCCGCCGCTCAACGAGGGCGGCTGGTGGCTCATCGCCGGCTTCTTCCTGACGGCCTCGATCCTGCTCTGGTGGGTCCACCTCTACCGGCGAGCACGGGCTCTCGGCCTCGGTACCCATGTGCCGTGGGCCTTCGCGTCGGCGATCTGGCTCTACCTCGTCCTCGGCTTCATCCGGCCGCTGCTGATGGGGTCCTGGTCGGAGGCCGTACCCTTTGGCATCTTCCCGCACCTCGATTGGACCGCCGCCTTCTCGCTCCGCTACGGAAACTTGTTCTACAACCCGTTCCACATGCTCTCGATCACGTTCCTCTACGGATCGACGCTGCTGTTCGCGATGCACGGGGGCACCATCCTGGCTTCCTCGCGCTACGGCGCGGAGCGCGAGATCGACCAGATCGTCGACCGCGGGACTGCCACCGAACGCGCCGCCCTGTTCTGGCGCTGGACCATGGGCTTCAATGCCACAATGGAATCCGTCCATCGCTGGGCCTGGTGGTTCGCGGTCCTGACGACGCTGACGGGCGGCATCGGCATCCTTCTCACCGGGACCGTAGTCGACAACTGGTACCTGTGGGCTGTCAAGCACCACGTCGCCCCTGCCTATCCGCAGGTCTACGGTCCGATCGTGGATCCCGCCCAACTCGCACCCGGCATGAAGCCGTGAGGAGGCCGTCATGAAGACGATTCTGGCGGTGATCGGCGGGGCGCTAGCTCTGTTCCTCACCATCGCGATGTTCGGGGGCGCGGGCTGGACCCATCCGCCGATGGCGAACAAGCAGACCGGCTTCCGCGGAACCGGCATGGACCTGATCCGCACCCGCGCTGGAAACGAGGCGCTAGCGGCCGCCAACGTCGCACCGGCGCCGGCCGACCCGGCCGATGCGGGGGGCGACAAGGCCTCGGCCGTCTATCAGAACGTCCAGGTCCTGGGCGATCTCTCGGCCGAACAGTTCAATCGCCTGATGGTGTCGATCACCGAGTGGGTCGCGCCACAGCAGGGCTGCACGTATTGCCACAGCACGGAGAACATGGCTTCCGACGAACTATACCAGAAGCGTGTCGCTCGACGCATGATCCAGATGACCCAGTACATCAACGCGTCCTGGAAGGAGAATCACGTCCATCAGGCCGGTGTGACCTGTTACACCTGCCACCGGGGCAATCCGGTTCCGGCCAACATTTGGTTCGATCGTCCTGTCCAGGGGGCCGGGCAGTTCATCCCACGCAACAACAGCCAGAATTTGGCATCACCCGAGGTCGGCAATACCTCGCTGCCCTACGATGTCTATCAAGCGTTTTATCAGCACAAGGAGACCTCCGACGACGCGATCCGGGTGAACGCCACTACGGCGCTGCCGGAGACCAAGGGCAAGCCGATCCAGGACGCGGAGAAGACCTTCGCGATCATGATCAGCATGTCGCAATCGCTCGGCGTGAACTGCACCTTCTGCCACAACACACGTTCGGTGGCGCAGTGGGACACCAGCACGCCCAACCGGGTCCATGCCTGGTACGGCATCCGCATGGTGCGCGACCTGAACCAGGACTATCTTCAGCCGCTGACCTCGACCTTCCCGCGGAACCGGCTCGGGGTCCTGGGCGACGCGCCGAAGATCAACTGCGCCACCTGCCACAACGGCGCCAACAAGCCGTTGAACGGCGCCAACGTGATCGCGCCCTATCCGGAGTTGTCGCACCCGACGATCGCGGCGAGCCTGCCCACCGGCGAGGCCAAGGACCCGATCCCGGGCACCGAGACGCCGACGCCGAAGCCCTGATCGGCTCCGGAGCGACCGGATCAGCCATCCGCTCCGGTCAAGCTACAGGGAACCTCCATACGGTAGGGGCGTCGATACCGGCGGCCCAGCTCGGTCCAAGGAGGCACCTGTGACCATCTCCATCTCGAACCTCCAGCCGCTGATCGCGATCCTCGCCGGGATCCTGATCCTGGTGATGCCGCGGCTGCTCAACTACATCGTCGCGATCTACCTAATCGTCGTCGGCGTGATCGGGCTCGGAATCCTGCATTGAGGAGCAGCGCCCGCGCCGCGACGTCGCGGACCTGACAGACCGCCGAACCCGTCAGCAGCGCACGCACAACGCCATCACGCGTTCATCTTGCGTTGCGCTGCGGGATGGTCCAACCCCGCCCATCAGCTCGGCCGGCGCCGGGCACCAGATACGGACGGGATCGACATGGCGACCGGCAGCGCGAAGTGGGTCTATGCCTTCGGCGACGGCAAGGCGGAGGGTAAGTCGCAGATGCGCGACCTGCTCGGCGGCAAAGGCGCCAACCTCGCCGAGATGTCCAACCTGGGTCTGCCCGTCCCGCCCGGCTTCACCATCACCACCGAGGTCTGCACCTACTACTACGACCACGGCAAGGCCTACCCGCCGGAGCTCAAGGACCAAGTCGCGGCCGCGCTCATGCAGGTGGGCACGCTCACAGGCCGCAAGTTCGGCGACTCGGCCAACCCGCTCCTGGTGTCGGTCCGCTCGGGCGCCCGCGCCTCGATGCCCGGCATGATGGACACGGTGCTGAATCTCGGACTCAACGACGAGACAGTTCTGGCGCTCGCCAAGGAGGCCGAAGACGAGCGCTTCGCCTACGATTCCTACCGCCGCTTCATAACGATGTACTCGAACGTCGTTCTGGGCGTTGAGCATCACGCCTTCGAGGAGGCGCTGGAGCAGTACAAGGAGGGCAAAGGCTTCGAACTCGACACCGAGCTCGGCGCCGGCGACTGGAAAACGCTTATCCAGACCTACAAGAAAATCGTGCGCCACGAGCACGGCTCCGATTTCCCGCAGGGCGCGGATGACCAGCTCTGGGGCGCAATCGGCGCCGTGTTCAATTCCTGGATGATTCCGCGGGCGAAGAAGTACCGGGAGCTGAACAACATCCCGGAGAGCTGGGGCACGGCCGTCAACGTGCAGGCCATGGTGTTCGGCAACATGGGCGACACCTCGGCCACGGGCGTCGCCTTCACCCGCAACCCTTCCACCGGCGAGAAGGCGCTCTACGGTGAGTTCCTGATCAACGCGCAGGGTGAGGACGTCGTGGCGGGTATCCGCACGCCGCAGAACATCACCGAAAAGGCCCGGATCGAGGCCGAGAGCGACAAGCCTTCCATGGAGAAGGCCATGCCCGAGAGCTTCGCGGAGCTGACCCGGATCTACGGGATCCTGGAGTCGCACTACCGGGACATGCAGGACATGGAATTCACCATCGAGAAGGGGAAGCTCTGGATGCTCCAAACCCGCAACGGCAAGCGCACGGCCAAGGCGGCCCTGCGCATCGCCGTTGATCTGGCGGGCGAGGGGCTGATCTCCCGCGAGGAGGCGATCGGCCGGGTTGAGCCCGGTGCGCTCGACCAGCTCCTGCATCCGACCATCGACCCGAAGGCGGACCGCAAGGTCATCGCGTCCGGCCTGCCGGCCTCACCGGGCGCCGCGACGGGCGAGATCGTCTTCAATTCCGAAGACGCGGAGGCGCACCGCAAGGCCGAGCGCAAGTGCATCCTTGTGCGGATCGAGACCTCGCCCGAGGACATCCACGGCATGCATGCCGCCGAGGGCATCCTCACCACACGTGGCGGCATGACCAGCCACGCGGCCGTGGTCGCCCGCGGCATGGGCAAGCCCTGCGTCTCCGGCGTCGGCTCCATCCGGATCGACTACAAGGCGCAGACCCTGACGGTCGGCGGCACGACGCTGAAGGCCGGCGACAAGATCACGGTCGACGGGTCGACGGGCCAGGTGATTCAGGGCGAGGTGAAGATGCTGGAGCCCGAACTGTCGGGCGACTTCGCCACTCTGATGGAGTGGGCCGACGCAATTCGCGGCATGAAGGTGCGGGCGAATGCCGACACGCCGACGGACGCGCGCACGGCGCGCAATTTCGGCGCGGAGGGCATCGGTCTCTGCCGCACCGAGCACATGTTCTTCGAGGGTGACCGCATCATCGCGGTGCGCGAGATGATCCTGGCCGACGATGCCGAAGGCCGGCGCGCGGCGCTCGCGAAGATTCTGCCCTACCAGCGCCAGGATTTCCTCGAGCTGTTCACGATCATGTCCGGCCTCCCGGTCACGATCCGCCTGCTTGATCCGCCGCTCCACGAGTTCCTGCCGCACACCGATGCCGAGGTTGCCGAGGTCGTTAAGGCGACCGGTGTTTCCGAGGAGAAGATCCGGCACCGCATGCGCGAGCTGTCCGAGCACAATCCCATGCTCGGCTTCCGCGGCTGCCGTCTCGCGATCGCGTTCCCGGAGATCGCCGAGATGCAGGCCCGAGCGATCTTCGAGGCGGCCGTCCAGGCCGCAGCCGATACTGGCAGCCCGGTGACGCCCGAAGTTATGGTGCCGCTCGTGTTCACCCGCGCCGAGTTCGACATCGTTAAGGCGCGCATCGACGCCATGGCGAAGGCCGTGTCCGAGGAGAAGGGCGCGACGCTCGATTATCAGGTCGGCACGATGATCGAGCTGCCGCGCGCCGCCCTCATGGCCGGCCAGATCGCCGAGACCGCGGAGTTCTTCTCCTTCGGCACCAACGATCTGACGCAGACGGCGCTCGGCATCTCCCGCGACGATGCCGCCACCTTCCTGGGCCCCTACACCCAGAAGGGCATCCTGCCAGCCGACCCGTTCATCACGATCGACCAGGAGGGCGTAGGCGAGCTGGTGCGCATCGGCGTCGAGCGCGGCCGCAAGACGCGTCCGGACATCAAGCTCGGCATCTGCGGTGAGCACGGCGGCGATCCCGCCTCGGTGGGCTTCTGCCAGGAAGTCGGGCTCGATTACGTGTCATGCTCACCCTACCGGGTGCCGATCGCACGGCTCGCAGCCGCTCAGGCGGCCCTCGGCAAGGTTGCCGGCAAGGAAGGCTGAACCCGGGTCGGGGGCGCCGGACGGCGTCCCCCTTTCGGATATCAACCGTTCGTATGAGGATCAGTGGAAAAACTCGCCTATCGGTCGAACTCGACTCATTGTGAGGCGTTCTTCGATTGAACGGGTACGTCTCGCGTGCGCCTAATCGGCCCGCGTCGGGTTCAGCATCGCCCGTCAGAATCGGCCCTCATCATGTCTCACAGCCCATCGCCGCTGTGCCTCACCGAGACCGAAGCGGTCGCGGCAGTTCCGCGCGCGGCCGTGCGCGCTTATCTCGCTATGGTTGCTGGTCTCGGCGGTCTCGCTACGGGCGCGATGTTGATGATGTCGGTCGCAGCCAACAGCGGCGGCGAAGCGGAACGCATCACCGCGACGCAGGACGACAGCTACGCGGCAACCCTGGTCGGTGCCCTGGCGGTCAATCTGTCCAAGCCATTGCGCTAGGCCGAAGGCCGGTGCCGTCCGGTCCGCGCAGCCCGTTCACCCCCGAGGCTTCGGCGATACGGGCCGACCCCCGAATGCAAATCCGGATTATCGGGCCCCGGGCAATGCACGCGCCGCCGAGCCGGTGAAGCGGCTCGGAAGGTCGTCGCCCGGACTGCGCGCAGTGAAACGCGTCGTGACGCGATCGGGGGCTGCGGCGACGACCGCGTCTGGGGCAGCGCCGCGCAGTCGCGTTGCGGCGACATGCACGGGAGCGCCGCGACTCGCAGGCGCCGCCACCGAACCGGCGGATACGGAATCGAACAGGGCGCGCAACTGCACCTTGGCATCGGCGTCGGGAGCCACGAGGGAGCGTGCGCGAACCGTGCCGGGCGGCGCCGTCTTGCCGAGACCGCGGATGTCGCTGCCAGCCGAGAGATTGGCCATTCCCCCGTCCAGCGCTGCGAACTGAACCGGGCGCGGCGGCGGCAGAGGCATGTTCAGGCTCGCCACGACGGCGGCAAGATCGGAGGGGCGCCGCGGTGGCAGCGGAGCTGTTACAGCAGGAGGCGCGTCCTCGGCGGGTGCCGCCTGTCTTGCGGTGAGCAGCGATTTTGCGTCCAGCGGCCTGGCGTCGGAACTCTTTGCCTGCCCGCGCTCAACCAGCGCGGTGCGCAACACGTCGTCGGCCGCGGGCGCCGCGTAGGCAAGGGCCGTCCGCGCGCCCACCGGATCCTGCGGATCCGCGCTTGCCACGGCGACGACCGGCGCGCGCCGCGGCTTCTTCTCGACGGCCGCGGGAGGCTGCACCGGAGCGGGTTCTGGTGCGGACCGACCGCCGCCGAACAGGCTCGCGAGGAAGCCGAACAGGCCGGGCCCATCCTCCTCTTCGCCGCTCGCCATCTGCGTCGTGAGGCCCGCCACGGTGCCGCCGCGGGCGAGGATCTCGGCCTTGGCTTCCTCGTAGCGGGGGAAGGGGCGATTGTCGCTCGGCAGCAGCACGGTCTTGCCGTCCGGGAAAAGGCGGGCGAGCTGATCGTGGGTCATGCGCGGCCACATCCGCACGGAGCCGACGTCTAGGTGAACGAAGGGCGTTCCGGCGTGCGGATACCAGCCGACGCCGCCACGCTGCATCACGAGCCCCACCTCGCGGATTCGGTCGATCGAGACATCCGGCAGGAAGAAGTCCATCGCCTTGCCGAGCATGTGCTGGCTGTACTCCGCCACCATCTTGGAGCGGCGCCGCAGCATCGCGTTGGTCCCCGGGGACCGGTAGGCCGACACGACGTGGATCGGCTGCGCCGCGCCGACCTGACGGTAGGCCTCCCAGACCGTATCGAACAGCCGCGGATCCATTTTGGTAGGCTCGTTGACCCGCCAGTCGCGCAGAAGCCAGTTCAGCTGCTCGAGGGCTGCACGGTCGTAGCGACCATCGCGCTTGAACGTGATGGTCGCGCTTTCCTGCGTGTGCGTGTGGTAGATCGTCAGCGAACGGGTGTCGCCGTTGGCGACAGCGTCCTCGGTCTCGGCCGTCCCGGCGATTAGACCGAGGACAAGTCCGGAGAGCGCAAGGGTCAGATGTCGAAGGGCGCGCGGGAGACTGGGCACGACGGTCCTGATCCTCTCCCGACAGCCTGACCCGACGCCTGTTGAACCGGGTTCGCAGCCGAAACGGCTAAGGCTCGACCGTGGCGAAATCGTGCCCGGCTGTGCGGCCGCGCACGCGAAAGTTGCGGAAGGCTCGGGCGGTCTACCACCACCCACGCGGCGCAGCTTGCTGCGGCGCAGGCGTCCAGAGGCCGGGCTCGCCGTATTCCGGCGCGCTGTCGGCCCGGGCCGCACGGCGCAGTGGCCGGCGCGGCCCATCTCTCTCCTCGTAGCGCTCGGTCGGCCACGCATCGGCGTCAGCGACAGGACGATGGGTCGTGCGGCGCTGGACCGTCCGCGCCGCCGGCTTCGGCGCCCGCTCCGCCTTCTGACGCGGCGACTCGTCGGGCAGGCGGGCGATGGCTGGTCCGCCACCTCCGGGAAGACCGAGGGCAGCGCGCATCGGCGCGTCGTAACCATAGAGATCCGGCAGGGTGCGGAAGGTCCCGCCATCGTCCACGAAAGCGGTGAAATAGGCGAGGTGAACCGGCAGCTTATCCGGCAGGCGGATCGTGCGCTCGCCCTTGCCGATCAGCTTCTTCAGCTTATCCTCGGACCAGTTCGGCAGAACCACGTCGGCTAGGCGGAACGGATCGTCGACGCGCACGCAGCCGTGGCTGAAATCCCGCTTCGAAGCGGAGAACAGTGAGCGGTTCGGCGTGTCGTGCAGATAGACCGCATGCTGGTTCGGGAACATGAACTTGATGAAGCCGAGCGCATTGCGCTCGCCCGGCGGCTGGCGCAGCGAGACGTGGCCGCCGCGGCGCACGACCTCGTAGCCGCCCCAGGTCTTGCCGCCGTAGCCGGCGAGCTTCGGCGCCATCGTCTTCAGGATCGAAGGGGGGACGTACCAGGACGGGTTGACGACGGCATATTCCATCAGTCCCGAGAACAGCGGCGTGCGCGATTCTGGCTTGCCGACGATGACCCGCGCCTCGTCGCGCATCACGCCGCCCCGATAGGCGCGCAGGCGGTATTCCGGCACATTAACCAGGATGTAATCCGAGCCCAGGTCGCCCGGCAGCCAGCGCCACCGCTCCATGTTGACGATGAGTTCGGCCTCGCCGCCGGTCGGCCGCGCTCCGCGACCCGCATCGGCGAGGGCCAGGACCGTCTGGACATTCAGGACGCCGTTCCCCGGCAGACTGCGGCTGCGCTGGAATTTCGCCACCGCGTCGGCGACACCGGCATCATACTCGTCCGGTTCTCCGGGACCTTTGTCGAGCGTTCCGGCCGGACGGCTCGCGAGGTCGAAATGCGCCCGCAGCAGCGGCACGCGGGCATCGTGCATACCCACGCGGAGGGCTGGTCCGGGCGGAAGACGCAACGGCTTCACGGCGGTTGGTGCGGGGCCGCGCAGGGCAGCGAGCCGCGTCTTGAGGGCCTGATAGCCCGACGTCGCCGGATTGTAGGCCTGGAGTGCCACTCCGGCCTTCGCACCGGCCTCGTCGAGCTTCGCCAGCACGTCGTTCCCGGCGGGAAGATCGAGATGCGGGGTGATCAGCCGCGAGATCGAGGCGAGATTGATCCGGCCGCCTCGCGCATCCCGGGCATAGAGGACCGCCGCTGCGGACAGACGAAGATCGGCATCAGCAACCGCCTTCTCGTCCGGTTTATCGGCGAGAGGCGGGATGGTGTAGGCGCGGGAGTCGAGGCCGTCCTCGGCAGCGGCCGCCAGCCGCGCCGACACCGCCTTCGCGGCCTCGGTCCAGGCGCCTTCGGAGATCCAGAGCGGC
Source organism: Methylobacterium sp. P1-11 (assembly GCF_008329595.1). NCBI lineage: Bacteria > Pseudomonadati > Pseudomonadota > Alphaproteobacteria > Hyphomicrobiales > Methylobacteriaceae > Methylobacterium > Methylobacterium sp. P1-11. Next base: position 197,003 of record NZ_NPKS01000001.1, read on the forward strand.
TTGTAGGTACGAGCCTCGTAGAAGCTCCGGATCGTATCGCGATCCTTGCCGGTCAGTCGGAGCAGAAGGGGAGCGGGTTCCGCGAGGCGGGCGAAGACGGCGGCGCCGAGCGGATCGGCCGGAGCGACCGGCGCCGCGGCAGCAGGCGCCGGCTCGGGCGCCGGCGCCTCGGGCTTGTAATCGGGCAGTGCCGCCGGGACCGCCGCCGCCGGAGCCGCCTGCGCGGGTGGGACCACGGGCTGCGATGCCGGGACATCGGCGGCTGGCTGGTCCGGCGAGACCGTCGCTGCACGAAGGGACCCGGCAGAGGCCAGGCTGCCGCTGAGGAGGGCGGCCAGCGCGATGAGGCTGGAGCGCGGGGGGCGCATCGTGATCTCCCGGGGTGCGGCGGCAGAACCGCACGCTCAGATTGTGATTATCCGCGCAAGCGTGGCTTTCAGCAACCACAGTCGTCGCGAATAAAACCTTGGTCGTGCAGACGAATGTGGCAATTTCAATGCTGCCCGGCTTATGATTTGCCTAATCACTCGCCGAAAGTGTGCAGCAAGGCCGGAGTTTTCCCGACGCCTGGCCAATCGAAGGAGACGGGTGCGTTAGCGCACCTGCCGCTCGATCAAGCGGCATCCTCGGTTTTAGCGTCGTCCTCGAGGCCCAGATCCTTGAGCTTGCGATAGAGGGTGGACCGCCCGATGCCGAGGCGACGCGAGACCTCCGACATCCGCTGGCGATAGAACTGGAGCGCGAACCGGATGATCTCCGCCTCCAGAACATCCATCGGCTTCATCTCGCCGGTCTCCTCGGCCACGAGGGACATGGCGTGGGGGTCGCGCACTTCCACGCGGACGATTTCGCGAACCGGCTCGGGGGCGTAGGCCGGCATCTGCGGCTGGATCGGCGCCGCCGGAATCCGCACGTCGAAGCCTTCCACCTGTGCGGCGATCTGGGGGAATTCGGCCACGGTCAACTCGTCGCCGTCCGCGAGCACGACGGCGCGGAACAGGGCGTTCTCCAGCTGCCTCACGTTGCCCGGCCAGGGGTAGCGCGTGAGCAGGGCCATCGCCTCCGGGGTGATGGCCCGCACCCGCTTCCCTTCTTCGGCTGAGAAGCGCGCGCAGAACGAGCGCACGAGATCCGGGATATCCTCGCGGCGCGCCCGGAGCGGCGGCAAGGTCATCGGGAAGACGTTCAGACGGTAATAGAGGTCCTCGCGGAACTTGCCCTGTTTGACGAGGTCGAGCAGCGACCGGTTCGTGGCCGAGACGAGGCGGATGTCCACCCGGACCGAGCGCTTGCCGCCAACGGGGTCGACCTCGCCCTCCTGGAGGGCGCGGAGAAGCTTCACCTGCGCGTCCAGAGGCAGCTCCCCGATCTCGTCGAGGAACAGCGTGCCGCCCGACGCCTCGACGAACTTGCCCGCGTGCTTTTCGGTGGCGCCGGTGAACGCGCCCTTCTCGTGGCCGAACAGAGTCGACTCCACGAGGTTCTCGGGGATCGCTCCGCAATTGACCGTCACGAACGGCTTGCCGCGCCGGTCGCCCGAGCCCTGGATCGCGCGGGCCAGAACCTCCTTGCCGACGCCGGATTCACCCTCGATCAGGACCGGGATGTTCGACTTCGCAGCCCGCTCGGCGAGGCGGATGACCCGCTCCATATCAGGGCTCTTGGAGGTCAGGTCCTTGAAGGTCAGCGCGCCGGAGGCCCGGCGGCGCATGCGGCGCACCTCCTCCTCCAGAGTGTCGACCCGCAGGGCATTCTTGATCGAGACCTGCAGCCGCTCCGCGCCCGCCGGCTTGACCACGAAATCCACGGCGCCCGCCCGCATGGCGTTGACCACCGTGTCGATGGAGCCGTTTGAGGTCTGGACGATGACCGGCGTGGCAAGACCGCTCTTGCGCATCTCGGCCAGCACGCCCAACCCATCGAGACCCGGCATGACGAGATCGAGGAGCACGACGTCCGCCCCCTCGGATTTCAGCATGGTCAGCGCCTCCGCGCCCGTTTCTGCGACCCGGGGCTCGAAGCCGAAGCGACGCACGGCCGCCTCGGCAAGGCGCCGCTGGACCGGATCGTCATCCACGATGAGCACGGTGGCAGACATGGCGGCTCCCTGAACGGCGCACGAAGACCGGACACGCGACGCGGGGTCGACCCGGCCGCGGGCTCCGATTCGGCGAGTGTTTCGTTTCGAGCCGTAGGGTGACCCACAGACGTAAAGTGCCGCTTAACGACGTTTGCATCGCGTCGTCTGCGATTGCGCGGGACTGCGATCGGCCAACCGCGTTGAACGCGTGGCGGCACGCTCGATATCAGGGTAGGGGCCGGATGCCCCAGGAGAGGATTGCACGACATGATGCCGAGCCACACCGCCTCGCCGGTGACTGTCCGCCTGCCGGAGGGCGTGAGCGCCGCGCGCGCCGCCGCGAAGGCTGCCGACCTCGGCCATCTTCCGGAATGGGATCTCACGGATCTCTATTCCGGCCTTGATGATCCCAAGTTCTCCGGCGACATGACCCGTGCCGAGGAGGAGTGCCGACGCTTCTCCGAAACCTATGCCGGCCGCGTGGCCGAATTGACCGCCGGTCCGGACGCGTCCGCGCGGCTGGCGGAGGCGGTGCAAGCCTACGAGGGGATCGAGGACCTGCTCGGCAAGCTGATGTCGTTCGCGGGTCTGGTCTATTCCGGCGACACAACTGACGAAGCGCGGGCCAAGTTCTACGGTGACACGCGCGAGCGGCTGACCAGTGCCTCCGCAGATCTGTTGTTCTTTGCTCTGGAGCTGAATCGTGTCGACGACGCGGCGATGAACGCCGCGATGGCCGAGGGTCCGCTCGCCAGCTACGCGCCCTGGATCGAAGATTTGCGGCGAGAGAAGCCGCACCAGCTCGACGACCGCACCGAGAAGCTGTTCCTCGAGAAATCGGTCACGTCCAACGCCGCCTGGGACCGGCTGTTCAATGAGACGATCGCATCCCTGCGCTTTACCGTGCAGGGCGAGGAGATGCCGCTCGAGCCGACCCTCAACAAGCTTCAGGACCCGGACGGCGCCGTCCGCAAGGAGGCGGCTGGCGCGATCAGCGGGGTACTGCGCAGCCATCTGCGCGTGTTCACGCTCATCACCAACACGCTGGCGAAGGACAAGGAGATCTCCGACCGCTGGCGCGGCTTCAAGGACGTCGCCGATGCCCGCCACCTGTCGAATCGGGTCGAACCCGAGGTCGTGGAGGCTCTCGTCGACGCGGTCCGGGCGGCCTATCCGCGTCTGTCCCACCGCTATTATACGTTGAAGGCCAAGTGGTTCGGACAGGAGGCGCTGCCGTATTGGGACCGCAACGCGCCGTTGCCGAAGGTCGAGCAGCGCACGATTCCCTGGACCGAGGCCCGCGACACGGTGCTTTCCGCCTACGACGCGTTCTCACCGAAGATGGCGGGCATCGCGAAGCGCTTCTTCGACGAGCGCTGGATCGACGCGCCGACCCGCCCCGGCAAGGCGCCGGGCGCCTTTGCACACCCGACCGTGCCCTCGGTGCATCCTTATGTCCTGGTCAACTACCAGGGTAAGCCGCGGGACGTCATGACGCTCGCGCACGAACTGGGCCACGGCGTCCACCAGGTGCTGGCCGGACCGAACGGCGCGCTGATGGCTCCGACGCCTCTGACGCTCGCCGAGACCGCGAGCGTGTTCGGTGAAATGCTGACCTTCCGCAAGCTGCTCGCCGCCACGACCGACACGACCCAGCGTCGGGCCATGCTCGCCGCCAAGGTCGAGGACATGATCAACACGGTGGTCCGCCAGATCGCCTTCTATTCGTTCGAGCGGAAGGTCCATCTTGCCCGCGCCAAGGGCGAATTGACCACCGATCAGATCAATGCGCTGTGGCTGTCGGTACAGGCGGAATCGCTCGGACCGGCCATCACGCTGGATTCCGGCTACGAGCCGTTCTGGGCCTATATCCCCCACTTCATCCACTCGCCGTTCTACGTCTACGCCTACGCGTTCGGTGACTGCCTCGTGAACTCGCTCTACGGTGTCTACGCCCGGGCCGAGGAGGGCTTTGTGGACCGCTACTTCGCGCTCCTCTCGGCCGGCGGCTCGAAGCCCTACGGCGAGCTGCTTGCCCCCTTCGGCCTCGACGCCAAGGATCCGGGCTTCTGGCAGATCGGGCTCGGGATGATCGAAGGGATGATCGCCGAACTGGAGGGCATGGAAGGTCAGGCCTGACGGACGCCACCGTCGGCTCGGCCCGCCCGCGGCGCAGGGACCCACACCCCTGGTTCGCGGCTGGGGGCGGCTTATCTGCGGATCATCACCAGACAACCAGATCGAGAGATGGCCGAGACCGACCGCGAAGCCAACCGCTTCTCCGCCCGCGCCGGGCGCTACGCCAGCGTGGGCGCCAATGTCGGTGGCGTTGCCGCCCGCATGGCCATGTCCCGTCTGTTCGGCAAGGAGGGCACGACCAATGCGGCCGCGCTCGCTCAGGCTTTGGGCGGCCTGAAGGGCCCGATCATGAAGGTGGCGCAGTTGCTCGCCACCGTTCCGGACCTCCTGCCACCCGAATATGCCGCCGAGCTGCAGAAGCTGCAGGCCGACGCGCCGCCCATGGGCGCAGCCTTCGTCCGGCGCCGAATGCAATCGGAGCTGGGCGCCGGCTGGCAGGAGCGATTCGGCAGCTTCGACCTGAAGCCCGCGGCGGCCGCCTCACTGGGGCAGGTTCACCGGGCGACGACCAAGGATGGCGACCGGCTCGCCTGCAAGCTCCAGTACCCGGACATGCAATCGGCCGTGGAGGCCGACCTGAAGCAGTTGGAGGTCGCCTTCGCGCTTCACCGCCGGATGAACTCGTGGCTCGACACGCGCGAGATCGCGAAGGAGATCGGCGCCCGGGTGCGCGAAGAACTCGACTATCAACGCGAGGCCAAGCATGCGGCCCTCTACGCGGCGGTTCTGAAGGATATCGCGCCCGTGCGCGTGCCGCGCGTCTATCCGGATCTGTCCACCAAGCGCCTCCTCACCCTGGGCTGGCTCGACGGTGACAAGATCCTCGGCTTCGCCGACGAACCTGTGGAGGTGCGCAACCGGATCGCTCAGGCGATGTTCAAGGCGTGGTGGCACCCATTCAGCCGGGCGGCGGTGATCCACGGCGACCCGCATCTCGGCAATTACACCGTCTTCTCGGATGCGGGGGAGGCCGCTGGAATCAATCTTCTCGATTACGGCTGCGTCCGCATCTTCCATCCGCGCTTCGTCGGCGGCGTTGTGGACCTCTATCGCGGCCTTCTGGAGAACGACGACGCCCGAATCGTTCATGCCTACGAGGTGTGGGGCTTCAGAGACCTCGACAAAGAGAAGATCGAGATCCTGAACATCTGGGCCCGCTTCATCTACGGGCCACTGCTGGAGGACCGAACCCGTACCGTGGCGGACGGCGTAAAGCCGGGTGAGTATGGCCGCCGGCAGGCGTTCCAGGTCCACCAGGCTCTGAAGGAGCGGGGGCCCGTGACCGTCCCCCAGGAATTCGTGTTCATGGATCGCGCTGCAGTGGGCCTCGGCGCGGTGTTTCTCCACCTCAGGTCAGAACTCAACTATCACCGGTTGTTCGAGGCCGAGATCGAGCATTTCTCGCTGGACGAACTCGCGAATCGCCAGGCCCGGGCTCTCGACGAAGCCGGTTTGCCGAAACCCTCCTGAGGGTGCGCGAAGATCCATCGAGAGAGCGATCAACTTGCGTGCGTCCGATTGCGGCAGGTAGACGCTTGAGCTACATCCGACCGTGACCGCAAGAAGTCGCGTCTTAGGGAAACGAGCGCACGATGGCCGAGAGTGACACGGTGGCCGGGCACACCTACAGCCCGGCAATGGATGCGAGGACTCACGAGCAGACCTATCGCGGATTCGTTCGGTTCGTCGAAATCGCTACCGGCGTTGTCATCTGCTGGGTGCTCGCCCTCGCCATTGGTGGAATTCGCGAAGCCTGGATGCTGGCCATCGTCGGCGTGATCGTGTCAGGAGCGGCAGGCGCCGTGGGAGCGCTGGCACCAGCCGTAGGCTGGAAGGGCCCGCTTGTCGTCGCCATCCTCCTCATCCTGTATCTTTTCTTCGCCTGAGGCGGAGCCCGGACGGTCCTGCGCCGATCGCCGGTCGATGATGAGCCCGCTCGCGATGAGCGAGTGGGCCGCCGTCGCATTGCAGTCAATTAAATTGAGCGCAAGTTACATTCCAGCCGCTTCCAACGCGGTATCGTAGATCCGCCTCTCGAAAAGCGTCGCCGTTTCGCGCATTCGAAGGCCGAGCTTTTCCAGGGGAACCCTCGCATGCGCATCGCTGTGCTGTCCGAGACGGACTCCGCGGAGCCGCGCGTCGCCGCGGTTCCTGAGACCGTCAAGAAGTTCAAGTCTCTCGGGGCCGACGTCGTGGTGCAGTCCGGAGCCGGCCGGAAGGCCGGCATCCTGGACGCCGAGTACGAGGCGGCCGGTGCCAGCATCGCCGGGAGCGCCTCCGACGCCGCCGGCGATGCCGACCTCGTGCTCAAGGTCCGGCGCCCGAGCGCCGAGGAGCTGCCGCAGTTCAAGCGCGGCGCCACCGTGATCGCGATCATGGACCCCTATGGCAACGAGGCTGCGCTCCAGGCGATGGCCGCGGCCGGCATCGACGGGTTCGCCATGGAGCTGATGCCCCGCATCACACGCGCGCAGGTCATGGACGTCCTGTCCTCTCAGGCAAATCTCGCGGGCTACCGCGCGGTGGTCGACGGCGCCGCCGAGTATGGCCGGGCCATGCCGATGATGATGACCGCCGCCGGCACTGTGCCGGCCGCGCGCGTCTTCGTCATGGGCGTCGGCGTCGCCGGCCTGCAGGCCATCGCCACCGCTCGCCGCCTCGGCGCGGTCGTGACCGCCACAGACGTTCGGCCCGCCACGAAGGAGCAGGTCGAATCGCTCGGTGCCAAGTTCGTCGCCGTCGAGGATGACGAATTCAAGCAGGCTGAGACCGCGGGCGGCTACGCCAAGGAAATGTCGGCCGAGTACCAGAAAAAGCAGGCGGAGCTGGTCAAGGGCCACATTGCCAAGCAGGACATCGTCATCACCACGGCGCTGATCCCCGGCCGCCCGGCGCCGAAGCTCGTCTCCGAGGAGATGGTGGCGTCGATGAAGCCGGGTTCCGTACTCGTGGATCTCGCGGTCGAGCGGGGGGGCAACGTCGCCGGCGCCAAGGCCGGCGAAGTCGTTACGAACGATCGCGGCGTGAAAATCGTCGGCCACGTCAACGTCCCGGGCCGGCTCGCGGCTACGGCATCGAGTCTCTACGCCCGCAACCTCTACGCTTTCGTCGAGACCTTGATCGACAAGGAGTCGAAGGCGCTGGCCATCAACTGGGACGACGAGCTGGTGAAGGCCACGAACCTCACCCGCGATGGGTCGGTCGTCCACACATCCTTCCAGCCCAAGACCGATGGCGCAGCCTCGGAAGCCGCTTCCGTGGGTCTGGCCAAGTCGGAGGCCAACAAGGCGTCCGGCACGGCCGCCCCAACGGGCGCGCAGTGAAGCCCGGCCGAGAGGAGTAGCAGAATGGCAAACGTCATCGTCCCTCCCGATCAGGCGGCCGATCAGGCGCGCGTGCTGGCCGACGCCGCCCGCGCCGCGGCCGCGGTGGCGCGTAACGCCGCCGATCAGGCCCAGGTCATTGCCGACGGCATGGGTCACGGACTGAGCGCGGCCACCGGCGGCGCGGTCGATCCCACGGTATTCCGCCTCGCGATCTTCGTGCTGGCGATCTTCGTCGGCTACTACGTGGTCTGGTCGGTGACCCCGGCGCTCCACACGCCGCTCATGTCGGTCACGAACGCAATCTCCTCGGTGATCATCGTCGGCGCGATCCTCGCGGTCGGCGTCCCGCTGATCGAGAAAGGCACCGGCCTCGCCCGGTTCTTCGGCTTCATCGGCATCGTGCTGGCCAGCGTCAATATCTTCGGCGGCTTCCTCGTCACGCAGCGCATGCTCGGCATGTACAAGAAGAAGGGCTGAGCGGATGTCAGAGAACGTCTCCTCCCTTCTCTACATCGTCTCCGGCGTCCTGTTCATCATGGCGCTGCGGGGATTGTCCCACCCCACCACCTCCCGGCAGGGCAACCTGTACGGGATGGTCGGCATGGGGCTCGCAATCCTGACCACTCTGGTCGGCCATCCGCCGACTGGTGCCGGCGCCTGGATCCTCGTGCTTCTGGGCCTCGGCATCGGCGGCGGCGCCGGCGCGGTAATTGCCAAGCGCGTGCCGATGACCGCAATGCCGCAGCTCGTTGCGGCCTTCCACTCGTTGGTCGGTCTCGCGGCAGTCTTCGTCGCGGCCGGCGCGCTCTACGCGCCGCAGGCCTTCGGCATCATCGAGAACGGCCACTTCCACAAGCAGTCGCTGTTCGAGATGGGGCTCGGCGTCGCCATCGGCGCCATCACGTTCACCGGCTCGGTAATCGCTTTTGCCAAGCTCGATGGGAGGATGTCTGGCAAGCCGATCATGCTGCCCCAGCGCCACCTGATCAACGCGATGCTGGCCGCCGGACTCGTGCTCCTCATCGCGCTGTTCATCGGCACCGAATCGAAGGCGATCTTCTGGCTGATCGTCATCGCGTCGCTGGTGCTCGGCGGCCTGATCATCATCCCGATCGGCGGCGCCGACATGCCGGTGGTCGTGTCGATGCTCAACTCCTACTCGGGCTGGGCGGCGGCCGGCATCGGCTTCACCCTGGGCAACCTCGCGCTGATCATCACCGGCTCGCTGGTGGGCTCATCGGGCGCGATCCTGTCCTACATCATGTGCCACGCGATGAATCGGTCGTTCATCTCGGTGATCCTCGGCGGCTTCGGCGGCGACACCACCGCTGCGGCCGGATCCGGCCAGGTCGAGACGCGCCCGGTCAAGCAGGGCTCGGCCGACGATGCGGCCTACATCATGAAGAACGCCGAGCGGGTCATCATCGTGCCGGGCTACGGCATGGCGGTCGCCCAGGCACAGCACTCGCTCCGCGAGATGGCCGACATGCTCAAGAAGGAGGGCGTCGACGTGAAGTACGCCATCCATCCGGTAGCGGGCCGCATGCCAGGCCACATGAACGTGCTGCTGGCCGAGGCCAATGTGCCCTACGACGAGGTCTTCGAGCTGGAGGACATCAACGGCGAGTTCCCGCAGGCCGACGTCGCCTTCGTGATCGGCGCCAACGACGTCACCAATCCGGCCGCCAAGACCGACAAGGCGTCGCCGATCTACGGCATGCCGATCCTCGACGTGGAGAAGGCCAAGACCGTGCTGTTCATTAAGCGCGGCATGGGCTCCGGCTACGCGGGCGTCGAGAACGAGGTGTTCTTCCGCGACAACACCATGATGCTGTTCGGCGACGCCAAGAAGGTCGTCGATCAGATCCTAAAGTCGCTCTGAAACCCGGGTCGCCAGCCGATTCGAGGGGCGGGCAGCGATGCCCGCCCTTTTTCGTTGTGGCGGCACTCGTTCGCCGTCGCTGTTGCGGCGGGGTGCAAGATTCCCTGCGGCGCCCGGTGTAGGGTGGCGCCCGTGTCGTCCGCTTTGCTCCTCGCTGATCCGCCACCCTTCCTGGGTGTCGCCGCCTCCGTGACCGGTCGGCGCTGGCAGGAGCGCTGCGGCGGGGCGGCCGTTCAGAATCATATCGCCAAGATGGTCCAGGCCCACGGCCTGCCGGAATTGCTTGCCCGCGTGCTGGCGGGGCGAGGAATCGTTCCGGAGGCGGCGCCCCGCCACCTGGCGCCGCGGCTTCGGGACCTGATGCCGGATCCGGACACGCTGCTCGACATGGAGGCGGCCGTCCGCCGCCTTGTCCGGGCCGTGAAGCGCGGGGAGACGGTGGCGGTCTTCGGCGACTACGATGTCGACGGCGCTGCGAGCGCGGCTCTGCTCGCCGGCTATCTCCGCAATCTGGGTCTGCGCGCGCCGATCCACATCCCCGACCGGATCACCGAGGGTTACGGACCCAACGTCGCGGCAATCACCGCACTGGCGGCGGAGGGCGCGACGCTCCTGGTCTGCGTCGATTGCGGAACGAGCGGCCACGCGCCTCTGGAAGAGGCCGAGAAATCCGGCCTCGACGTGATCGTCCTCGACCACCATGCGGCCTCCGAGGTGCTTCCACCAGCCCGTGCCGTGGTCAACCCGAATCGCCTCGACGATCTCTCGGGCCTCGGCCATCTCTGCGCCGCCGGCATCGTCTTCCTGACCCTGGTCGCGCTGAACCGCGCCCTGCGGCGGGAGGGCTTCTTCGACGCCCACCGACCCGAACCGCAGCTCACCGACGCCCTCGACCTCGTGGCCCTGGCCACTGTCGCCGACGTCGTGCCCCTTACGGGCCTGAACCGGGCCTTCGTGACCCAGGGACTCACGGTGATGCGCCATCGCGGCCGCATCGGGCTCGCCGCACTGCTGGACGCGGCCTCCCTCGGCGAGCCACCGGAAGCGTGGCATCTCGGATTCGTGCTCGGACCCCGCATCAATGCCGGCGGGCGCATCGGCGACTCGGCGCTGGGCGCCCGCCTGCTGACAACGGCGGACGCGAACGAGGCGGCCCGGATCGCCGCCGACCTCGACCGCCTCAACCGCGAGCGTCAGGCGATCGAGGCGCAGGCCGTCCTGGAGGCCGAGGCCGAGATGGACCGGGCCCTGACGCTGGATCCGGCCCGCACCGTGCTGGTGACCGCCAGCGCCGAGTGGCACCCCGGCATCGTCGGCCTCATCGCCTCGCGGTTGAAGGAGCGCTTCAACCGCCCGGCCTTCGCATTCGCGATCCGGCCGGACGGGAGCGCCACGGGCTCGGGGCGCTCAATTCCAGGCGCGGATCTGGGGCTCGCGGTCCGCGCCTGCGTCGATGCCCGGCTCGCCAGCAAGGGCGGTGGCCATGCGATGGCAGCGGGCGTGACCGTGCGGGCCGACGACATTCCACGCTTCGAAGCGCATCTGGCGATGCTGCTCGGGGCCAGTGTCGCGGTGGCCCGGGCGGCCGACGCCTTGCTGATCGACGGCGGCCTCAGCGCTGGCGGGGCCACCGCAGAGACGGTCCGATTGCTCCAGCAGGCCGGCCCGTTCGGCCAAGGTGCGCCCGAGCCGATCTTCGCTCTGGGCCGGCATCGCCTCGTCGATGCCGCGGTGGTCGGTTCAAGCCATGTCAGGGCCCGACTGCGCAGCCGCGACGGGCAGGTCGTGGGGGCGATCTGCTTCCGGGCAGCCGAACGACCGCTCGGTCTGGCCTTGCTGAACGGGATCGGCCGGGAGATGCACGTGGCCGGAACGCTGTCCTGCGACCGCTGGCGCGGAGCCGAGCGCGCCCAGCTCCGGATTGTCGATCTCGCGCCCTCCGAATCCTGAGGAACCCGGCGTCAACTGCCAGCCATCACGAGCGCCCAGAAGCGCTTGTACCGCGTGGTGGGGGCATCGACCCGGGCGATCCCGATCCTCCGGATCTGCGGCAGCAGCATGTTCTTGTTGTGCTCGGGGCTCGCCTTCCAGCGGGCGAGCACCTGCTCCAGGGTCTCGGACCCGGCACTGAGATTCTCGGCCGCCCAAGCTTTCCCGAAACCGGCCGACGCCATGCGCGAGGTGAAGCTGCCGCCGATCTCGTGGCTGAGCTGACCGTGGCGGGCGTTGTTGCCGGCCTGGAAGGCCGCCGCCTTCACGAGAGCCGGATCGACCACGACCGGGTTCAGGCCGTGCTGGACCCGGTAGGCCGAGATGGCCGCTGCGGCCGCGACCTCGTCGAGCACGGCAGTATGCGTCGCGTTCTCGATGGACGTCTCGGGCATGACCGAGAGACCGCCGCATCCGGTGAGGGTCATCAGGAGGGCGGCAGCGAGGGCGAGACTGAGCTTGGGCACGGTCCGGAGGGCGATCAGCGGAATGGGACCGCCTCCCTCCGGCAGGGTTGCGGCGAAAGCGCGGCGCGCGGACGGACCTGCACAATCCCGCCGAGCGGCGTGGCGCTGGTGCCACGCCCACCCGATCACGCCGCGAGAGCGCTGCCCTTCAGCATGGAGGGCGCGAAAGCGCGCAGGAGATCCGGATCCATGTGCCCGGTGCTGGCGGCCATGATCGACAGTGCCTCTGCGGGGGTTGCGGGCTGCCGATAGGTCCGCCGCTCGGTCAGGGCGGAGAACACGTCGCAGATCGTCACGATCCGCACGAGGTCCGCGATCGCCGGGCCGGACAACCGATCGGGATATCCTTTCCCGTCCAGGCGCTCGTGGTGGTGGCGGACCACGTCGATCACCGCGTCCTCGAAATCGCCGTGCGCCCGTAGCAGATGGGCACCGATATCGGGATGGCGCTGCATCAGTCGCAACTCCTCGGCATTGAGCGGCCCCGGCTTGTTGAGGATCTCCACGGGGATCCGCGCCTTACCGATGTCGTGCAGCAGTGCCGACCGCACCAACAACGTGAGGTCAGTCTGACTCAGCCCGATCTGTGAACCGAAGGTCGCGGCGTGCCCGGCGACGCCGAGGGTGTGCTGATAGACGCCGATCTCGTGGCGCCAGACCTCGGCGAGCCAATCGGCGATCCCCACCTCGGAGACAGCCGCCAGAACCAACTCGGTTCCGCGATCCGCGTCAGCGCGCTGCAATCGGGCGCCGAGGGCGGCGCTGTCGAAGATCTCGGCGACGATGGCGGTTGCGCCCGAAACGCGTTCTAGGAGCCGACGCTGCCGCAACTCGGCAGAGCGCGTCGCCGCCTCGATCATGGCGAAGACATTCGCCAGAACGAGTTGCCGAGGCGACGCTGCCGGCAGCTGGCGCAGGTAGTGGGCGCCCGGCATGGGTTCGCCGCGCACGAGAACGAGGCGCGGAACCGGCGGTCCGTTATGGGCCAGGGTGGACTGCAGCTTGGCAGTATGGGCCGGCGGCAGATCCAGGATAACGAGATGTGGCCGAGCTGCAGGCAGCGGCACGCCGGGCGGGATCGCCCGGCAATTCATCACGAGCGCGATGGCGCGTTCAAGGGCTGACCGTTCGGACGGGCGATCCGAGACGAGGAGGACGAAGGGGCCGTCCGAGAAACGCGATGCGGCGCCGAGGGCCAACGCGGTTGCTCCTCGCCCGCACGGTCAACGATCGGTTCACCTTACGCCTAAAATTTGAGGAAAACGTTAACCCTACGCAGTCTCCTGCGTCTGAGCCTGGCCCTGTTCTCAGGCGAGCTTCGCAGTCGCAACGGCGGTCGGCTCGAGGGTCTTGCGGCCACCTTCACCGGCGGACAGGAAATCCGCGAACTTCACGGTCAGCAGGGCCTGGCAGGCGGCGAAAGCGACAAAGATGGCGAGGAAGCTGGCGATCATCGAACTCTCCGGCGCGGTGGGAACCGCTCTATGTTGCGATGCGATAGATGCCATCCCGCGCCGCAATCTGGTATGCCAGATAACGAATACCGATTATGCTGTGCATGCATGGAATGCGGAGAGCAACCCAATCTCAGCGGAAATTCCGTCGTCTCATGCGCGTAGAGGTGTAACTCGCGGCCGGACCTGTGATTCCGAACGACCGAAAAATTTTTGCGATGCCGCAATGATCGCGCGCGATTAAATTTGAGACCCGCGGTGGAGCGGGTTCCGGCATCCAGTAAGAGGCCAGGCGTTCTGCAACGTCGATTGCGCCCGTCGGATGAGCGGGGGAACTTTATGACAGGGAGGGACGAGGTCCATGCCGACAATCGGCCAGATTGGACGGCGGACGTCGATCAGTCCAGGTAATCGCCGTACGTGTCGACGTGTTGAGCGAGCCCGAGCCCGTGCTCGCGCACGAGCCTTTCGGCCAAATCGGCATCACGGGCTTCGAGCGCCGAAATGATGGCGACATGCTCCCGGATCGAACGCTCCGCCCGATCGCCCTGCCGGAGAGCCGTGCTGCGGATGCCACGCACATGCATCAGGAGATTGCTGGTCAGATCGGCAATCGCGTCGCAGTGACCCAGCGCGATGATGCGCTGGTGGAAACGGATGTTCGCATCCGAATACTCGTCGATGTGCTCGGACGGCTGCCCCTCGAAAAACTCAGGGAAAGACTCGCGTAGCGAGCGCAGCTGAGCATCGGTGGCCCGGACGCAGGCGAGGCGAGCCGCCATGCTCTCCAGCGCCGTCCAGGCGTGGATCATGCTGACGATCTCGCGCTTGTTCTTCTTGATCACGAAGACGCCGCGCCGAGCCTCGGAGCGAACGAAGCCTTCCTGCTCCAGAACCGTCAGCGCCTCGCGCACCGGCGTCCGGCTGACGCCGAGATCCTGTGAAAGCTTGCGCTCGTCTAGTCGAACCTCGTCCGGACGCCCGTAGATGTCCATGTTGGTGATAGCCGTCTTGAGCGCCTCGTAGGCCAAGGTCCGGAGACTGGAGCTGGCGACGATGGGCTTCACGCTCAGCGGTTCGGAATTCGACATCCCTCGTCCAGTCAGCTCACACGCATGATGTCTCGCACGCGTTCTCTGTCGTGCGCTCTCAAACGACCTAACCCAAACCTTGGCGAGATCCTAGTCGATTGCGGAGCGGTCCCACAGACCTGTGACCTTTGCGGGCATTCTGCCGCGTGAAAGTTGTGCGGGTGCAACCGCGAACCGGCGGGCCGGAACCTACGTTCGACCGATCCGGTTTAATCCAATCCCGGAGACGTGTATTTTTCTGCAGGTTCGATTGACAGCCTGGGGCGATATCAGCACCATCCTGCTGGCATACCGTCGACCATCAGATGTGGACTTGTGGGTCCGAGGCGTATGCCGTTGTAGTTGAGACTTTATTTGCCCGCGGGCCAAGAATTTTTCGAAGAATCCCGGTCATCTTGTTCTGCCAAGCTGCGCCAAGGCAGGGCATAAATCCGGTCCGAGCACACACGCTAACAATAATACTGCCAAGGAGGGAACGGTATGTCCGAGATCGTCAAACCGGTGGGGCGCGGCCGCTGGCTGCAACTCGCGTTCGGCGTCGTCTGCATGTGCATGATTGCGAACATGCAGTACGGCTGGACCTTCTTCGTGAACCCGATGCAGGAGCGGCACGGCTGGGATCGCGCCGCGATCCAAGTGGCGTTCACGTTGTTTGTCGTCACCGAGACGTGGTTGGTCCCGATCGAGGGTTGGTTCGTCGATAAGTACGGCCCGCGCATCGTCACGCTGTTCGGCGGGCTGCTCTGCGCCATAGCCTGGGTCATCAATTCCTACGCCGATTCGCTCACCGTGCTGTACATCGCGGCTGCGATCGGCGGCACCGGTGCCGGAGCGGTCTACGGAACTTGCGTCGGCAACTCATTGAAGTGGTTCCCAGACCGCCGCGGCCTCGCTGCGGGCATCACCGCGATGGGCTTCGGCGCGGGTTCGGCCCTCACCGTCGTGCCGATCCAGGCGATGATCAAGTCGCAAGGCTACGAGGCAGCGTTCTTCTACTTCGGCATCGGTCAGGGCGTGATCGTGATGCTGATCGCCCTGTTTCTGCGGGCGCCGGCCAAGGGTCAGGTTCCGGAGGTCGCTCGGGTCAGCCAGTCGAAGCGCGACTACAAGCCGGCTGAGATGGTCCGGACCCCGATCTTCTGGGTCATGTATGCGATGTTCGTCATGATGGCCGCCGGCGGCCTGATGGCCACCGCTCAGCTCGGCCCGATCGCCAAGGACTTCAAGATCGCCGACGTCCCGGTCTCGCTTCTTGGGATCACCCTGCCGGCGCTGACCTTCGCGGCCACGCTGGACCGCGTGCTCAACGGCGTCACCCGACCGTTCTTCGGCTGGGTCTCCGACCATATCGGACGCGAGAACACGATGTTCCTCTCCTTCGCCATCGAGGGCCTGGGCATCTACGCGCTGAGCCAGTTCGGCCAGAACCCGATCGCCTTCGTGCTGCTGACCGGCCTCGTGTTCTTCGCCTGGGGCGAGATCTACTCGCTGTTCCCGGCGACCTGCGGCGACACGTTCGGCTCGAAATACGCGGCCACCAATGCCGGCCTGCTCTACACGGCAAAAGGCACGGCGGCGCTCATCGTCCCCTATACCAGCGTACTCACGACCATGACGGGGAGCTGGCACACGGTGTTCCTGGTGGCGGCGGCGCTCAACATCGTCGCGGCTCTGCTAGCCTTGTTCGTCCTCAAGCCGATGCGCGCCGCCTATACCAAGAAGCCCGAGGCAAGCCTCGCGCCGGTCCTGGCCCAGTAGCTTGGCCCTGTAGCTCCGGACTGACGAAAATGAGCCCGGCGCCGTCTTTACGGCGCCGGGCTTCCTGCATACCGGGAACCGGGCCTTCCGGAGATCGGGCATGGACAGGGACGAACGGATCGCGCGGGAGAGCGTCGTGGCGGCGGCGCGTGCCCTCGACGCCCAGGGTCTGAACCGCGGGACGTCTGGGAACGTCTCGGTGCGCTTCCGCGATGGTCTTCTGATCACCCCATCCGGCCTGCCCACCGAAAAGATGAGCCCGAACGACGTGGTTCGGCTGGGGTTCGATGGCACGCATACACCGCAGCAGAAGCCCTCTTCGGAATGGCGCTTTCACCGGGACATCCTGGCGTCCCGTGCGGAATTCGGTGCGGTGGTCCACGCACATCCGGTCTACTGCACGGCCTTCGCCATCTGCGGTCAAGCGATCCCGGCGGTCCACTACATGATTGCGGCCTTCGGAGGACCGAACGTGCGCTGCGCGCCCTACGCGCCCTACGGCACGGCGGAGCTCTCCGATCTGGCGCTGGCGGCCCTCGTCGGCCGCAATGTCTGCCTCCTCGCTAATCACGGCATGATCGCGGCCGGTGACAGCTTGGAGAAGGCCCTCTGGCTCGCTGTCGAGTTGGAGACGCTTTGCCAGCAATACGCGGTGGCGCGGCAGATCGGGACTCCGATCGTCCTGTCCGACGACGAGATCAACGAAACGGTCAAGCGCTTTCGCAGCTACGGCCTGAATGCGGCCGGACTACCCGGTCCCGAAACGCGGTAGCCGAGACGCCGCGCGGCATCGGCGGCGCGGCGTCTCGTGATCGGCCGGATGCAATAAGCCGTCACGGATGCGATCACGCGTCGGGTGCGGGCCTCCTAGCGCCCGAGCACCTGCCCGACGACTAGTCCAACATCCCGGGCGAACTCGGCGGCCGCGACCTTCTTGCCGCCCTCCGCCTTCACCTTGCGGACCTCGATCCGGCCGCCCTGCGCGCAGACACTGAAGCCCGTGTCGTCGACGGCGATCACCTCACCGGGCTTGCCGACGACATCGGCGAGCTTACGGATCCGATGCAGGCTGGAATCGAAGATCTGAAGCTTCTTGCCGTCGAGCGTCGTCCACGCGCCGGGCGCTGGATTGGCCGCGCGGATCAGGTTGTAGATCTGTTCGGCATGGGCCGACCAGTGGATCTCCGCCTCGGCCGCCCGGAACCAGCCTTCATAGCTCGCGGCATCCTCATCCTGGTCGATCTCGACATGCTGTCCGGCGACGACGCGATCGGCCGCCTCGAGCATCGCCTCGACGCCCATTGGGAACAGGGCGTCGAAATAGACGTCGCCCAACGTCGCGTCGGCGCCGATCGGGCAAGTCTTCTGCAGGATCACCGGCCCCTCGTCGAGGCCGTCGGTGGGCCTGAAGATCGTGAGGCCGGTCTGCAACTCGCCCCGGACGATCGGCCAGTTGATTGAGGACGGGCCGCGATAGCGCGGCAGAAGGCTCGGATGATACTGGATCGTGCCGTGTTTCGGGATGTTCACGAAGCTCTGCGGCGCGAATTGCAGCACGTAGGCCATGATGCCGATATCGGCATTGAGTCCGCGCATTGCGGCCTCGGCTTCGGGGCTCTTCAGGTTGGGAAACTGGAAGACCGTCAATCCCTTCTCGACCGCCGCCGTCTTGAGGACGTCCGGCTTGGCACCGGGCTTCTCGGGCGCGCAGAACACCGCGGCGACCTCATCGCCTCGCTTGAGGAATGCCTCCAGGACAGCCTTGCCGAAATCCTGTTGGCCGATGAAGGCGATGCGCATGCAATCTCCTGGGCTTCGTCCGGTCCCGTAGCGGGCCGGGGAGGGTACGGTCAAAACGCCGGGCTCGGCGGTACTTGGCCGTGCCCTGCCTATCTGACCGCGTCATCGGAAATACGGGACGGCGCGGCCCCGGATGAAACGGCGGCAATCCAAGACCGGAGCCCGGGATTGCCGCCGGCCGCTCACTCCGCGGCGATCTTCTGAATCACTCCGATCGCGCCGGATTCGGAGATCTCGCCGACCTCGGCCTCAGAATAGCCGAGCACGGTGCGGAGGATCTCGTCGGTGTGCTCACCGAGCAGCGGGGAGCGCTTGACCTCGCTCGGGCTCGCCGACAGCTTGATGGGATTGCCCACAGTCAGGTACTTGCCGCGGGTCGGATGGTCGACCTCCACGATGGTGCCAGTCTTCCGCAGCGACTCGTCCTCGGCGATCTCCTTCATCGACAGGATCGGCCCGCAGGGGATGTCGTATTTGTTCAGGGTGTCCATCGCCTCGAACTTCGACACCTTCATCGTCCAAGCCTCGATCCGCGTGAAGATCTCGTTGAGATGCGGCAGCCGCGCCTTCGGGGTCGCGTAGCTCGGATCCGTCTTCCAGTCGGGCTCGCCGATGATGTCGCAGATCGGTTCCCAGACAGCGGCCTGCGTGATCACGTAGATGTAGGCATTCGGATCCTGTTCCCAGCCCTTGCAGCGCAGGATGCGACCGGGCTGACCACCGCCGGAATCGTTGCCCGCGCGCGGGGTCGCCTCGCCGAACGGGATGCCTTCGCCGTACTGGCTGTACTCCTTGAGCGGCCCATGCGCGAGCCGCTGCTGATCGCGCAGCTTGACCCGGCACAGGTTCAGAACGCCGTCCTGCATCGCGCAGTCGACCTTCTGACCAAGACCGCTCTGGGTCCGATGGTAGAGGGCCGTGACGATGCCGAGCGCGAGGTGCAGGCCCGTGCCGGAATCACCGATCTGAGCACCCGTCACCATCGGGATGCCATCGCGGAAACCCGTAGTTGAAGCCGAGCCGCCGGCGCATTGGGCGACGTTCTCATAGACCTTGCAATCCTCGTAGCGGCCCGGGCCGAAGCCCTTCACCGAGGCCAGGATCATCCGCGGGTTGGCCTCGTGGATCTTCTCCCAGGTGAGACCCATGCGGGCGAGCGCGCCTGGGGCAAAGTTCTCGACCAGGACGTCGCATTCCTTGATCAGGCGCCAGAGAACCTCCTTGCCCTTGGGGTTCTTCGAGTCGAGCGTGATCGAGCGCTTGTTGTGGTTCAGCATCGTGAAATACAGGCTGTCCACGTCCGGGACATCCTGAAGCTGCTGGCGCGTGGCGTCGCCGACGCCCGGCCGCTCGACCTTGATGACGTCGGCGCCGAACCAAGCCAGGAGCTGTGTACAGGTCGGACCGGATTGAACGTGGGTAAAGTCCAGAATGCGGACGCCTTCGAGGGCCTTTGTCATGATCGGTCTCGGAGTTGGAGTCGGTCGCGGGATATCGGAAATCGGCTCAGGCCGGGCGGGATACCGGCTCGATGCCGGCACGGTCCCGTAACGTGCGGGGCGCAACGCCGGGGCAGGGGGCTTCCATCCTCAAGCGGATCATGTTTGTTCTCCCTCCCAAAGCGCGGCCTCGTCGTATCGCGACACCGTCACACGGACCCGGGGTGACGAGTCCGCCAATTTGTATACCACATGCCATTCTTCGGATGCGAGTGCCTATTGTGGATCGGGCCCGCGGGGCCTCTCGGCCAACCGTAGGCCGGGGCGCCATGACGCTCAACACGCCCGATAAAGCATGGGGGCAAGCGGCCACTTGGCATTCGTAGGCCAGCGGTCCATGATTTCGCCAAAATTGCCCGCCGCCGCGGGCTGAACCGCGTAACGCTGATCGAGGGACGCCCATGCTCGCCAGCACCAGCCTGATCAAATCCTCCTGGATCGCCGTCGATGTCGCCCACGATCATGCCGAGCGCGTGCTCGTGGTCGAGACGTACATCGCAGTGAGCCCGCTGGAGCCGAACTACGATGCCGCGCAATACGAACGCGTCCTCGCCTGCGTCCAGAAAGTCCTCAAGACCCACCCGGAAATCGACCGCGCGTCGATCCTGAGCATGCATCGTGGCTCCGGCTGCACGGCCTTGTTCCGGGACACGAGTGGAAAGCAGCCCGCCGCGGCCTGACGCTCTCAGGCCTCGCTGTCTCCGGTCGGCTTGGTGAGGTCCGGCGGCTCGAGTGCGACCCGCGCCGCATGGAACCACCAGAGCGGGATATCACGGTTGGCGTGCGCCAATTCCGACGCCCAGCCCTCCTTCGGCATGACGTCGGCTCGGTCGGCAAACAGGCGCAGCGCCGCTTCCGCGCGCTCCCGTCGGCATCGTTCCTCGATCGCGCGTCTCTCGGCCTCGGCGCGCGTCTCCGTCTGCTCGATGAGGCGGCGGGTTGCGAGATCGTCGGCGTCGAACGCAAATTGCTGCCAGAAGGCCTCCGCTTCCCGGGCCACGTCGCGCTCGCGGCGCAGCGTGGTAAGAGCGTCCTCCGCAGCCGCCCGGGCCGATTCGGCAAACTCGGCCCGCGCGAGCAAGCGGTTGTTGGCCTCGAGAAGCTCGCGCTCGCGCTCCGGCGCCATACGCTGCCGACGCAGAACGCGTAATTCCTCTTCGTCGGCGAGGCGACACGCCAGCCATGCCGCCAACGGCCCATCGACGAGGGCGTCGGCGGATTGGAGGTAGCGCTCCCGGAGACCGGGATTCCGAGCCGCCAGATCGGCACCGGTCCAGGCCGGTCGATCATCCCCGTCGCTCTGATCACAATCGTACAGAGCCTGCGCCAGAGCTTCGCGCAGATCGTCCGGAAGTCGTGCCGCGGCGTGTCCGTTCATGAATCTGCATTCGCGTTGAGCGATCGACAGAACCTAGAACGCGCACGCACGGCAGGAGAGACCATCGCCGCGCGACGCACGCGAATTTTTTCTTCGTGGCCGGGCAGCGCATCGACAGCGGTAGCCGGATCGGCTCGTCGCCCGCCACCGGAGGGCCCGGCCAGCACCAGCAGTCGGCGGTTAACCCGACCGATTGCGCGGCATGCCGGCTGATCTTCGAGCAGGCACATACTCCGGCCGATCATCGCGGCTCGTGCTTGCCGTAGCCTGTCGCGACCATGCAGCACGACGCCGCGCCATACGATATGGCATCGCGACGTCGATCGGTGGGTCCCGAAGCTCCCGGCAGCCGTCAATCGAAAGCCGTGCCGTGCTGCCCGAGAGCCCTCGAGGAGTCGCGGCATTCAGAAGACGTGGTCGCCTCGGAATTGCGATAGCGCCGAGCATGCGCCCGGGATACATCGCAGCGAGCGCTCTTCAGGCGTCGGTCGCAGTCGATGGTCCATACTGGCTACAATCCGGCCCTCGTCGCCATGTCGATCGGCCTGGCAGTCTTCGCGTCCTATACCGCGCTGGACCTGGGTGCCCGCCTCCGTGGTCCCGTAGCCGGTCCGCGCTGGCCGTGGATCGCCGGCGCCGCGCTCGCCATGGGCGGCGGTATCTGGTCGATGCACTTCGTCGGCATGCTGGCCTTCGAGATGGGCATGCCGGCCGCCTACGATCTCGGCTTAACGCTCCTGTCCCTCGCAATCGCCATCGCGGCCACAGGGTCCGCCTTCCTGTGGGCGGCGCGCGTCGGCAAAGGGCCCGGCGGGCTCTTCGTCGCCGGTCCGCTGATGGGCCTGGGAGTCGCCGGCATGCACTACACCGGCATGGCGGCGCTCCGGATCCCGGGCAACCTCGCCTACAGCCCGGCCGTGGTCGCGCTCTCAGTGGCGATCGCCGTGACGGCGGCGACGGCTGCCCTGTGGCTCTCCTTCCGCCAGCACGGCGTCTGGCAGAAGCTCCTCGCAGCCTGTGTCATGGGTCTCGCGGTGGCGGGGATGCACTATACAGGCATGGCCGCGGCGACGATCACCGCCGAGGCGGCCGGCGCCCACGCCGCACATGCCGTAATCGGCGTGCAGAGGCAGCAGAACCTCGCGCTCTACATCGCCGGCGCGACCTTCCTCATTCTGTTCCTTGCGATGCTCGCCTCGTCTTTGGACCAGCAGCGCGTGCAGCGGGAACTCCAGGCGAGCGAGGCCCGGTTCCGCGCCGCGGTCCAGGCGGTGCGCGGCGTGCTCTGGACGAACGATGCCGAGGGCCGGATGCTTGGCGATCAACCCGGCTGGAGCGCGATTACGGGTCAGACGCGGGAGGAGTATCAGGGCTACGGCTGGGCCGATGCGGTGCATCCCGATGACATGCAGGCCTCCGTCGAGAGCTGGAACGCGACCGTACGGGCGCGGCGCACCTACATTCACGAGCACCGTGTCCGGTCCCGCGACGGGACGTGGCGCCACTTCGCGATCCGCGCCATCCCGGTGCTCGACGCGCGGGGTGCGATCCGCGAGTGGGTCGGGGTCCACACGGACATCACCGAGCAGCGGCAGGCCGAAGCCGACCTGCGCGAATCGAACGAGGAGATCCAGCGCTACGCCTACATCGTCAGCCACGACTTGCGCGCGCCGCTGGTCAACGTGATGGGGTTCACGAGCGAGTTGGAGGCGACCCGGACCGAGATCGCCACGGCCCTCCGGGGGCACCCGGAGGCGCAGCGGCTCGACGCGGAGCTCGGCGAAGCGCTCGGCTTCATCAAGGCGGCGGTGAACCGGATGGAGGGGCTGATCGCCGCCATCCTGAAGCTCTCCCGCGAGGGTCGGCGGCAATTCTCGCCCGAACCCCTCGACATGACGAACCTGCTCCGCGGCGTGGCGGACGCCCAGCGGCATCAGGCGGAGGCGGTCGGCGCCTCAGTGACGATTGCCCGCGATTTGCCGGGGATCGTCGCCGATCGACTCGCGGTCGAGCAGATCTTCGGCAACCTCTTGGATAATGCCGTGAAATACCTCGACTCGACACGGCCTGGGCGCGTCACCATTACGGCCAAGTCCATCGGCGATCGCGGCGTCTGCTTCTCCGTCGCCGATAACGGGCGAGGGATCGCGGCGCGGGACCATGCCCGCGTCTTCGAACTCTTCCGCAGGTCGGGCGCCCAGGATCGTCAGGGCGAGGGGATCGGCCTCGCCCACGTGAAGGCTCTGGTGCGCTCGTTCGGCGGTAGAATCGAGATCCGTTCAGAACTCGGTGTCGGCACGACGTTCGACGTGACCTTGCCGCGCGGGACAGCTACAGCGGACAGAAACCCCGAACCGGCGTCCATCGCCGCCGAATGAGCGTGGAACCGCCCGTGCACCCCGTCAGCATCGTGATGATCGAGGATGACGAAGGGCATGCGCGCCTGATCGAGCGGAACATCCGCCGCGCCGGCGTCAACAACGAGATCATCCCGTTCCGGAACGGCACCTCCGCGCTGGAATACCTTTTCGGGGCCGATGGCACCGGCGAAGCGAGCGCGCGGCGGCATCTGCTGATCCTGCTCGATCTCAACCTGCCCGACATGACCGGCCTCGATATCCTCGAGAAGGTCAAAGCGAATCCGCATACGCGGCGCTCCCCCGTTGTGGTGCTGACCACCACGGACGACAGCCGCGAGATCCAGCGCTGCTACGATCTCGGCGCCAATGTCTACATCACCAAGCCGGTGAGCTATGACGGCTTCGCGAACGCGATCCGCCAGCTCGGACTGTTCTTCTCGGTCATGCAGGTTCCGCAGAACCCATGAGCGCCGGACGTGCCAGCGGGGATGTCACCGCCGCGGCGGCACGCATCCTCTACATCGACGACGATCCAGGCCTCGGGCGCTTGGTTCGGCGCACCCTGGAAAAGCGTGGCTACGCGGTCGAACTCTGTCCCGACGGGGCCGCGGGGCTGGCGCGGCTCGCGCAGGGCGGGATCGATGCCGTCGCCCTCGACCACCACATGCCTGGTCAGACCGGCCTCGACCTGCTGCCGGAAATCCGCGCGCTGCCCGAGGCGCCCCCGGTTATCTATGTGACCGGCTCGGAGGACAGCCGCGTTGCCGTGGCGGCTTTGAAGGCCGGCGCGGTGGACTACGTCTGGAAGGACGTCCAAGGCCAATTTCGGGAGCTGCTCGGCGAGGCCGTCGCCACGGCACTCCGGCAGGAGAGCCTCCGGCGCGACAAGGAGCGGGCAGAGGCCGAGATGCGCGAGGCGCGCGACCGTGCCGAGCTGCTGCTGCGCGAGGTCAATCACCGCGTGGCCAATTCTTTGGCGCTCGTTGCGGCGCTGGCGCACATGCAGCGCAACGCTGTGACGGACACGGCCGCCAAGGCGGCGCTCGACGAGATGCAGGCTCGGATCTCGGCGATCGCGGGTATCCATCGCCGCCTCTACACCTCAGACGACGTGGAATCTGTCGAACTCGACGCCTACCTGCAAAGTCTCGTTGAGGAATTGCAGGCGGCCATGCGGGCAAGCGGGCGGGATCATGCGATACGCCTGCAGGCCGCGCCTGTGCGCCTCTCGACGGACAAGGCGGTGTCGGTCGGCGTGGTCGTGACCGAACTCGTCACCAACGCCTACAAGTACGCTTATCCGCTCGGCACGTCGGGCGAAATCCGTGTCGCTGTCGAGTGCGACGCCGCCGACACTGTACTCCTGGCCGTCGAGGACGACGGCATCGGCTGGACCGGGGAGGGCGAGATCCGCGGCACCGGCCTCGGATCGCGGATCGTGCGCGCCATGGCGTCGAACCTGCGCTCGGCCTTATCGTACGTTCCGAGAAGCCGCGGCACCCGGGCGATTCTCGCGTTCCAGGCCTGAGCCCGCTTCCTCAGCTGTCGGCCTGCCCGGCCAAGCGGTCGAGGGCGTCGAGCATCGGCGCCAGGGCATCGCCGTCGAGCTGCTGAAAGCCCAGCGCCCGGGTCATGAACAGACCCAGAATGGCGAAGTAAAGGACAGAGCCCTCGCCAGGGCGGGCGCCGTCGATCCGTCCGAGCTGGTCCAGCTGATCCGCAACGAACGCCTGGAAGTCCTTCTGTGCTTCCGGCGATTCCATCGATGCCAGGAGAAGCGCACGGGCCGACTCGTCGTCCTCGCAATAATGCCCGCGGATATGCGCAACCATCGCGCGGGGAAGTTGCGATGGACCGGCGGGAATCTCGCGCGCGCAGGCGTCGATCTCCGCCCGCACATCCGCGAGCTTGCGGGCGACGAGGGCCGCCACCAGTGCATCCTTCGACGCATAATGGTGCAGAACCCCGCCTTTGCTCAGCCCAGCTTCGGCCGCAACTGCATCAATGGTCAGCCCCCGCACGCCGCCCTTCAGGAGCACGGCCGCGGCCGCCTCCAGGATGATCTCGGGCCGCGCCGCCAGCCGCTGTCGCTTCACCTGCATCGCCGACCTGCATTAAAAACCGTCTGGACGGTATGTAAGGGATCGCGTAGGAACGCGCCACGCATTTCGCACGAGTCGCGCCGACACGGTCGATCGCATGAGCCGCATTGCCATAGTAATCCCAGCAACCATCCTACTGGCCTTAACCGCGTTCGCATCGATCGGATGCGCTCGGGCCGAATCGGAACCGGCGCTCGATCCGGCTCTGGCGCGCGTTCGGGTGGTGCAGGCGCGCCGGACGCCGCTGGCGCTCGATGTCGTGGTGACCGGCGACATCCAGGCCCAGGCGCAGGTCAACGTCTCGTTCCGAACGAACGGCAAGGTTGCCGAACGGCGTGTCGAGGTCGGTGACCACGTGACCGCCGACCAAGTACTCGCCGTCCTCGAACCGCTGACCCAGCAGGCGAATCTCGACAACGCCAAGGCCGCCCTCGCTTCGGCCGAGGCGCTGCTGACCCAGGCCAAGATGTCGTTCGAGCGCCAGAAGCAACTTCTCGCCGGCGGCTTCACCACGCGCTCGACCTACGACAATGCCGAGCAGGAGCTGCGCACGACACAGGCAGCCGTCGACTCGGCGAAGGCGGCCCTCGGGACCGCGCAGGAGCAGTTCTCGTACACGGAATTGCGCGCCGGCGTGGCCGGTGTCGTCACCAGCCGCAGTTTCGAGGTCGGCCAGGTGGTCCAGTCAGGCCAGACCGTCCTGGTGATCGCGCAGGACGGCCCCCGCGACGCGGTCTTCAATGTCTACGAATCGCTGCTGGCGCAGCCCCCGGCCGGCGACACGATCGCGGTCGCGCTGCAGTCGGATCCGGCGGTCACCGCGACCGGGACCGTGCGCGAGATCTCGCCGACGGTCGATTCCGCGAGCGGCACGGTGCGGGTCAAGATCGGTCTGAAGTCGACGCCCGCCGGCATGGGACTCGGCGCGGTCGTGATCGGGCGCGGACGCTTCGCGCCGCATCAATCGGTGATCCTGCCCTGGTCGGCGCTGTACCGCTACGACGGGCGGCCCTCGGTGTGGATCTACGATCCCGACCACCGGACGGTATCGGTGCGCGCCGTCGAGATCGACCGCTTCGGCCCCGACATCATCGCGCTGAAGCGCGGGGTCGAGCCGGGCGAGCGCGTCGTCGTCGCCGGCATCCAGTTCCTGCGCCCCGGCCAGCTCGTCGCGGCCGCCGAGATCGGAGATCGCCCGTGAAAGCGCGGACGTACCTCGCCCTGAGCTTCGTCGCGGCGACGCTGGCGGGCTGCAACGGGCACAGCGAGGAGGGCGGCGAGGCTGCGGCGGCCGCTGCCATCCGTCCGGTGCTCACGCAGGTGGTCGTTCCGAGCGACACCGTCACGTTCGGGCCGTTCGCCGGCACGATCGAGCCGCGCTATCAGGCGCAGCTCGGTTTCCAGATCCCCGGACGCATGGTGGCGCGGGACGTCACGATCGGCGATCTCGTCACCCGGGGCCAGCGTCTGGCGGCGCTCGACACCATCGTGACCCGTTTCGACCTGACCCGCGCCGAGGCCGACCTCGCCGACGCGAAGGCGCAGGCCGAGAACGCCGATGCCGCCGAGGCCCGGACCCGACGCCTGATGTCGGGCAACAGCGTCTCGCAGGCGACCCTCGACCAGGCGGTCGCCAAGCGCGAGACAGCCCGGGCACGGGTCGATCAAGCCATGGCGAGCCTGCAGAAGGCCCGTGACCAGATGGGCTACACCGAGCTGAAGGCCGAGTTCGACGGCGTCGTGACCCAGCGTCTCGCCGAAGTCGGCCAGGTGCTGAGCGCCGGGCAGGGGGTCGTGACCGTGGCGCGGCCGGACGTCCGCGAGGCCGTGGTCGATATTCCCGAATCCCATGCCGGGGCGTTGCCGGCGGACGGTGTTTTCACGGTCGCACTCCAGAGCGCGCCGGAGCTGACGGCGCGCGGGCGCGTCCGCGAGATCGCGCCGCTCGCCGAGGCCGGGACGCGCTCCAAGCGCATCCGGATCACCCTGAATCAGCCCGGCCCAGCCTTCCGGCTCGGTGCGACCATCAATGTCTCGCTGACGCGGCAGGTCCCTCCGCACGTGCGGCTGCCCGCATCGGCGCTGATCGGGGGCGACGGCCGCCGCTCGGTCTGGATCGTCGCCGCCGACGGCAAGTCGGTGTCCCGCCGCGACGTGACCGTAGCGGCGGCACGGGACGACGCCGAGGACGGCCGCGTCGTGGTCGTCGACGGGCTGAAGGCGGGCGATCGCGTGGTGGTCGCGGGCGTCCATGCCCTCAAGGAAGGCCAGGCCGTGCGCCTGACCGACGGCGCCGTCTGACACGGCCGCACGGGGTTTTCGCGTGAAGGACTTCAACCTCTCCGACTGGGCGCTCGAGCACCGCTCGTTCGTCTGGTTCCTGATGCTGGTCTCGCTGGTGGCGGGCCTGATGGCCTACACGCGCCTCGGCCGCGAGGAGGATCCGCCCTTCACCATCAAGACCATGGTCGTGCAGACGACCTGGCCAGGGGCAACCATCAAGGACACCCTCGATCAGGTCACCGACCGGGTCGAGAAGGAGCTTCAGCAGCTCAACGGCCTCGACTACGTCCGCAGCTACACGACGCCCGGATCGTCGACGGTCTTCGTCCAGTTCCGCGACACCCTCAAGAAGAACGAGATCCAGCCCGCCTTCTACCAGGTTCGCAAGCGGCTCGGCGATATCAAGGGCCAGTTCCCGGAGGGCGTGCAGGGTCCGTTCTTCAACGACGAGTTCGGCGACGTCTACGGCAACATCTACGCGTTCACCGCCGACGGCCTGACGCACCGGCAATTGCGCGACTACGTCGAGAGCATCCGCACCGAGGTCCTGCGGGTGCCCAATATCGGCAAGACGCAGCTGATCGGCACGCAGGACGAGACGATCTATCTCGACTTCTCCACCCGGAAGCTCGCCGGGTACGGCATCGATTTCCAGGCCCTGATCAAGGCGCTGCAAGCGCAGAACGCGGTCTCGGCCTCCGGCGTCGTCCAGGCCGGCCCGGAGCGCATCTCGCTACGGGTCAGCGGCTCCTTCGCCTCCGAGGCGTCGCTTCAGGACTTCAACCTGCGGGTGAACGACCGCTTCTTCCGGCTCGCCGACATCGCCGAAATCAGCCGGGGCTACGAGGATCCGCCGGCACCGCTGTTCCGCGTGGACGGCAAACCCGCGATCGGTCTCGCCATCGCCATGCGGCCGGGCGCCAACCTGCTGCATTTCGGCGACGCGCTGAAGGAGCGCATGGGGCGGATCGAGGCCACCCTTCCGGTAGGCGTCGGCGTCCACCTCGTGTCGGATCAGCCCAAGCAGGTCGAGCACGCCGTCGGCGGCTTCACCGAGGCATTGGTCGAGGCCGTCATCATCGTGCTGGCAGTGAGCTTCGTGAGCCTCGGCGTGCGGGCCGGCCTCGTCGTCTCGGTGTCGATCCCGCTCGTGCTGGCGATCGTGTTCGTGGTCATGCAGATCATGGACGTCACCTTGCAGCGCATCTCCCTCGGCGCGCTGATCATCGCGCTCGGCCTGCTGGTCGACGATGCCATGATCACCGTCGAGATGATGGTGGCCCGCCTGGAACGGGGCGACACCCTCCGGAAGGCTGCCACCTTCGCCTACACGTCGACGGCGTTCCCCATGCTGACGGGGACGCTCGTCACCGTGGCAGGCTTCCTGCCGATCGGCTTCAACGGCTCCGGCGCCGGCGAGTACACCTACTCGCTCTTCGTGGTGATCGCGGCCGCGCTGCTGGTCTCCTGGGTCGTGGCGGTCCTGTTCGCCCCGCTCGTCGGCGTCACGCTCCTGCCGAAGACCATGAGGCATCACTCGGAGAAGCAGGGGATCTTCACCCGCCTGTTCGTCGGGGCGTTGCGTATCGCCATGCGCTGGCACTGGACGACGGTCATCGTCTGCCTCGGTCTGATGGCCGCGGCCATCGTCGGGATGGGCCATGTGCAGCAGCAGTTCTTCCCGTCCTCGGACCGGTCCGAGGTGCTGGTCGACCTCACCCTCCCGCAGAACGCCACCATCGCCGAGACGCGGGCGCAGATGGACCGGTTCGAGGCGAACCTGAAGGGTGATCCGGACGTGACGAGCTGGTCGTCCTATGTCGGCGAGGGCGCGGTGCGCTTCTACCTCCCGCTCGATCAGCAGCTCGCCAATGCGTTCTTCGGCCAGATCGTCATCGTCACGAAGTCGCTCGAGGTGCGCGACCGCGTGATGGCGCGCCTCCAGACCATCGCCCTGCGCGATTTCGTCGGCACTGACGTGCTGGTGCAGCCCCTGAGCCTCGGCCCGCCCGTGGGCCGACCTGTTCAGTACCGCCTCAGCGGGCCGAAGATGGAGACGGTACGCCGCCTCTCCCTCGATCTCGCCAACGTGGTCGCGGCCGACAAGCGCCTCGACGTGCCAACCTTCGACTGGAACGAGCCCGGCAAGGTCCTGCGGGTCGAGATCCTTCAGGACAAGGCGCGCCAGCTCGGCGTCACCAGCCAGGACGTCGCCGGAATCCTGAACGGAATCGAGGGTGGGCAGGCGATCACGCAGGTCCGGGACTCGATCTATCTGGTCAACGTCGTCGGCCGTGCCCGGGCAGCCGAGCGGTCTTCGCTGGACACGCTGCAATCCCTGCAGGTCGGCCTCGCGAACGGCACCGTGGTCCCGGTGCTCGCCTTCGCGCGGATCGGCTACGATCTGGAGCAGCCGATCGTCTGGCGCCGCGACCGTCTCCCGACCGTGACGGTGCGCGCCACGATCCACGACGCGACCCAGCCCGCCACCATCGTGGCCGCCCTGCAGCCCGGCCTGGATGCCTTCATCAAGGCGCTTCCCGAGGGCTACACCGTCCAGACCGGCGGTGCCGTCGAGGAATCGGCCAAGGGCCAGGGCCCGATCGCGGCGGTGGTCCCGGTCATGCTGCTCGCCATGGCGTTCCTGCTGATGATGCAGCTTCAGAGCTTCGGGCGGATGCTGCTTGTCTTCACCGTCGCGCCGCTCGGCCTGATCGGCGTCGTGCCGGCGCTGCTCCTGTTCGACAAGCCCATGGGCTTCGTCGCCATCCTGGGCATCCTGGCGCTCATCGGCATCATCATCCGCAACGCGGTGATTCTGGTGAGCCAGATCGAGGAGTTCCGGGATGAGGGGATGGCGCCGTGGGAGGCGGTGTTCGAGGCGACGCACCACCGCATGCGGCCGATCCTCCTGACCGCCGCAGCGGCAAGCCTGGGCCTGATCCCGATTGCCCGCGAGGTGTTCTGGGGCCCGATGGCCTTCGCGATGATCGGCGGCATCCTGGCCGCGACCTTCCTCACGCTCCTGTTTCTGCCGGCCCTCTACATCGGCTGCTACCGCATCCGCCCGGATGCGAGCGGAAGGCCGGCGGCTCACACCGGCTGATCGGCTGGTTCACGCGATCGCAGCGCTCACGGGCGCTGCGAGAAACGGTCGGCCCGCCCCTCCGCCCCCTCAGGGCGGGCCGACCGTGACGATCTTTCGCGCAGGTGGAGTCGCGTCGCCGGCAACCCGGCGGCGTTCTGGCGCGTAGGGTGCGACGGAAACGAGGATCGTCCCGCCCATGAACGCCTTCATCGCCGTCGTCCTGGTCTGCGCCAACGGGATCGCCCAGGACGCCTGCACGGACGCCCAGGCGCTCGAGGTGCGCAAGGTCCGGGTCGCCAACGAACTCGGCTGCGCCACCGGCTGGCAGGAGATCATCGCCCGCACAGAGCTGCGCGAGGAGATCGGCAAGACCGCCTATCTCAAGACCGCGTGCCGCCGGTCGAAGGAGCCGCAGTGACGGCCGTGCCGGGCTGCTATTTCTCGTACTTGATGTAGGCGAAGCGCGGATCGGTCGGCGTGCCTTCGAGCCCCTGTCCCTCCAGGGCCGGCTGCCAGGACACGACCTCCTCGATCTTCCGGGCGAGGGCGAAGTCCTTGTCGGTGATGCCCTTGGCCGCGTGGTTCATCAGCCGGACCTCGACCCAGGCATAGGAGGCCGTGATGTCCGGATGGTGCCAGGCCGCCTCGGCGAGGTGCCCGACCGTGTTGATCACCATCAGGGTGCTCTTCCAGCCGGACGTCTTGTAGGTGCGGCGGATCCACCCGTCCTCCAGGCGCCATGCGGGCAGCTCCGCCTTCAGCCGCGCCTCCACGGTCGCCGCGTCCAGTGCGCCTTCGCGTCGCTCGCTCATGATCTGCGTCTCCGTTGATGCCGTCGCGCCGGAAGGTGCCGCTGTGGCCGGTTGCGCGCAAGCGTGTTTGCCACGGTGGACGGAAACCGGTGCGGGCCCTATGACCTTTTGCCGATGGCGTCCGGCTCGGTCCGCACTCCACTCTGCCGCCGCTGAAGACTGCGCAATACGATGGGAGAAGGCGTGATGCTGTCACGGCGCGCGATGCTCGCCGGGGGCCTGCTCGGCGGCCTCGGCCTGCGCGCGGCGCGCGCGGATGCGCCGACGATCCGCCTCGGAAGCCTGCCCTTCGGCACGTCCACCTGGGAAGCGGCGGTGATCAAGGCGCGTGGCCTCGACACGGCCAACGGGTTCGAACTCGACGCGGTGAAGCTCGCCGGCAATGACGCGGCCCGGATCGGCTTCATCGGCGGGCAGGTCGACACGATCATCGGCGACCTGCTCTGGGCCGCTCGCCTCGGCAATGACGGGCAGGCGGTGCGCTTCATCCCGTATTCCACCTCCGAGGGCGGCGTCATGGTGCCGCCCGGGAGTGCGGTGAAGAGCCTCAAGGATCTCGCGGGCAAGCGCCTCGGCGTGGCCGGCGGCCCGCTGGACAAGAATTGGCTGCTCCTCCGGGCGCAGGCGAAGGACGCTGCCGGGATCGACCTCGAGCGCGACGCCGAGATCGCCTACGGCGCGCCGCCGCTGATCACCCTGAAGCTGGAGCAGGGCGCCCTCGATGCGGCGCTGACCTACTGGACCTACTGTGCCCGCCTGACGGCCAAGGGCTACCGGCAGCTGGTCGGCGCCGAAGACATCATGCATGCCCTCGGCGTCCCCGGCGACGTGGCGCTGATCGGCTACCTGTTCCAGGACGCCACGGTGAAGGAGAAGCCCGCCGCCGTGGCGGCCTTCGCCCGGGCGTCTCGGGCCGCCAAGGACATGCTGGCCGCCGATCCGAGCACGTGGCAGATCGTGCGCCCGCTGATGGCGGCCGAGGACGACGCGACCTTCGAAGCCTTGAAGCACGATTTCCTGGCCGGCATCCCGCGCCGTTCGATCGCGCAGGAGCGCGCCGATGCGGAGAAGCTCTACGCCGTGATGGCGCGGCTCGGCGGAGCGCGCCTCGTCGGCAAGGGCGACGCGCTCCCGCCCGACCTCTACTATACCGGCCGCAATGGTTGAGGCGCCCGTGCGGCGGGCATCCGTGGCGGCGATCGTGCGTGTCGGGACGGTATGGGCGCGCTGACCCGCCTCGCGTCCCTGGCCGTGCTCATCGGTGCCTGGCAACTGGCCGCCCTCGAGGCGGGTTCACGCCTGTTGCCGGCGCCGATGGCGGTGCTGCGCTTCATCGTACAGGAGGCCGAGCGCGGCGACCTCGGACACAATGTCGGGATGACGCTGCTGCGTGTGGCGATCTCCTTCACGGTGGCCATGTCCCTCGGCGTCGTCCTCGGCGTCGCGCTCGGACGCTCGAAGGCCGCCGACCTCAGCCTCGACACGCCGCTCCTCGTCCTCCTCAACACGCCGGCCCTGGTGATCACGGTCCTGGCCTATGTCTGGGTCGGGCTCACCGAAACCGCCGCGATCCTGGCGGTGGTGCTCAACAAGCTGCCGAACGTCGCGGTGATCGTGCGGGAAGGCGCCCGCAATCTCGATCCCGGCCTCGACGAGATGGCCCGCGCCTATCGGCTCGACCGGCGCAGCTGGGCCCGCGACATCCTGATCCCGCAGCTCCAGCCCTACATGGTGACGGCGGCGCGGTCGGGTCTGTCGCTCGCCTGGAAGATCGTGCTGGTGGTGGAGCTGCTCGGGCGACCGGACGGGGTCGGCTTTGCGATCAACTACTACTTCGTCCAGAGCACCGACGTGGCGGCCATCATCGGCTACAGCCTCGTCTTCATGGCCGTGATGATCGGCATCGACGTCCTCCTGCTGCAGCGGCTCGAAGCCTATGTCCGTCGCTGGCGCTGAGCCCGTCCTCCAGGTCGCGATCGCGTCGAAATGGTATCGGCCCCGCGGCGCCGAGCCGGTCGAGGCCGTCCGCGACCTCGCATTCGCCGTCGCCGCCGGGGAGATCGTCTGCCTGATCGGGCCTTCGGGCGCGGGAAAGACCACGACGCTGCGGATCCTGCTGGGGCTCGATCCGGCCTTCGAGGGCCGCGTCTCGGGCGCGGAAAAGGCCGGCATGGTGTTCCAGGAGCCGCGGCTGCTGCCGTGGCGCAGCGTCGAGCACAATGTCCGCCTCGGGCTCCCCCGGGAGCGGCGCGGACGCGACCTCGACGGCTTGTTCGCGCGGCTCGGGCTCACGGCGTGGCGGAACAGCTATCCGAAGGCCTTGTCGCTGGGGATGCAACGGCGGGTGGCGCTCGCGCGCGCGCTGGCCGACGGTCCGCGCGTGCTGGTGCTCGACGAGCCGTTCGTCTCCCTCGACGATGCTGCGGCGGCCGAGCTGCGCGGCCTGGTGGTGGATACGGTGGATCAGGCCGGCATGAGCGTCCTGATGGTCACGCACAACGTCGCGGAGGCGATCGGGATCGCCGACCGGCTGCTGCTGGTCTCGAGGCGCCCTGCGACCCTGGTCGCCGACGTGCCCCTTGATCGCCCCCGCCGGGAGCGCGACCGCGCCTGGGCCGAGACCACCCGGGCGACGCTGGCCGCGCGGCATCCGGACATCATCGCGCTCTGACGTCTGAGTTCCGCGGGCGCGGCGTTTCGAGACGGCGGCCGACCCGTCCTCGCGTGCGGCAGCGAGAATCGACCGGAAGCGGCGCGGGTGCGGGGCGTGGGGCCGCCCTGCGCCGGCGCCGAGCCGTATTGCCCACGCTGAGCGCGAAGATGCCCGAGGTCTGCTCCGACCGGGATCAGAAATTGTACCCGACGCGCAGCCGCATCTGATGCCGGTCGAAGTTCGAGAGGTCGAGGGGCCCGGGCTCTCCCAGAGCCTGCCCGGCAACCTGGAAGCTCCAGGTGAACGAGGCCCAGGCATGCGGGGACAGATTCGTGTAGGCCGTGGGGCCGATATACACGGCATCGCCTGCGAACCGGTCGAGCGTCAGGCCCTCGTATGTCCGGGCGTAGCGGACCTCACCGCCGAGGAAGACGCCGGGTTGAACGCGATAGGCTAACGCAGCCGACACCTCGATCCCCGATCCAAGCAGGTGCGCGTTCGTCACGTTCATGCGCGTCGATGAGAATGCGAAGCTCGCGTTGAGAGCGGCGACCAGCGTGTCGGGGATCACCTCCCGGTCGGCCAACAGCCCGACCTCCGTGCCGAAGCTGCGGGCCGGCGCGCCCGATCCGCCGTCCACGGTGCCGTAACCCGGCACGAGGTTCAGCGTCAGCCCGAAGGGCGCAGCGCGTCGATCCAGCAGGCGCAATCGGGTTTCGAGGAAGCCGCCGTTGAAGCCGCCGGTGGTCCGGGTCAGCTCGCCGGGCGTGCCGATATCGGAAGCGTTGAAGGTGACACCCGGTGCCAAGCGGAACGCGTTGGTGAGTGGCATCTTCAGGGCCAAGCCGCTGTCCACCGTCAGGAAGCGGCCGAGGCGGCGCCCGAGGCGCCCGCTCGTCTCCCATTCCAACTCCGCTTCCCCGGGCACACCCAGGTCACTGCCTTCCGTGAAGCCGAACAGATGCTCGCTGTCGAGATCGCCCGGCGTCAGGGTCTCGGCGGCAGTCGGGAGCGTCTGCGCCGAAGCAGGCGCCCCGGCCATGCCGAGCGTCAGCGCCAGCCAGCACAGGACGATGCCCCTGAGCGCAAGGCGGCACGGAACGCAGGCGTGTTGCATAGCCATGACCCATCATTATAGCTAATGCTATATGTGATAGGTCGCTCGATGCCTGGCGGTCAACGGCAGAGCGCGTCAGAAACAGAAGGCTTCACGTTCCTTCCGCGGGGAGCGGATGACCATTCGGCGCAAGAGCGTCTGTCGGTCCCATGGCAGCGTGAACGGCCATGGCGTCAGCGGCGATGACTGCGAAGCCGGTTCGAGCTTCACCCCTCGATCACGGACGATCGGGAGCCACGAGACCTGATGTTCAGATCGACCCGCCGACTTCAGCCCTCGCGGGTGCTGGCCGGATGCTCGGCCTCGGGCAGGGCTACGTAGATCAGCACGCCGAGCATCGTCATGGCGAAGCGGAAGGCCGATTGCTGGCCGTTCCAGGTCGGCGACATCCACATGCCGAACCACTCGCCGCCGATGCCCAGGAAGCCCGCCTGCCAGATCAGGAAGCCGACGCTCAGGCCGGCAATCGCCCAGGCCTTCGCCGGGACGAAACGGGCGGGTGAGGCCCGCAACCGCACGAGCATCAGAAGCACGCCGCTCCAGAGCAGGAGGGTGGTCAGAGCCTCTCCGGCGACGATCAGGGCGAAGGCCGCGCGCTGAAGCCCCGGATCCGTGATCGAACGGTCGGCGATTCCCGATCCGGGCAGGATGGTGTCCATCGCCAGCACATGCTGCACGAAGGCGAGGTTCACCGCCGGATCGACGATGTTGCCGAACACCACCAGCGTGCAGGTCAGCGCCAGGGCGGCAACCAAGGCGGCCTTCGAGAGACGGACGACGAGCATGGATGGTCCCTCCCGGCACACGGCCCGCCGCGCTGCGGCGGGTCCGAGACAGGTCTCAGCCCGGTCTCGGCCGGCTCAGTTCGCCTTCGCCTCGACATCGAGCCGGTCGAGCACGGCCGCCGGCGAGCGCGCCGCGCCGAGATCGATGAACCCGATGCCCGCGGGCTCCTTGGACTTCGCGTGCACCGCGAGCTTGCCGGGCTTCATGACGAACTGGCCCATGGCGGCCCCGATGCCCTTGGCGGCCGCGCTGTTGCCGAGGATGATCGGAACGCCGAGCAGGCTCGCGGTGACGTATTCCTTGCGCAGCTCGTCCGGCTTGAGGCTGAGATCCTTCGATTGCGCGGCCAGGAAGCGCTCGAAAAGGCCGGCATTCTCCACCGTCAGGTCGAGGGTCTTGGCGCTGCCCGAGAACATCAGCATGGTGGCCGCCGGAAGGGTGCCGGAGAACAGCTCGGGTCCGATGCCCCCCAGCAGGCCGGAAAGACGGACGGTGCCGATGTCGCGCCCCGATATCGTGACCTCGCGCAGGGCGAGGTCGCGGGCCTTCTCGTCCAGCGTCGCATCGGCCACGAGATCGAGGTCGAGATCCCGGTAGCCGTAGACCGGCAGCATGCCGAAGATCGGCGCGCCGGCGAGGAGATCGGCGGGCAGGGTCAGACCGGAGAGGGTGACGCGGGTCGCGCTTGGCACGCCCTCGGTCGGCGGCCCGAATGCCAGGTTGGCTTCGCGCAGCGCGATGCGGCGGGCCGGCCGCGGCGACACCGTGACGGCGAGGGGATCGGCGACGATGTCGGCCGCCCGGGGCTCGACCGCCCGGGGTTCGACCGCCCGGGGTTCGAACGCCTTGCCGGCCCCCGGCCGGCTCGGGTCGGGGAGGACCCCGCGGGCCGACGGCCGCAGATCGCGCGGCGTTGCCCGGTCCGCCTCGACCTCGGACGGGAGTTCAATCGACAGGTCGCTGAGGGTCAGATTGCCGAGCGTCGGGGTCAGGCGGCGCATCTCGACGTCGGAGAAGCCTGGCCCGCCCGTCGGCTCGGCGGCGATACCCTGAAGGGTCGCGACGGTCGGCGCCAGGGAGGTCCCCAGCGCGGCGACGCGGCCGACATGGATGCGCAGAGGCCCGCGTGACAGCGACAGGTTGTTCAGCGTGGTACCACCCTCAGCACCGGAGGATGAGTAGGCGGCGCGGCCGATCTCGAACAGAACCGGCCCCTTCGGATCGGTATCGCTCACGCTCAGGCCCTGCATCTCCAGGCTGCCGACGGAAGTCGCCGCGATGAGGTCGGCGGCCGCGCCCGCCAGGGGGCGCCGGTCGCTGGATTCGTCGAAGCCGCCGGCCACGATCGCGAAGGCACCGCTCCAGCCGTCCGGCACCTGACGGCCACCGAGGTCGCGCCCATCGAGGCGCGCGATCTTCACGGTAGTCCCGCGCGCGTCGGAATAGGTCACGTCCGAAACCTGGATGGTTCCGTAGACGCGCTGGACGGGTCCCTTGCCGTCGCCGGGAACCGTGTAGAGACGGCTGAGCGCCGCGAGATCCAGGTCCGTGGCCCGCACCTGTCCGTAGGTTCCGGAGCTGCGGTTCGGCCCGGCGATCGCGCTGACCGTGGCGCCCGCCGCCGACAACTCGCCGACACGGCCGGCGCGGATGTCGCGGGCGACGACGTCGCGGTAGGTCACAGTCTGCCGGTTGTCGCCGGGCCCGGCATTCTCAGAGGTGAGAACCGGGATCGTCAGGCTGCCGGCATCGAGCTTGGCCAGCCGCTGTTCCCAGGGGACGGCGGAATCGGGCCGCAGGATCGCCGCGAGATCCTCCTTCGAGAGGCGCGTGCCGCTCGCCGTCAGCTTCGGGGCCTTCAGCAGCGTGCCGCCGAGCGGAAGCATCACATCGGTGACCGTCACGTCCTGGACGGCAGCGGCCGCCTCCTGCGCGGCGAGCGGCGCGGGAACGGACCCGAGGCCCAGGAGGACCAGCATGCCGGTCGTCGCCCAGGCCGACCGGAGGCGGATGCGGGCCTTCGGATGGTTCATGGCTGCGTCCGGACCAGGGCTCTCACGGGAATACCCTAGCCGTGCCGCGTTTTGCCGAGCGAGGCAATCGCGCACGCCGGTCCGGGCGACCGAGCCGGGACCGGTGTCGTACGGACGCAACGGCGCAGGTGCGCCGAGCCAGCCCTTACAACGAGAAGGAGGTGCCGCAGCCGCAGGAAGCGGTGGCGAGCGGATTCTCGATCTTGAAGGATTGGCCGATCAGGTCGTTCACGAAATCGATGGTCGAGCCGCTCATGTATTCCAGCGAGACCGGATCGACGATCACGGTGGCACCGTCGCGCTCGATCGCGACGTCCTGTGCCTCCCGGGCGCGGGTGATGTCGAAGGCGTAGGAGAAGCCCGAGCAGCCGCCCCCGTTGACGCTGATCCGCAGGGACGAGCCGGCCGGCTCCGCCACCATGATCTCGTTGATGCGCTTGGCCGCGCGGGCGGTCAGGGTGATCTCAGCCATCGGTCTCTGGCCACGCATTCGTTCAGTGGACGGCGCGCCCGGCCCGTTGCCGAGTGCGCCCTGGCCCACAAGATATGAGGCGCAAGCCCGCGCCGCAACGCGCCGGGCGGGGAGCCGTCATGAGCAGGGTGCGTGAGTTTGCGAGCGGATGCCGTGCGACCGAACGGTGAGCGCTGGCGTGCGCCCTACGCCACGGACCCGGCCCGCACCCGGGGACGCCTCATCCCGGAGGCCGGCTCGCCGACCCGCAGCGACTTCCAGCGCGACCGGGA
This sequence comes from Methylobacterium sp. P1-11, assembly GCF_008329595.1. NCBI lineage: Bacteria > Pseudomonadati > Pseudomonadota > Alphaproteobacteria > Hyphomicrobiales > Methylobacteriaceae > Methylobacterium > Methylobacterium sp. P1-11. Next base: position 235,844 of record NZ_NPKS01000001.1, read on the forward strand.
CCGGATCATCCACTCGACGGCGTTCCGGCGGCTGAAGCACAAGACGCAGGTCTTCGTGCATCACGAGGGCGATCATTACCGCACCCGCCTGACCCACACCTTGGAGGTGAGCCAGATCGGCCGGGCGCTCGCCCGCGCCCTCGGGCTCGACGAGGATCTCGCGGAGGCGCTGGCTCTCAGCCACGACCTCGGCCACACCTGCTTCGGCCATACCGGCGAGGACGCCCTCGACGCCTGCATGGTGCGCTACGGGGGCTTCGACCACAATGCCCAGGCGCTGCGGATCGTCACCCGGCTGGAGCGGCGCTACGCCGGCTTCGACGGGCTGAACCTCGCCTGGGAGACGCTGGAGGGCCTCGTCAAGCACAACGGTCCGCTTCTGACCGCGGACGGGCGGCCGACACCCCGCTACGCCGCCCACGGCATCCCGGCGGCGATCCTGGAATACGATGCGCTGAACCCCCTCGACTTGTGGAGCCAAGCGGGCCCCGAAGCCCAGGCGGCCTCCCTCGCCGACGATATCGCCTACGCCGCCCACGACCTCGACGACGGGCTGCGCGCCGGGCTGTTCGAGATCCCGGAGTTGCGGGCGGTCCCGTTCCTGGCCGGGCTGCTCGACGAGATCGACCGGCTGCATCCCGGCCTGGAGCCGTCGCGGATGATCCACGAGCTCGCCCGGCGGGTGATCACCCGCTTCGTCGAGGACGTCATCCGCGAGGGCGGCCGCCGCATCGCCGCCCTGGATCCGCGCCGGGTCGAGGACATCCGGAATGCGGATCAGCCGGTCATCGTCTTCTCGCCGGAGATCGCGGCGGCCGATGCCGACATCATGCGCTTCCTGTGGGAGCGGATGTACCGGCATCCCGGCGTGGTGGCGGTGCGAAAGAAGGCCGATGCCATCGTCAACGACCTGTTCGCCGCGTTCACCGCGGCGCCGTCCCGGATGCCGGAGGAGTGGAGCGCGGGACTCGAAGGAGCCACCGAGGCCCGGGTTGCCCGCCGGGTCGCCGACTACATCGCCGGCATGACCGACACCTACGCGGTCCTGGCGCACCGCAAGCTCTATGCGACGACGCCGGACCTGCACTGGGAGCTGCCCAGCCGGGGCCTGCCCCTCGCCGAGCCCTGAGGGCCCGGCGCGGGGCGGGATCGGATCAGCAGCCGCAACCGCAGGCGAAGCTGCCGTAGCACCCGCCGTAGCCGTAGCCACCGTAGGCGGCCGGATAGCCGTAGCCGTACCCGCCATAGCCGGCCGGGTAGCCGTAGCCACCGTAGCCGTAACCGCCGTAGACGGTCCCGGCGGCGAGCCCGAGCCCGAGGCCGATCCCCGCGCCGGCCAGCCCGTAGCCGAGGGCGCGACCGTAGCCGCGACGGTAGCCGTAACCGTAGCCGCGGCCGTAGAAGCCGCGGCCCGCGAAGCCGCCGCGGTAGCCGTAGCCACCCCGGAAACCGCCGTGGAAGCCGCCGCCGTGGAAGCCGCCGCCATGGAATCCGCCGCCGCGGAAGCCGCCCGCCTCGGCACTCGGCGCGGCCAGGATGAGGGCGCAGAGCGCCGTACCCGCAATCGTCAAGGTCTTCATTAGCAACTCCGCGATCGGCACACTCTCGATCGGAGGCGATGACACCGTTTCGCCCCGTGCGAGACAAGACGGACACTGGGTGATCCGTATTCGTCGCACGGGATAACGCGGCCGCAGCCCGAACTTGGTTATCGGACCGGCGCCGCGAATGCGAACTCCGCCGGGCGGGCACGCGGCCCGGCGCCGTGACACCCTCCCGCCCCCTTGCTAGACCGCCGGGGCGGGCGCAGGCCGGACGGGCCGGGCGACGAGACCCCCGCGCGAGCGAGATCGAGACTCATGAACATCTTCGCCCTGTTCGAGGCGCGCGTGCGCGAGGCCGTGGAGGCGCTGACTCGCGCCGGCCACCTGCCCGAGGGCCTCGACCTGGGCCGCGTGGTGGTCGAGCCGCCCCGCGACGCGTCGCACGGCGACCTCGCCACGAACGCCGCGCTGGTTCTGGCCAAGGAGGCGCGGGCCAACCCGAAGGCGCTGGGCGAGGCCCTGGCGGCGGAGCTCCGCACGGATCCGCGGATCGTCGAGGCGAGCGTCGCCGGGCCGGGCTTCATCAACCTGCGGCTCGACCCCGCGATCTTCCACGCGGTGGTGCGCGACGCGTTGGCCGCGCCGGAGGCGTTCGGCCGCGCGCAGCTGCCCGGCGGGCCGATCAACGTGGAGTACGTGTCGGCGAACCCGACGGGGCCGATGCATGTCGGCCACGGCCGCGGCGCGGTGTTCGGCGACGCCCTGTGCAACCTGCTCGTCGCGGCCGGTCGGCAGGTGACGCGGGAATACTACATCAACGATGCCGGCGTTCAGGTCGACGTTCTGGCCCGCTCCGCCTTCCAGCGCTACCGCGAGGCTCTGGGCGAGCCCTTCGCCATCGCGGAGGGCCTGTATCCGGGCGACTACCTGAAGCCCGTGGGCGCCAAGCTGGCCGAGACTCATGGCCGCGCGCTCCTCGACAAGCCCGAGGCGGAGTGGCTGCCGACGGTGCGCGAGACCGCGCTCGGCATGATGATGGACATGATCCGCGCCGACCTGGCGGCGATCGGCATCCGCCACGACGTGTTCTTCTCCGAGCGCACGCTGCAGCAGAGTGGGGCCGTCAAATCCCTGCTGGCGGAGCTGCGGGCCAAGGGCCTCGTCTACGAGGGCCGCCTGCCGCCGCCCAAGGGCCAGCTGCCGGAGGATTGGGAGGACCGCGAGCAGACGCTGTTCCGCACCCGGGAATTCGGCGACGACAGCGACCGGCCGTTGCTCAAGTCGGACGGCTCGTACACCTATTTCGCCTCCGACATCGCCTATCACCGGGCGAAGTACCTCGCGGGCGCGACCGAGCTGATCGACGTCCTCGGCGCCGATCACGGCGGCTACGTGAAGCGCATGCAGGCCGCCGTGAAGGCGGTCAGCGACGGGAAGGCCACGCTCGACGTCAAGCTCTGCCAGCTCGTGCGGCTGTTGCGCGCAGGCGAGCCCGTCAAGATGTCGAAGCGGGCCGGCGAGTTCGTCACTCTGCGCGACGTGATCGACGAGGTCGGCCGCGACGCGATCCGGTTCATGATGCTCTACCGGAAGAACGACGCGACCCTGGATTTCGACCTCGCCAAGGTGGTGGAGCAGTCGAAGGACAACCCGGTCTTCTACGTCCAGTACGCGCATGCCCGCGTCCGCTCGGTACAGCGGCAGGCGCGCGAGGCCTTTCCGGACGCCGACCTCTCGGCAGCCACGCTGGCGCGCGAGGCCGACCTCGCCGTGCTGAGCGATCCGGGCGAGATCGAGATGATGCGCCTGATCGCCCAGTACCCGCGGGTCCTCGAATCCGCCGCGCTGGCCCATGAGCCGCACAGAATCGCGTTCCACCTCTATGAACTGGCCTCGTCGCTGCATAGTTTCTGGAACAAGGGCAAAGACTTGCCGCAATTACGGTTTGTTAATGCAACCGACCGAAAGTCGACGTGGGCCCGGCTGGCGCTCGTCGAAGCTCTTCGGAGCACGCTCGCAGCCGGCCTTGCGATTCTCGGTGTGACCGCGCCGGACGAGATGCGATAGGCCCGGCTGCATCGGGCCGGTCGCCGGCGTTGATGTGAGGATGCTGCCATGACGAACGCTTCGCGCGCTCAGGTCGATCTGGACGCCTTCGCGCGCGATCTGCGTCAGGAGAGCAGCCACGCATCGCAGGCGTCCGGCAAGGCCGATCCATTGGCGGAACTGGCCCGGATCGTCGGACAGGACGATCCGTTCCGTGCCCTGCTCGCCGCGCGCGATGAGATCCGCGCCGCACCTGCCGCCCAGACGCAAGCCGGCTGGAACGGCCGGGTCGAGCCGAGCTTCGCGGCGGAGGCGGCCAAGCCCACGCCGGCCGACGCGTTCGACCAGTACCTCGCCTCCGTCGAACAGGACACGCATCGCGATGGCGGCACCTATGCCCAGGAGAGCGGGGCTGCGTCGACGGGCGACGATGAGGTCTATGCGGACACCCATGCCCTGCGCCGCGCGAATCCGCGTCGGCGGCTGGTCTCGGTCGGCGCCGGCGTCGCCGTGGTCGCGCTCGCCGTCACGGGTGCGCTCACCTACAAGGGCCTGAGCAATTCGGGCCATGGCGGCGTGCCGGTCGTGCAGGCCGACTCGACGCCGCTGAAGGTCGCCCCGAAAGTGGCCGACGGCGTCGAGATCCCGGATCAGAATCGGCAGATCTACGACCCGAAGGGCAAGAAGGACGGCCAGATCAAGATCGTGAACCGCGAGGAGCAGCCCCTCGACGTGGCCGAGGCCGCGCGGGCGGCCCAGGGTCCGTCGCAGCCGAGCAGCGCCCAGGGCGGCACGACGCCGGGCAACAGCCCGTTCGAGGCGTTCGGGGAACCCCGCCGGGTCCGCACCGTCGCGGTCAAGCCGGAGGCGCCGCCCGCGCCGCCGCCGCGGGAGCAGCAGGCCGCCGATGCCGGGCCGGCCCCGATCCCCACCATGGTTCTGCCCAGCGACGAGCCGCCGGCGCCGCCGCCCGCGAAGTCCAAGCCCGTCCGCCAGGCCGCCGCGTCCATGCCGATGACCACGGCCACACCCGTCGACGCGCAGCCGGAAGCCCCCGTCGAGCCGCCGGCCCCCAAGCCGGTGGCCGTGAAGCCGCCGCCGAAGGCCGCCCAGCGGATCGCCGCCGTGGCCCCGGCCGGCGCGGCCGCGCCCGACACCACCGCCAGCACCACGACCGACGACGACGCCGTGAAGTCCGGCCCAGTGAGCGGCTTCTCGGTGCAGCTCGGCGTGCGCAGCTCCGCCGCCGAGGCGAAAGCCGCGTTCCGGCAGATGCAGGCCAAGTATTCGCAGCTCGCCGGCAAGCCCGAGCTGATCCGGCAGGCCGAGGTCAACGGCAAGACGATCTACCGCGTCCGCGTCGGACCCCTGGAGAAGGCCCAGGCCGCGAGCCTGTGCAGCGCCCTGCAGGGCGAGGGCGGCCAGTGCTTCGTGGCCAAGAACTGAGGCGCTGACGGGAGGCCGCGCACGGGACCACGCTCCGGTCCGCGGCCTGCCTCGTCGCCGCCGTCCCGACCGGGTCTCGGCGGCAACACGCGCGGCGCCATCGTCCCGGCATCCGCCGGGAGCCGCGGTTTGGTCTTGCCGGCTCCCCGTTCCCGCCCGACTCTCTCGCCATCGATTCGAGCCGCCCGGCGGTCTTGCCGCCGTCTTCGCGCCGCCACCGAGCAGTATCCGAGCCGTTCCTGATGACCTCCCGCGCCCTGATCCTCGGCTGCACCGGCCCGTCGCTCTCGGCGGAGGAGAGCGCCTTCTTCCGTGACGTGAAGCCCTGGGGCTTCATCCTGTTCAAGCGCAACATCGGGACCCCCGACGAGGTCCGCGCGCTCACCGGCGCGCTCCGGGACTGCGTCGGGTCCGATCGGGCGCCGATCCTGATCGACCAGGAGGGCGGCCGGGTCCAGCGCATGGGCCCGCCCCATTGGCCGGCCTACCCGGCGGGCGGCCGCTACGGCCGCCTGAACGGCAGCGCCGCGACGGTCGCCCGCCTCGGCGCGCGCCTGATGGCGCACGACCTCGCGGAGGTCGGCATCAACGTCGACTGCGCCCCCGTTCTCGACGTGCCGGCGCCGGGCTCGCACGACATCATCGGCGATCGGGCCTACGGGACCAGCCCAGAGCGGGTCGCCGAGATCGGCCGCGCGGTGGCCGAGGGCCTGATGGCGGGCGGCGTCCTGCCGGTCATGAAGCACATTCCCGGGCACGGGCGCGCCACCTGCGACAGCCACCACGGCCTCCCGGTGGTCGACGCGACCCGCGCGGATCTCGCAGGGCAGGATTTCCGGACCTTCCGGGCGCTCGCCGACCTGCCGATGGCCATGAGCGCGCACGTCGTCTTCACCGCCATCGACCCCGACCGGCCGGCCACGCAGTCGGCCGCCGTCATCCGCGACATCATCCGCGGCACCATCGGGTTCGACGGTCTGCTGATGACCGACGACCTGTCCATGCACGCGCTGACCGGCACGTTCCGCGACCGGACGGAGCGCGCCTTCGCGGCGGGGATCGATATCGGCCTCCACTGCAACGGCGCGATGGACGAGATGCGCGCCGTCGCTGAGGCGGCGCCCGACCTTACCGGCGAGGCTGCGCGGCGCGCGGCGGCCGCGCTGGCGCGCCTCGACCCCACCGGCGACGGCCTCGACGTGCCGGAAGCCCGGGAACGCTTCGCCGCGGCCCTCGCCGCCGCCTGACCTGCAAACATCTTGCGGCCTTCCACCGCGGCCTTCCACCGCCCGTGGCATCGCCTCTGCTTGTGTTCGGGCGGCGCGATCCCTAGGTTCGCCCCGAAATCCTCAACCGGACGTGGCGTCACGCTCCCGCTTCTTCGGGGCGCCCGCAGGAGGTTGCCATGGGCAGCATGAGTATCTGGCACTGGGTCATCGTCGCGGTCATCGTGATGCTGCTCTTCGGACGCGGCAAGGTGTCCGACCTGATGGGCGACGTCGCAAAGGGCATCAAAGCCTTCAAGAAGGGCATGGCCGAGGACGAGACCCCGCCGGTCAGCCAGAATGCGGCGCCGCCGGCCGAGCCGGTCCGCACCATCCCGCACGCGACCGAGACGAGCCCCGGCACGGCCATCCCGGCAAGCCATCTCCCCGGCGGCGAGCGCAAGCCGGTCTGACGGCGAGCCCGACTGTAGGACTGTCAGAGCGCGCGCGCTCGTGTAGAGCCTGACGGGGTCCGGCCGCCAAGCCGGATCTCGGGGCAGCAGGACCGTCGACGACATGCTGGACATGAGCTGGGGCGAGGTGATGCTGATCGGCGGCGTCGCCCTCATCGTCATCGGGCCGAAGGATCTGCCGAAGGCGCTGCGCACCGTCGGGCAGGTCACGTCGAAGCTGCGCCGCATGGCCGGCGAGTTTCAGATGCAGTTCAACGAAGCGATCCGCGAGGCCGAACTCGACGACGTCCGACGCGAGGTCGACGGGATCCGCAACACCGTCCGCTCGGCGGGCTCGACCTTCAACCCCGTGCAGACGATCCGCGACGAGCTGAAGGGCGCCGTCGAGGGGCGTGCCAAGATGGGGCCGGAGAAGCTCGGCCCGGAGCTTCCGCCGGCCGAGACCCGGTCCCTCGCCGACGCTACGGCGCAGCTTAAGGCCGAGCAGGAAGCCGCAGCGCCCGCACCTGTCGCCGAGACGCTGCCCGTCGAGACGTCCCAGCATCCGGCGCCTCTGGAGGCGGAGGCGCTCCTGCCCGTGCCCGGGTCGGTGGACGATCCGTTCGGGACTCCGTCCGAACCGCCCGCCCCACACCCCGCCACCGACGATTCCAAGAACGGCACGGCTGCCCGATGATCAGCGAGGCGGATGAGGCCGAGATCGAGGCGTCGCGGGCGCCCCTGCTCGAGCATCTGATCGAATTACGCGCACGGCTGATCAAGTCGCTGATCGCCTTCGTGCTGATGTTCTTCGCCTGCTTCTTCTTCTCGCGCGATATCTACAACGTGCTGGTCTACCCCTACGTCTCGATCGTGGGTGCGCAGAACGCCGAGCTGATCGCCACGCACTTCCTCGAGCAGGTCTTCACCAACATCAAGCTGAGCGTCTTCGGCGCGGCCTTCCTGGCCTTCCCGGTGATCGCGACTCAGATCTACGCCTTCGTGGCGCCGGGGCTCTATCGCAACGAGCGGAAGGCCTTCCTGCCCTACCTCGTGGCGACGCCGATCTTCTTCCTGCTCGGCGCGCTGGTGGTGTTCTTCCTGGCGATGCCGCTGCTGATCAAGTTCTCGGTGTCGCTCCAGCAGGTGGGCGTAGCCGGAGAGCCGACGATCAAGCTGCTCCCGAAGGTCGACGAGTACCTGTCGCTGATCATGACGCTGATCTTCGCGTTCGGGATCGCCTTCCAGCTGCCGGTGATCCTGACGCTGCTCGGTCAGATCGGGATCATCGACGCGGCCTTCCTGCGGGAGAAGCGGCGTTACGCGATCGTCTTGGTCTTCGTCGCCGCCGCCATCCTGACGCCGCCGGACGTGATCTCGCAGCTCTCCCTGGCGATCCCGATGCTGCTCCTCTACGAGGCCTCGGTCTTCTCGGTGGCGCGGGTCGAGAAGCTGCGGGCCGCGCGGCGGGCCGCGGAGGGGCTCGAGCCCTGAGGCGGCGCGCCGGGCTCAGTCCGGCGCGCGCAGGCGGTAGCCCACACCGGTCTCGGTGAGGAGGTAGTGCGGCCGCTCCGGGTCCGGCTCGAGCTTCTGGCGCAGCTGCCGGATGTAGACGCGCAGATATTGCGGATCGGAGGTTGACGGCGCGTGCCGCATGAGCTGGGCATGCGTCAGCACCTTGCCGGCGTGCTGCACCAGAGCGCGCAGGAACTCGTATTCCCGCGGCGACAACTTCACCTCACGGTCGCCGACCCGCACGATGCGGCGGATCAGGTCGACCGAAAGGTCGTCGACCCGGAATACCGGCCGCTCCCCCTGCATGGCGAGCCGATGGCGCAGGGCCGTGCGGATGCGCGCCAGCAATTCGTTCATACCGAAGGGTTTGGTGACGTAATCGTCGGCGCCGAGATCGAGCGCCTCGACTTTGCCGCGCTCGTCCTCGCGACTCGACAGGATCAGCACCGGAAGGTCCGGCCAGCGCTCGCGGATCGCCGCCAGTAGGGCGTGGCCGGGCATGTCCGGGAGGCCAAGGTCGAGGATCGCGAGGTCCACGCCGCCGTCTTGCAGGGCGGCGAGTGCCGCGGCCCCGTCGGCGGCCTCGACGACGGCGTAATCCTGCGTCCCGAGGCCGGTTTTGAGCAGCCGACGGATCGGCGGCTCGTCATCGATCACAAGGATGCGGGCGGTGCTCACGCGGGCCGCTCCCGATCGCCGATCCAGTCCGCCGGGCGGCTCATTCCGGCCGGAGCAGCACGTGCCGCTTTTTGCCGAAGGACAGCTTGATCACGCCGTCCGCGGTCAGGTCACCGCGGCCGAGGACCGCCTTCTCGTCCGTGACCGGCACGTCGTTGACCCGCAGGCCGCCGCCCTTGATCTGGCGGCGCGCCTCGCTGGTGGAGGGCACGAGCTTGGCGACCTCCGGCCCGAAGGCGGTGAGCACGCCGAGGCCGGCCTCGAGGGTGGCGGACGGGACGGTCACGCTCGGCAGGTCGGCGGCGAGCGTGCCCTCGACGAAGGTCTTCCGGGCGGTCTCGGCGGCGGCCTCGGCGGCCTCGCGGCCATGCATCAGCGCGGTGGCCTCGGTGGCCAGCACCGTCTTGGCCGCGTTGATCTCGGAGCCGGCCAGCGCGGCGAGGCGCGCGATCTCCTCCATGGGCAGCAGGGTGAAGAGCTTGAGGAAGCGGGCGACGTCCGCGTCCTCGGTGTTCCGCCAGAACTGCCAGTAATCGTAGGGCTTCAGCATCTCCGGGTTGAGCCAGACCGCGCCGGCCGCGGTCTTGCCCATCTTGGCGCCCGACGACGTGGTCAGCAGCGGGCAGGTCAGGGCGTAGAGCTGCGGCGTGCCCATGCGGCGGCCGAGATCGATGCCGTTGACGATGTTGCCCCACTGATCCGATCCGCCCATCTGCATGACGCAGCCGTAGCGGCGGTTCAGCTCCACGAAGTCGTAGGATTGGAGGATCATGTAGTTGAATTCGAGGAACGACAGTTCCTGGTCGCGCTCCAGGCGCAGGCGCACGCTGTCCATCGACAGCATGCGGTTCACCGAGAAATGGCGGCCCACATCGCGAAGCATCTCGATGTAGTTGAGCTTGGTCAGCCACTCCGCGTTGTCGACCATCACGGCGTCGTTCGCCCCCTCGCCGAAGCGGAGGAACCGGTCGAAGGTCTTGCGGATCTCGGCCTTGTTGGCGTCGATCTGCTCGACGGTGAGGATCTTGCGGGTCTCGTCGCGGCCGGACGGGTCGCCGACCCGGGTCGTGCCGCCGCCCATCAGGGCGATCGGCTTGCCCCCAGTGGCCTGCAGCCAGTGCAGCATCATGATCGACAGGAGGTGCCCGACATGGAGCGACGGCGCCGTGCAATCGTAGCCGACATAGGTGGTCAGCCGGCCTTCCAGCGCCGCCGCGTCGATGCCGGCGAGGTCCGAGGTCTGGTGGATATAGCCGCGCTCGGTCAGGATCCGCAGGAAGTCGGATTTCGGCGCGAAGCTCTCGGCGGTCATGGATGCCATCTCGGGTCGCGCGCTGGCGCGACAGGCCGAGGCCCCGCATGCTAGCTCGCGCTGGGTTCAGGATACGGCGCGCTCTTAGCAGGGCGTTCGCCGAAAGGCACGGGGCAGGACGGCATGGCGATGATGCGCGCGATCGGACTGATGAGCGGCACGTCGCTGGACGGCGTCGACATCGCGCTGATCGAGACCGACGGCGAGCGGGTCCACGTCGTCAAGGGCCACAACAACTTCCTCGAGCCGCTGGGTCCCACCGGCTATCGCGGCTACGCCGACGACGAGAAGGCGCTGCTGCGCGCGGCGACCAAGGATGCCGAATCCGTCCTCCATCCCGGCGACCGGCCCGGGCGGCTGCCGGAGGCGGAGGCCTTCGTCACCCTCGCCCACGCCGAGGCCGTGGAGCGCTTCCTGGCGGAGCACGGCCTGACCGCCTGTGAGATCGACGTGATCGGCTTCCACGGGCAGACGGTGATCCACCGGCCGGACCAGCGCATCTCGATCCAGATCGGCGACGGGCAGGCGCTGGCGACCCGGCTCGGCATCCCGGTGGTCTCGGACCTGCGCCGGGCCGATATCGAGGCGGGCGGGCAGGGGGCACCGCTGGTGCCGGTCTTCCACAAGGCGCTCGCCGAGGCGTCGGGCTTCGACGGGCCGTTCGGCATCCTCAACATCGGCGGCGTCGCCAACGCGACGCTGATCGACTCCAAGGGCGGCGTCATTGCCTTCGACACCGGCCCCGGCAACGCCCTGATCGACGAGTGGATGCAGGAGCGCGAGGGCAAGAACCTCGACGATGGCGGCCGGACCGCGGCCCGCGGCCGGCCCGACGAGCAGCTGCTGGCCTGGCTGCTGACGCATCCATTCTTCTTCCGCCGGCCGCCGAAGTCGCTGGACCGGAACTGGTTCTCCCACAAGCTCGCCGGCCAGCTCTCCACCGAGGATGGCGCCGCGACGCTCACGGCCTTCACGGCGCGCGCGGTGGCCCGCGCCCTCGACCACGCCCCCGAGATCCCGAGCCGCTGGATCGTCGCCGGCGGCGGCGCCCGCAACGGCGAGCTGGTGCGGCTGCTGAACTACCATCTGCGCGCCGAGATCACGACCGCGGACGCGATCGGCTGGTCCTCCGCCTACCTGGAGGCGCAGGCCTTCGCGTATCTCGCGGTGCGCTCGCTCAAGGGCCTGCCGATCACCTTCCCGTCGACAACCGGGGTGCGTGAGGACATGACCGGCGGAGTGCTGGCGCGCCCGTGAGTCTCGGCTACGCGCTCCGGAAGATCGTCGAGGACTATCCGCTCGCCCGCCTCGATCCGCCGGCCGGCCATCCGCTGGCCACGGTCATCCGCAAGGGCGCGCCGGACGAGCTGCGCGCGGCCCTGGCGCCGATCGATGGGCCTTTTCTCGTGAAGGGCAGCCCCGGCCGTGGCCGCAAATGGGCCGCCGTGCCGTGGATCGCGGTGTTCGATCCCGGGATCACCACCAGCGCGACGCGTGGCTACTACCTCGTCTATCTGTTTCCGGCGCATCGCGAGGCGGTCCACCTGTCGCTGGCGCAGGGAACCGTGGCGGCGATCCGGGCTCACGGCGCGGCAGCCGGGGCCCATCTGCGCGCCAGCGGCGACGCGCTTCGGGCACGGTTGGTCGACTTCACCGACGCGCTGCCGACCGCGGCGATCGCCCTCGGCAGCGCCGGCGCATTGCCGGAGGGCTACGAGGCCGCCCATATCCGCGGCCTCACCTACGACCTCGCCGCTCTCGGCGACGAGACCCGGCTTCGCCAGGACCTCGCCACGGCAATCGCGGCGTATCGGGCGCTCAAGGTGCGGGGCGGGCTCGACCTGCCCGGTTCGGCCGAGGGCGCATGAGACCGCGGGTTGCCCCGACCCGTCCTTGCGAGCGCCTCTGCACGGACCACGTTTGTGCCTCGGGCGCTCCCGCGCTAAGGCAGCCGCGCCATGTCGCACAACACCTTCGGCCACCTGTTCCGCGTCACGACCTTCGGCGAGAGTCACGGGGTCGCACTCGGCTGCGTCGTCGACGGCTGCCCACCCGGACTTGCCCTGGAGGCCGAGGAGATCCAGGCCGAACTCGATCGCCGGAAGCCCGGCCAGTCACGCTTCACGACGCAGCGCCGCGAGCCCGATCAGGTGAAGATCCTGTCGGGCGTGTTCGCCGACGACCGCACCGGCGGCCGCCAGCTCACCACCGGCACGCCGATCGCGCTGACGATCGAGAACACCGATCAGCGCTCGAAGGACTATTCCGAGATCCGCGACAGCTACCGGCCCGGCCACGCCGACTACACCTACGATGCCAAATACGGCATCCGGGACTATCGCGGCGGCGGACGCTCCTCGGCGCGCGAGACCGCCGCGCGGGTCGCGGCCGGCGCGGTGGCGCGCAAGGTCATCCCGGGCATGACCATCCGGGCCGCCCTGGTGCAGATGGGACCGCACGCCATCGACCGGTCGCGCTGGGACTGGGCGGAAGTCGGCAACAACCCGTTCTTCTGCCCCGATGCCGAGGCGGCGACCTTCTACGAGACCTATCTCGACGCGATCCGGAAGGACGGATCCTCGGTCGGCGCCGTCATCGAGGTCGTGGCCGAGGGGGTGCCGCCCGGCCTCGGCGCGCCGATCTACGGCAAGCTCGATGCCGACCTCGCCGCCGCGATGATGTCGATCAATGCCGTGAAGGGCGTCGAAATCGGAGACGGTTTCGCGGCTGCCGCCCTGCGCGGCGAGGACAATGCCGACGAGATGCGCGCCGGCAACGGCGAGCGGCCGCGCTTTCTCGCCAACCATGCAGGCGGGATCCTCGGCGGCATCTCCAGCGGCGAGCCCGTGGTGGTGCGCTTCGCCGTGAAGCCGACCTCCTCGATCCTGACGCCACGCCGCTCGGTCACCCGCGACGGCAGCGAGGTGGACCTCGTCACCAAGGGCCGCCACGACCCCTGCGTCGGCATCCGCGCCGTGCCGGTGGCGGAGGCCATGATGGCCTGCGTGCTGGCCGATCACTATCTGCGCCATCGAGGACAGGTTGGGCAGCAGCCCTGATCCTGGTCCTCGCCTCAACGACCCGAGAATGCCCGTGCCCCACTGCACCGTCACCGAGGCCATCGCGGCCTTCGCCCGCGGCGAGATCGTGGTCGTCACCGACGACGACGACCGCGAGAACGAGGGTGACCTCGTCGTCGCCGCCTCGCTCTGCACGCCGGAGAAAATGGCGTTCATCATCCGCAACACCTGCGGCATCGTCTGCGCGCCGATCACGCAGAGCGAGGCGCGGCGCCTGCACCTCGCCCCGATGGTGGCGTCGAACGACGCCCCCCTGGGCACGGCCTTCACGGTCACGGTGGACGTGAAGCACGGCCTGACGACCGGCATCTCGGCGGAGCAGCGCTGCAACACGGTGCGGGCACTCGCCAACGGCAATATGGGCGCGGGCGATTTCGTTCGGCCCGGCCACGTCTTCCCGCTGATCGCCCGCGACGGCGGCGTGCTCATGCGCTCGGGTCACACCGAGGCTGCGGTCGACCTGTGCCGCCTGGCCGAGCTGCCGCCCGTGGGCGTGATCTGCGAACTCGCCAACGACGACGGCACCGTGATGAAGGGGCCGCAGATCGAGGCTTTCGCCGAGAAGCATGGTCTCAAGCAGGTCTCGGTGGCCGACCTCATCGCCTATCGCCAGGCCCGGGACCGGCTGGTCGAGCGGATCGGGCACTTTCCGGTGCGGTCAAATCACGGCGACCTGAACGCCTACGTCTTCTCGACGCCCTTCGAGTCGATCCAGCAATTCGCCTTCGTCATGGGCGAGATCGGCGACGGCCGGGACGTGCTGGTGCGCCTGCACCGCTCCAACGTCGCCGCCGACGTGATCGGTGGCGGCACGCAGATCGATGCCGTGCTGAAGCGCTTCGCGGCGGCCGGACGCGGTGTGCTGGTCTATCTTCGGGACGGGACGGCTGGCGTGCCGGTGAAGAGCGTCATCGAGGAGGGCACGGAAGCCCAGCGGGCGCGGCAATGGCGCGAGGTCGGGCTCGGTGCCCAGATCCTGCGCGACCTCGGCGTCGTCTCGATCCGCAACCTCGCGACTTCGTCCCGCTCCTACGTTGGTCTCTCGGGCTTCGGCATCGAGCTTTTGGGCGACGAACCTCTGGAGGGCTGAAGCCGTCGGTCAGGCGCGGCGCAGGACGGTCCAGGCCGCCGCGCCGGCCATGATGGCGGCGGCACCGCGGTTCAGCCGAGCGCGGAAGGCCGGGCGGCGCAGCGACTCGCGTGCCCGTGCCGCCAGCGCGGCGTAGGGCGTCATCACGGCCAGGAGGATCGCGGCCGTGACGATGACGAGGGTCACGAAATCCGCCGCCGTCACGCCGCGCAGGTCGACGAGCGTCGGCAGGATCGCGAGGTAGAAGACGATCGTCTTCGGATTGCCCAAGGTGATGGTCAGCCCGGCGACGAAGCTGGTCAGCGGCCGGTCGCGGGCCTCGCTCTCGAACCGGCCCGCCGATCCGGCCGCGCGCCAGAGCCGGAACGCGAGATAAGCAAGGTAGAGCGCCGCGCCGTAGCGCACGACGACGAAGGCCGTGCCGAACGCCTCAGCGATCAGCGACAGGCCGAAGATCGCGGCGGCCAGATAGGTCAGGTCGCCCAGGATCAGGCCGACCAAGAAGGCCATCGCGGCGCCGAAACCCGAGCCGAGGGCCCGGGCGACCAGGGCGACAACGCCGGGCCCGGGGATCGCGGCCGCGACACCCAGGGCCAGCGCGTAAGTCACTAATCCGGCGCGCGTCATCGGCGGGCGCCCTTACGGCGGGCTCGACGCTGCCGTCGTGCAGGTGGCCTCGGCCGACTCGGTGGTGGCATGGCGGCGATCTCCCCGGCCGCCGATTATGGCCTTCCGGCAGGCGGCCGCAACGGTACGGCCGTCAGCGCCCCATCAAGGCGTCGACATGCGCGGCCACCGACTTCCCGAGTCCTTCGAGACTGTAGCCGCCCTCCAGGATCGAGACGATCCGGCCGTTTGCACAGCGTTCCGCCAGATCCATGAGCCGGCGTGTTGCCCAGCCGAAATCCTCCGCCTCCAGGCGAAGATTGGCCAAGGGATCAAGCCGGTGCGCGTCGAAGCCCGCAGAGATCACGATCACGTCGGGCCGGAAGGCTTCCAGGCGCGACAGGATGCCGGTCTCGAACGCCTCGCGGAACACCGCGCCGTCGTCGTTGGGCTGCAGCGGCACATTGACGATCGTGTCCTTCTCGCCCCGCTCGGACGGCGATCCGGTCCCCGGATACAGCGGCATCTGGTGCGTCGAGCAATAGAGCACCGACGCATCGTCCCAGAAGATGTCCTGACTGCCGTTGCCGTGATGGACGTCCCAATCCACAAGGGCCACCCGCTCGGCGCCGTGCTTCTGCTGGGCGTGACGGGCCGCGATGGCAGCGTGGTTGAACAGGCAGAAACCCATCGCGCGGGTCCGCTCGGCATGGTGCCCCGGCGGGCGCATGGCCACGAAAGCATTGCGGCAATCTCCCCCGACGACGGCATCGACGGCGTGCATCCCGCCGCCCACGGCCCGCAGCGTCGCCTCCAGGCTCCCGACCGACAGGATCGTGTCCGAATCGATACCGACCATTCCGTGCTCGGGCACCGCCGCCACCAGAGCGTCGACGTATGCGCGCGGATGCGCGAGGGTCACCGCCTCGATCTCGGCCCTGGGCGCCGAGGCCCGCACCAGGCCCGCGAAACGCTCATCCTCCAGCGCGCGCTCCACCGCGCGCATCCGGGCCGGCCGTTCCGGATGCCCCTCCGGGACCTCGTGATCGAAGCTGGCGGGATGGCTCACGTACAGGGTGGTCACGAGGGTCGCTCCCGGATGCTCGCCTGTCGCGCACCTGCAACAGGAGCCGGCAATGTGCCATGGGCCCAACGCGCGGACTACGGCGGCGTGCCGTAGCCCCTTTATGGTTGCACGATTCTTCCGCCGGACGGACCGGGATCTTCGATCCCTCGGCGCTCCCCCCGGCCGCGAAGAATGTCGAGGCAGGAACATGCGCATCATATCGGTCTTCGGCTGCGCCCTGCTGCTGGCGGGCTGTACCTTCAAGGGCGTGCCGGACCCCGCCCTCTCGACGCGCGACGCCGCGTTCATGGCGCTCGTCCCGGAGGCCGAGTTCGACCCGCATTTCGCCCGGTACGAGATCGCCGATCCGACCCGCGAGCTGCCCGGCACGATCGTGGTCGAGACGAAGGAGCGGCAGCTCTACCTCGTCCTGCCGAACGGCCGGGCGATGCGCTACGGCGTCTCGGTGGGCGACGAGGCCTATGGCTGGACCGGCACCGCCCGGATCGACCGCAAGGCGGAATGGCCGGCCTGGAACCCGCCGGCCGAGATGATCAAGCGCTGGCCGCACGTCCACGCCATGCAGGGCGGCCCGATGAATCCGCTGGGCGCCCGCGCCCTCTACCTGTCGGATCGGGGGCGGGACACGCTCTATCGGATCCACGGCACCAACGAGCCCGAGAAGATCGGGCAAGCGGTCTCCTCCGGGTGCATCCGGATGCGCAACATCGACGTGGTCGACCTCTACAATCGGGTCCCCGTCGGAGCGACGGTCATCGTCCGGTAACGCAACCGGTCAACGTCCCAATAAGCCTGCTTGCTCGGGACGTGTTTACCTGAACTTCCGTTCAGATCTTGCCATTAACCTCTGGAAGGGAAGCGGTCCCGTAAGTTGAAAACACACAGGGACTAGCGCCGACCGCAGCAAAGGTCGGGGAGGCAGGCGATCATGACCAACATCTCCGTTCAACAGTTCTGCAACCATGCGGTTTCGGCCGGCACGATCAGCGACGAGGACCTGCTGGTCCTGAAGCGCGAGGTTCTTCCGGACGGCCTCATGAGCCGCGAGGACGCCGACCTGCTGATCGCCCTCGAGCGGGCGGTGATCGGCTCCGACGCCTTCGCCGACTTCCTGGTGGCCTCGGTCGTCGACTTTGCCGTGTGGGGAACGCGCCCGACCGGCTACATCGACCGCGACGTCGCCACTTGGCTCGCCGCCACGCTCAGCGGCCGCGAGGGCCCGAGCGCGGTGGGCGCCCGGATCGCCATGGAAGTGGTCCGCGAGGCCGAGAGCAGCGCCGAATCGCTGGTCGCCTTCGCCCTGGAGGCGAACCGACGCGCCCGCGACACGGTTCAGGCGCCGCGCATGACCTTTGCCCTGGCTGCCTGAGCCTCAGACCAAGGCGTAGCTTCCGTCCGCGGCGCAACTGATTTATCGGGACAGTCAAGCCGGTGCGCAATCCGGCGATCTCGAAAGCAGTGCGCCAGCGATGTTCGACAAGATCCTGATTGCCAACCGGGGCGAGATTGCCTGCCGGGTCATCAAGACCGCCAGGAGGATGGGCATCAGGACCGTAGCGGTCTTCTCCGATGCCGATCGCGACGCCGTGCACGTCGCCATGGCGGACGAGGCGGTCCATATCGGCCCCGCTGCCGCGTCCGAATCGTATCTCGTGATCGAGAAGATCGTCGAGGCCTGCAAGAAGACCGGCGCCCAGGCGGTGCATCCCGGCTACGGCTTCCTGTCCGAGCGCGAGGCCTTCCCGAAGGCGCTCGAGGCCGCCGGCATCGTGTTCATCGGCCCCAACCCGGGGGCCATCGCCGCCATGGGCGACAAGATCGAGTCCAAGAAGGCGGCGGCCGCGGCCGAGGTCTCGACCGTTCCAGGCTTCCTCGGGGTGATCGAATCGCCGGAGCACGCCAGGAAGATCGCCGACGAGATCGGCTACCCGGTAATGATCAAGGCCTCCGCGGGCGGCGGCGGCAAGGGCATGCGCATCGCCCACTCGGGCGCGGAGGTGGCGGAGGGCTTCGCCCGCGCCAAATCGGAGGCGGCCTCCTCGTTCGGCGATGATCGGGTCTTCATCGAGAAGTTCATCACCGATCCGCGCCATATCGAGATCCAGCTGATCGGCGACAAGCACGGCAACGTCGTCTATCTCGGCGAGCGCGAGTGCTCGATCCAGCGCCGGAACCAGAAAGTGATCGAGGAGGCGCCGTCGCCACTCCTCGACAAGAAGACCCGGCGCAAGATGGGCGAGCAGGCGGTCGCCCTGGCGAAGGCGGTGAATTACGATTCGGCCGGGACGGTCGAGTTCGTGGCCGGCCAGGACAAGTCGTTCTACTTCCTCGAGATGAACACCCGGCTGCAGGTCGAGCATCCGGTGACCGAGATGATCACCGGGCTCGATCTCGTCGAGCTGATGATCCGGGTCGCGGCCGGCGAAACGCTGCCGATCACCCAGGACGACGTGAAGCTCAACGGCTGGGCGGTCGAGAGCCGCGTCTACGCCGAGGATCCGACCCGCAACTTCCTCCCCTCGATCGGGCGGCTGACCACCTACCGGCCGCCGGAGGAGGGCCGGCAGGGCACCGCAATCGTGCGCAACGATACCGGCGTCGAGGAGGGTGGCGAGATCGCCATCCACTACGATCCGATGATCGCCAAGCTGGTCACCTGGGCGCCCAGCCGCGCGGAGGCGATTGCCGCCCAGGCCGAGGCTCTCGACGCCTTCGCCATCGACGGCATCCGCCACAACATCCCGTTCCTCTCGGCGCTGATGGCCCATCCGCGCTGGCAGGAGGGACGCCTGTCCACAGGCTTCATCGCCGAGGAATTCCCGGAGGGCTTCACGGCGCCCGAGCCGGCCGGTCCGGTCGCGATTCGCATGATGGCCGCGGCGGCGGCGATCGACCACAAGCTCAACCAGCGCAAGCGCGGCATCTCGGGCCAGATGCGCGCGCCCGGCCTGTTCACCTTCGAGCGCGAGCGCGTCGTGATCCTGGCCGGCCAGTCGTATCGGGTGACCGTCGAGCCCGAGGGCGAGGATCTCCTCGTGACTCAGGAGAACGGCACGGCGCTCACGGTGGCGAGCGCGTGGCGGCCGGGCGAGCCGGTCTGGATCGGCACGATCGGCTCGGAACGCGTGGCGATCCAAGTGCGCAGCCTGCTCAACGGCGTGTTCCTGCAGCATGCCGGCGCGGCCGCCGAGGCCCGGGTCTACACACGCCGCGAGGCGGAACTCGCCGCCCTGATGCCGGTGAAGGAGCAGGCGGGCTCCGGCAAGCAGGTGCTCTGCCCGATGCCCGGTCTCGTGAAGCAGATCCTCGTCACCGAGGGCCAGGAGGTGAAGAACGGCGAGCCGATCGCGGTCGTCGAGGCGATGAAGATGGAGAACGTGCTGCGCGCCGAGCGCGACGCGACGGTGGGGAAGATCCACGCCAAGGAGGGCGACAGCTTGGCGGTGGACGCCGTGATCCTGGAATTCGCCTGATCGCGACGCGCGCGTCGCGATCACGGTCGTGACCGCGGTTCACAACAAGCAGACCACGCTGCTGGCGACGGCGCTGAACAACATCGCCGTCGCGTTCGCGGTGATCGGCTTCGTCACGCCGATCACCGCCATGGGCTTCGGGATCGCCAACGCTCCTGTCCTGCGGCCGGCGACCGCCTTCTTCGCGGCGATCTGGCTTTGCGCGGCGACGGGCTTACATTCGATCGGGAGGCGTGTGCTTCGGGGCATCAGACCATGAGCTCGGGCGAGATCTTCGTGACATTCGTGGTCCCCGCCATCACGCTGGCGCTCGCCTATGCGGCCATGCGCGCGAAAGAGTGGTCTGTGCAGCGCGACGAGCGCAAGGCGGGACAGTAATTCAGCCACTCGGCCGACGAGGCGCGGCCGCATGCCCCTCTATTTCGCCTACGGCGCCAACATGGATGCCGCCGCGATGGCGCTGCGCTGCCCGGTTTCGAGGCTGATCGGCGGCGGGCATCTGCCGGGCCACCGCTTCATCATCATGCGCGAGGGCTATGCGTCCGTGGTGCGCGATCCCCGGCGCACCGTCTGGGGCGTCCTGTGGGAACTGGCCCGCGACGACATCCCGGCGCTCGACCGCTACGAGGGGGTCGCCGGAGGGCTCTACACCAAGGCGGCGCTGCCGGTCCGTACGGGGAAGGGCGTCAAGCGCGCCCTGATCTATCGCGGATGTTCCACAGCGCCCGGCCGCCCGCGGCCGGGATACCTCGAAGCCGTCGTCGCGGCCGCGCGCGCGGCGCAGCTCCCGCCCGCCTATCTGCGGGAACTCGGCACCTGGGCACGCGGCCTCCCAGCCTGAGCGCCGCGCAATTGGTACGCGACATGCTTGCCCACGATCGAGCTGGAGGGCGAACGGCAGCACCGCGCCCGGCCGGCCATCCGTGATTGCGCAGCGCGCCCGTCGGTCAACGACGATCGGCGTGCGCCTGCGAGGGAGAGTTGTGCATGTCGTATCTGGCGCCCGCCGATTTCGTGAAGAAGGCCGTCGATGCCGGTGAGGCGAAGGTCTTCATGGCGACGAAGGACACCTTCATCCGGGCCTACATGGCCGGCGCCATCCTGGCGCTCGCCGCCGCCTTCGCGGTGACGATCAACCAGACGACCGGTCAGCCGCTGGTCGCGGCGCTGCTGTTCCCGGTCGGCTTCTCGATGCTGTACCTGCTCGGCTACGACCTGTTCACCGGCGTCTGCGTCCTCACCCCCCTCGCTCTGATCGACAAGCGGCCCGGCGTCACCGTCGCGGGCATCGCCCGCAACTGGGTGCTGGTCTTCTTCGGCAACTTCGCGGGCGCGCTGACCACGGCGGTCATGATGTCGATCGTCTTCACCTTCGGCTTCGCCACGGAGCCGAACGCCGTCGGCAAGCTCATCGCCGGCATCGGCGAGGCGCGCACCCTGGGCTACGAGAAGTACGGCGCGTCGGGCATGCTGACGCTCTTCGTCCGCGCCATGCTCTGCAACTGGATGGTCTCGACCGGCGTCATCGGCGCCATGCTGTCGACCTCGGTACCCGGTAAGGTGATCGCCATGTGGATGCCGATCACGGTGTTCTTCTTCATGACCTTCGAGCACTCGGTGGTGAACATGTTCCTGTTCCCGTCCGCGATCCTCATGGGCGGCCACCTCACGGTGATGGACTACCTGCTCTGGAACGAGATCCCCACCCTCATCGGGAACATCGTGGGCGGCATCGCCTTCACGGGCCTGATGCTCTACTCCACCCATGTCCGCACCGGCGCCAGCCGGGCCTCGGCGATGGAAGCCGGCGTCCGCCGCCCGATCGCGGCCGAGTAAGGCCTTCCGGCCCGCGCCGCACGGCGCGGGCCCTGTCAGACGAGACTGCGCCCCATGAGCGAGACCCGGACGGTATCCGTCATCGTCACCGGTCGCGTCCAGGGCGTCTCCTACCGGGCATGGGCGCAGGCCGAAGCCCGCGCCCGGAACCTCTCAGGCTCCGTGCGCAACCGTGACGACGGCGCGGTCGAAGCGGTCTTCAGCGGCGCTCCGGACGCCGTGGCGGAGATGGAAGCCCTGTGCCGCTCGGGTCCGCCCGGCGCGCGCGTGACCGACGTCGTCGTGAATGCCAGCGGTGACGTGCCGGCCGGCGGCGAATTCCGGATCCTGCGCGACTGATCTCAGGGGAGGCCGGTTCAGTGCGCGCCCGCGGACTGGTATGCCGGACAGCCCCCTCGCGAATCCGCCGTCCGGAGACCATGACCGACCTGTCCGCCGGCAACGCCGCCTTCTCGCACCTCGATCTCGCAGCGCTGCTCTACTTCATCCTCGCCTGGATCGCCTACGGCCTCTCGGTGGGCCAGCTGCGCGGACGGATGGTTTCCCTCAGCCAGATCATGAACGGCCATCGGGCCAACTGGGCGCGTCAGGTCATCGGCCGCGACAACCGGGTGGTCGACACGCAGATCAACGCCTCGCTGCAGAACGGCACAGCCTTCTTCGCCTCGACCTCGCTGATCGCCCTGGGCTCGGTCCTCACCCTGTCGCGGTCCGGGGACGATGTCCTGAACCTGTTCGCCACGCTGCCCTTCGGGACGGTGGCCAACCGCCTGACCTGGGAGTTGAAGGTCGCCGGTCTCGCGCTGATCTTCGTCTACGCCTTCTTCAAATTCGCCTGGGCCTACAGGCTGTTCAACTACACGGCGATCCTGCTCGGCGCCGTGCCGCATAAGGGATCCGGCACGAGCGAGACCGAGATGTTGCGGGCGGTGCGGCGGCTCGCCGCCATGAATGTCAGCGCCGGGCGGCATTTCGCCCGCGGTCAGCGGGCGTTCTTCTTCGCGCTCGCCTATCTCGGCTGGTTCATCAGCCCCTACGTGCTGTTCGTCTCGACGACCGCCGTCGTGATCATCATGTGGCGCCGCCAATTTGCATCGGAGATCCGCAAGGCGCTCCTGGACGCGGGGGAGGGCCCGCATGAGGGGCCGCTCGAGGCTCCGCTCCTGTCGCCCGCCGAGGAGGCACGCACATGACCGACGCGAAACTCGACGACGCCGCCATCGAGACGACGATGCTGCGCCTCGTGGCCGAACGGGGCGCCGACAAGACCGTCTGCCCGTCGGAAGTGGCCCGCGCCCTCGGCGGCCCGCACCCGGATGGCTGGGGGCCGCTGATGCAGCCGGTACGCCGGACCGCCGTGCGGCTCGCCCATGCGGGCCGGATCGCGATCCTTCGCAAGGGTAAGCCAGTCGACCCGGACGATTTCCGCGGCATCTATCGGTTGTCGCTGCCAGCCGCAGGCGTGACCTCGTAGGCACCCTTGGGGTCAGGACCCGGCAGCCAGTCCGGCGTGTAGCCGGACAGGCGGTAGGCGATGAGGCCGATCCACTCCTTCACCGCCAGGTCGAACTGGAGCAGCCCGTCCGACGCGAAGCCATGGACGTGGGCGACGTCGCTCCAGCCACGGGTCCGGTAATCGACCGGGAACGCGTCCACCGTGAAGCCGGCTTGGCGGAAGCAACCGACCGCCCTTGGCATGTGCCATGCTGAGGTCACGAGCAGCCAGCGCTCGCCAGACTTCGGCTGCACCAGCGCCGCCGAGAAGGCGGCGTTCTCGCGCGTATTGCGCGAGCGGTTCTCCAAGATCAGGCGCGTCCGCGGCACGCCGATCACGTCCGCCTGCCGGCTCACGACGTCGGCTTCGGCCATGCCGCCCGCGATGAAGCCGCTGCCGCCGGAGAAGACGAGCCGCGCCGTGGGAAATCGCCGGGCGAGGTCGCCGAGATAGATCGGCCGCTCGCCGGCATCGTTGAAGACGATCTGTCGCCGGGACTCCGAGATGCCCGCCTCGATGCCGCCGCCCAGCACGATGATCCCGGCCGGGGCCGGACCGTCGTCCGGAAAGGCGGGAAAGCGCTGCTCGAGCGGGATCAGGGCCACGTCCGAAAGGGGCGAGAGCCCGGCCGCGGCGAGCAGGAGGGTGCCCAGCAGCGCGAGACCGAGACCGGTCCGCCGCCGCCGTGTCAGAGCCGCGACTGCGAGGCCGAGCAGGATCGCGAAGATGCAGAAATTCGACGGGGTGATCACGAAGAAGATCACCTTCGAAACGGGGAAGAACACGGTTCTCAGGCCGGCTTCGTCTCGGCCTCGAACCGGGCGAGCGCCGCCGCATCCGGCGGAAGGAGGCTCGCGAGATTGGCGCCGCGTTCGACCTCGCGCTGAATCCAGAGATCGAGGCGCTGCTGCTCCACGGCTTCCAGGGCGACGCGCTCGGCAAGCGCAACGGGCACCGCGACGAGGCCGGTCGAATCCCCGACCACGATGTCGCCGGGATGGATCGCGGCGCCGCCGCAGGCGACGCGCTCCTGCGTGCCGACCAGGGCAAGGGTACCGGCGGCCGCGGCCGGCCGGCACCAGGCGGCGACGCCGATCTCCTCGGGCAGGGCGGCGTCGGTGATCAGACCCACGGCGCCGCGCTGGGCGAGGCGCGCCGCCAGGATCGCCCCGAAGGGCAGGGCGAGGGCGGATCCCGCGGCATCGATCACCACCACCGCCCCCTCGGGGACCGCGTCGATGGCGGCGGCAAGGTCACCCGCGGCATCGTCACGGGCCGGGATCATCCGCATCGTGTAGGCGGGTCCGACCACGGTTTCGCTGCTCAACGCCGAGAGGCCGTGCGGGCTGAAGGCCTTCACCCCGGCTCGCGTCAGAGCGCGAGCGAGGCTCGCCGGGCTCACGGCGGAGAGCGCGTCGCGCAGGGTCTGGTCGATCGCCATCAGGGGCTCCGTGAAAGGCCGGCCCCGGTCCGGGCGGCGCGGTCGTGAAGGTGGATCGCGCCGGCATGCCGGCAAGGCTTGGAGGGCGCGCGGGCGCCTGCGATGGCCTTCAGGCGATGGGCTCGCCGAGCGCGCGGGCAGCTCCGGGTCGGGCAGCGACGCGCTCGTACCAGCGCCGCAGCGCCGGGCGCTCGATCCGCTCCGCCGGCAGGTTGAGCCAGCGATGCGCCGCGCAGCCCAGGGCAATGTCGGCGATGCTGAAGCCGGTGCCGACCACGTAATCCCGGTCCGCAAGGTGGCGGTCGAGGATCGCCGCCATGGCCTCGGTCTTCGTCAGGGAGTCGGCGATCAGGGCACGGTCGGGATCTGCCGACCGGTAGAGCTGCCAGAACGCGTCGCGCATCGCGGGCGTGAAGCTCGTCGCCTGCCAATCCACCCATTGCTCGACATGGGCGCGTGTCCGCGGATCGGCGGGCAGCGCCAGCGCCGGGCCTGTCGCCGCGAGGTAGCGCAGGATCGCGTTCGACTCCCAGAGGGCGAAGCCATCCTCCTCCAGGGTGGGGACCAGCCCGTTCGGGTTCATCACCCGGTAGGCAGGATCGTCGACGACCCCGTGGGCTCCGCCGGCCTCGATCCGCTCATAGGGCAAGCCCGACTCGTCCAGTGCCCAAACCGCCTTCTGCACGTTCACCGAGGTGAGGCGGCCCCAAAGCCTGCGCATGGTCAAAGGATCTCCGTCACGCCTTCGGCGGGTAGGCATGGGTCCGCCCGTTCGGATCGGTCACCTGCACCCCGTCCGGAGTGTCACGCAGGTAGCCGGGCCCTACCGGCACCTTGCCGTGCCCGCCGGGAATGTCGAGCACGAAGGTCGGCTGTGCGAGGCCGGAGAGGCGGCCGCGCAGGTCGCGCATCAGGCTCTGTCCCTCCCGCAGGCCCGTGCGCAGGTGCCCGGTGCCGGGAGCCAGATCACCGTGGTGCAGGTAATACGGCTTGATCCGGTTCTCCACGAGGGTCCGCATCAGCGCCTCGAGCGTCGCGGCATCGTCGTTGACGCCGCGCAGAAGCACCGACTGGCTGACCATGGGGATCCCGGCTTCGACCAGCCGGGCGCAGGCGGCGCGGGCGGCCGGGGTGAATTCCCGTGGATGGTTGGCATGGAGGGCGACGAACACCGCACGCCCGAAGTGCCCCAGAGCCCGCACGAGAGCGTCGGAGACGAGGTCGGGCTTCACCACGGGCACGCGGGTGTGGATCCGCATCACCCGCACATGCGCGATGGCGGCGAGCCGCCCGGCGATCGCGCCAAGACGGCGGGGCGAGAGCGCGAACGGGTCGCCGCCGGTGAGCACCACCTCCCAGATCCGCGGATCCTGCGCGATGTAGGCGAGGGCGGAATCCAGTTCTGCGTCGGTGAGCGACCCGAGTCCGTCGGGTCCGACCATCTCGCGGCGGAAGCAGAAGCGGCAATAGACCGGGCAGACATGCAGCGGCTTCAGCAGCACGCGATCAGGGTAGCGATGGACGATCCCGGTCACGGGGGTGTGGGCGCCGTCGCCGATCGGGTCGGCCCGCTCCTCCGGCACCGTCGTGCCCTCAGCCGCGCACGGGACGAACTGGCGGGCGATCGGGTCGTCGGGATCGTCCGGGTCGATCAGCTCGGCCATATCGGGCGTCACCGAGACCGCGTAGCGGGCGAGCACGCCGCCGAGGACTTCCGCCTCCTCCCCCGAAACCAGACCGGCAGAGACAAGGTCGTCCGCACTGCGCAGGACCCGGTTCATGGCCGCGTCTCCGCCACCGGCGTCCAGATCACATCCTCGATCCGGGACGCCCCGCAGGCCAGCATCGCCAGACGGTCGAAGCCGAGGGCGATGCCGGACGCCTCCGGCATGACGGCCAGCGCCGCGAGGAAATCGTCGTCGATCGGGTAGCGCTCGCCGTAGATGCGCTGTTTTTCCGTCATCTCGGCCTCGAAGCGTCGGCGCTGCTCGTCCGGGTCGGTCAATTCACCGAAGGCGTTGGCGAGTTCCACGCCGCAGGCATAAAGCTCGAAGCGCTCGGCCACGCGCGGATCGTGCGGGGCCGGCCGGGCGAGGGCGGCCTCGCTGACGGGGTACTCGCACAGGATGGTGGGGCGGCCGAGGCCGAGATGCGGCTCGATCCGCGCCACGAGGACGCGGGAGAACAGGTCGGCCCAGGTATCGTCCGGTGCAACCCGCAGGCCGGCCCCCGCGACGGCGTCGGCCAGGTCGTCCCGGTCGGTCTCGCCATCTGCCGAGACGCTCGCCAGAAGATCGATTCCGGCGTAGCGGTCGAAGGCCTCGGCCAGGGTCAGGCGCTCCGGTTCGGCGAAGGGATCGGTCTCCCGGTTCCGGAAGACGAGGCGGGGAACACCGGCTGTCTCGGCCGCACGCGCGAGAAGCGCGGCGCAATCCGCCATCAGCGCCGTGTAGGGCGCGCCTGTCCGGTACCATTCGAGCATCGTGAATTCGGGGTGATGCAGCGGTCCGCGCTCCCGATTGCGGAACACGCGGGCGAGGCTGAACAGCCGCGGCTCCCCGGCGGCCAGAAGCTTCTTGCAGGCGAATTCCGGCGAGGTGTGCAGGTAGAGCGGCGTGCGCGCACCGCTGGCGCCGACCGCCTCGGTGGCGAAGGCCGAGAGATGCGCCTCGTTGCCCGGCGAGACCTGCAGGCAGGCAGCCTCGACCTCGACGAAGTCGCGTTCGGCAAACCAAGCGCGGAACGCCGCCAGGATGCGGTTGCGCAGAAGCAGAGCCGGGCGCCGATCGACGTGGCGATCCGGCGACCACCAGGGAGAACCGGACCCCGTCAAGCCCGGCCCCCGCTTCCGTCGCGAAGCGTGTTCCGTCGGCCCTGTCCCGGGTGACGTCGCCGCGCCGCGTTCTGGAGCATTGTCATCCTCGACCCTGTCCGGCTCCCGGCGGCGACGCGGCCGGGGATGCACGCCGTCGCCGGTCCACGCCCGCCCGCTGGCAACCGGGGCGCAGATGCGATAGTGGCGGGGTCCGAGATGCAGCGCCCGCGCTTGGCGCGTGCCGGCCCCCATGTCAATGCAGGACGCAATTCCGTGAAGGTGATCGCCTCAACGCTCCGCAAGGGCAACGTCGTCGAAAAGGACGGCAAGCTCTATGTGATCCTGTTCGCCGAGAACATCCATCCCGGCAAGGGCACCCCGGTGACCCAGCTCGACATGCGCCGGATCACGGACGGCGTGAAGGTGTCCGAGCGCTACCGGACGACCGAGCAGGTCGAGCGCGCCTTCGTGGAGGATCGCGAGCACACTTTCCTCTACAGCGACGGCGAGGGGTTCCACTTCATGAACCCGGAGAACTACGAGCAGATCGCCGTACCGGAGGACGTGGTCGGCGACGCCGCGCCGTATCTCCAGGAGGGCATGGCGGTGATGCTCTCGGTCCATAACGGCGTCCCCCTGACCATCGAGCTGCCCCAGCGCGTGACCCTCGAGGTCGCCGAGACCGAGCCGGTCCTGAAGGGCCAGACGGCCTCGTCGTCCTACAAGCCCGCGACCCTGTCGAACGGCGTGCGCACCACGGTGCCGCCCCATATCGCCGCCGGCACCCGCGTCGTCGTAATGACGGCCGACGGGTCGTACGTTGAGCGCGCCAAGGACTGAGCCGGACCTGCCGGCCCCGGTTGACTCGGGGCCGGCATCAGCGCGCCGTTCGCGCGGCGGCCTCCAGCGTGGCGTAGCAGCCCTGTGAGATCGCCTGCGCGCGCAGGCGCTCGGTCCCGCTAAAGGGGCGGCCATCCTCCCGGAAGAGATCCTCGCGGAGCAGCGCCTCGGAGGTGCAGCGGGCGGCGATGCGGCAGAGCGGCGGCTCGCCGCCGGTGCGCGCACAGATGGTGACGTAATCGGCGCGGAACGCCCGCAGCCCGGCGCGCGGATTGGCGCCGACCACAGTGACCAGGCCGGTCAGCACCGCCAGCAGGACGGGCTGGTGGATGAGGTAGATCGCGAGGCTGTGCCGGCCCGCGACGGTCGCGGCGCGACCCAGCCGCGTACGCGGAGCCCAGGCCCCGAGGCGTGAACGGGCAAGCTTCGGCAGCCCCAGCCGGCCCAGGACGATCCCGACCAGCACCAGCCCGAACCAGGGGAAGAGCGGCACGTAGTCGTTCGTCCGCGGCACGACCGAGCCCAGGCCGAGAAAGGACAGGGCTGGGGCATCGAGGATGGGCGCGTGCACGACATGCGGCGCGATGAGGAAAGCTGCCGCCGCGAGCGCCGTGACGGGCACCGGCAGGAACAGGAACGGCAGCCCGAGCAGGCTCGAGACGGCGATGCAGTGCAGCACGCCGAAGAAGACGAAGGCGTCTGGGAAGATGGCCCAGGTGCCGAGGGTCACGAGCAGCGCCGCCCCGCCGATCCGCGCGAACCGCGTCAGGGTCGGCCGGAGCCGGACACCGCGGCCGTTCATCAGCACGAGGCCGACGCCGACGAGGAGCAGGAAGCTGCCGGCGATCATCTCGGCAGCAAGTCGACCGGCCGGCGTCAGCGCGTAATTCTCTGCGGTCAGCCGCAGATGGCCGAGATCCCAGAGCGTGTGATAGCTCGCCATCGCGGCGAGGGCGGCTGCCCGGATCGCGTCGATGACCGGCAGGCGGCGTTGCGGTTCCAGGGGGGCGGCGACGGGGCGGTCGAGGGCGACGTCAACGGACATGATGGTGCACCCAAACCATGTCGGGGCCTCCCTTTCCATGGTGACCTGCACCGGGCGCGCTGCCCTTCAGGCTGCGGGCACGGTGCCTCTCGGAAACGTGAAGGCCGCCGGCGCGCGAGCACGAGGGTGCCGGCGGAACCGGCAGCCCGGGAAAACCGCTCGGCTGGGCCGGCGCTTAAACTCCTGTTTCGCCGGAACCTGCGACCGATCGACTGTTGCGGCGTCGCCTCCTTGGGCCAAGATTGCAACTGGGTGGGACTCTTCCGCCGGCCAAATGGGCTTCCCGGACATCAGGACTTCGTTAATCTTGCTGGGAGAGCGCGCGGCGTGATTCGGTGTAGGTTGCTCGGCCATGTCTGACGAACGCGGATCCGGGCCGGAGGACCCCGATCGGGTGACGGTCGCTCGAGCCGGCGAACTGAGTCAGCACGAAGATGAGGCTCTCGACCTCGTCGAGGTGGCCGGCCGCATCAAGTGGTTCGATGTCTCGAAGGGCTTCGGGTTCATCGTGCCCGATGACGGCGCGCCCGATATCCTGCTGCACGTCACCTGCCTCCGCCGCGACGGCTATCAGGCTGCGAGCGAGGGCGCCCGCATCGTCGTGGAGGCCGTGGAGCGACCGCGCGGCTGGCAGGCCTTCCGGGTGCTCTCCCTCGATCAGGCGACCGCGTTGCATCCGTCCGAGATGCCGATGCCGCGTACGCACGTGACCGTGACCCCGACGAGCGGGCTGGAAACGGCGGTCGTGAAGTGGTTCAACCGTCTGCGCGGGTTCGGCTTCCTGACCCGGGGCGACGGAACGCCCGACATCTTCGTGCATATGGAGACGTTGCGGCGCTACGGGATCGCCGAGCTGAAGCCCGGCGAATCCGTCCTCGTGCGCTATGGCGACGGCTCGAAGGGCGTGATGGCGGCCGAGGTCCGGCTGATCGACGGGGCGGTGCCCGCATCGCATTGAGGCCGCAGCCTTCAGGCCGCGCGCAGCTGGCTCTATCTCCTTGGTGAGGCTGAGGAAATCCCGCGTCGGATTCCCCTTTGGCGCATCCTGGTCTATCACCGGTCCGCGGGCTCTCTGGCCCGCACGTCATCCCACGAGAGGCCTGAGCCTGTGAGATCCCTCTTCCACGCCACCCGCGCGGCCGCCATTGCCTGTCTCGCGCTGGTCGCGGTCGGCCCGGCCCCGGCCGTCCTCGCGCAGACGGCGGCGCGCGCTGCCGCGGCCAAGTCGGAGCCGCTGACCATCGTCACCAAGTCCGGTCCGAAGCGCCTCGATGTCGAAGTGATGCGCGATGACGCGGCCCGCGCCCGCGGACTGATGTTCCGACGGCACATGGCCGCCGATCACGGCATGCTGTTCGATTTCGAGCAGGATCAGCCCGTCACCATGTGGATGAAGAACACCTATCTGCCGCTCGACATGCTGTTCATCCGCCCGGACGGGACGATCACCCGGATCGCCGCCGATACGGAGCCGCTCTCCACCGCGATCATCCCTTCGGGCGGCCCGGTTCTCGCGGTCCTGGAACTGAATGCCGGGACCGCGGCGAAGCTCGGGATCGCACCGGGCGACCGGATCGAGCACGCGATGTTCAAGGCCCGCTGAGGGCCGCATTCCGACACGCGAACGCACCGGGAACAAGTGCCTTGACCAAGGCCGCATTCCACGCCAGTGTTCCGGCAATGTTCCGGTGCGCCGGAAGGCTGGTTCAGGGCGGAGGACCCGATGGGCAACGCGGCTGAGGTCGAACTGTTCGGCAACGACGATTGGTCGGTGCAGGCGGAGGGGATCGAGCACCGTGAAACCGGCTACTTCATCGCCCGCAGCGCGCTGGCGATGCGACGGGCCGAGGGTCTGTGGGACTGGCCGCTGCAGATGGCCGAGAAGCGCTGGTGCCGGCCAAGCCTGTTCCGTGAGGCGTTTCTCGCGGCGCTCGACCGCTTCGGCATTCCGCGCGACGCCGAGCTGATCCGGTCCTTCGCGCTCGGCTACGGCATCCGCGCCGTCGTCTCACCGGCCGCTGAGACCTTCGTCAGCTTGGGCGACATGCTGAGGCCGCGCGAGATGGTCGAGCCCGCTCGGATGCCGCAGCGGCCTGCGCGGGTCCTGGCAGCCGCCGGAGCGTGACCGACCGCTGACGCGATGGCGATTTGACCCGGGCTGCCGCACCCGGATAGCCCTCATCCTCGAAGCGAGGGAGAGAGCATCATGGCCGATCACGACCGGGCTGGACTAGACGGGCTGATCACGCCGCCCCTGTCGCGGCGCGGCTTCGTGATGACGAGCCTGATGAGCGGCCTGACACTCGCGACCACCCGCGTCGAGGCCCAGGTGATCCACACGGACACCACCGGCATCGAGGCCGGCGAAGTGAAGATCCCAGCCGCCGACGGTCCGATGCCGGGCTATCGCGCGGCTCCGGAGGGCGCCGGTCCTTTCCCGATCATCCTCGTGATCGAGGAGATCTTCGGCGTTCACGAATACATCAAGGACATCTGCCGCCGGCTCGCGAAGGCAGGTTACTGCGCCGTGGCGCCCGAACTCTACGCCCGTCAAGGCGATCTCTCGACCATGACCGATCCCAAGCAGATCATCCGCGACGTCATCGCGAAGACGCCGGATGCGCAATGGATCGGCGATCTCGACGCGACGGTGGTCTGGGCGGCCTCAGCCGCGAAGGGTGATCCGAACCGGCTCGGGGTCATGGGCTGGTGCCGTGGGGGGCGCGATGCGTGGCTCTACGCGGCGCATCGTCGCGACCTGAAGGCGGCAGTCGCCTGGTACGGACCAGTCGGTGGCGAGCGTACCGACATCCAGCCGCGCACCGCCGCAGACGTGGCCGCGGAGATCCATGCGCCGCTGCTCGGCCTCTATGGCGGAGCCGATACGGGTATCCCGGTGGCGGCCGTGGAGGAGGCGCGTGACCGCGCCAAGGCCGCAGGCAAAAGCGTCGAACTCGTGATCTACCCGGACGCCACGCACGGCTTTCACGCGGATTACCGCCCGAGTTATCGCCGGGAGGCCGCGGAGGATGGCTGGAAGCGTGCGCTG
This sequence comes from Methylobacterium sp. P1-11, assembly GCF_008329595.1. Taxonomy (NCBI): domain Bacteria; kingdom Pseudomonadati; phylum Pseudomonadota; class Alphaproteobacteria; order Hyphomicrobiales; family Methylobacteriaceae; genus Methylobacterium; species Methylobacterium sp. P1-11. Next base: position 267,899 of record NZ_NPKS01000001.1, read on the forward strand.
GCCTTCCTGAAATCGCATGGCGTCGGCTGAATAGACGCCCGTGGATGTCCGATAGGACACGTTCCGCGTGGGCTGTGTTGCCCAAGACACGGCCACAACTTCTCGCTTGTGCAAGGATCAAAGGAGGATCTGTGCCTGCGCGGGTCTAGCCCATTGCGCCGTTCGGGCGTTGAACCGATCGAAGCGACCGCCGTTCAGCCCCTGTAGAGTGTCCTGGCCCATGAGCGAATCGGTACAGCCTGGCCAGAAGCCCGTGATCCTCGTCGTGGAAGATCAACCCGACGAGCGCTTCCTCGCGGCCACGCTGCTGGAGGATACCGGCTTCACGGTGATCGAGGCCGAGACCGCCGATCGCGCCCTGGCGATCCTCAATGATCGTGCGGACGAAGTCAGTGTGGTCTTCTCGGATGTCCGCACCCCCGGTCCGATCGGGGGTTTCGAACTCGCGCGGATCATCGGCGTGACATGGCCGCGCGTGCGGGTCCTCCTCACGTCGGGGGATGCCGGCGACCAGCCGAGCGACCTGCGCGTCTCGGCGACCTTCATCCCGAAGCCCTGGCGCGCCGAGGACATCCTCGCTTGGGTGGAGCAGGCCGCGGGACGACCGTCGTCCGGCTCGGGACCATCGGTTATCGGACCCGGCGGCAAAATAATCCCGTCCGGCCTGGAAACCTGAGGCGACCGCACAGTTGTACGCCACTCCGAGGCGCGACGCGTCCGGACCTGAGCAGTACAGTTGATCGACGACGCCATGAAGATTGTTGCAGCCAATCACGCCGATTCCCTTCGCCGGCCCGGCACGCGGGATACGGCCGAGTCGGCCATCCTCGATACGGTCCGCGAGGGCCTACTCAGCGTCTACGTCACGCCGGATCACGATCTGCCGGTGGAACTGGCGGCGCTGGCGCAGCGGCTCGACCGTCCGGACACCGGACAGGCTACCTTTGCTTAGGCTCGATCTCCGAACCTAGGCAGGAGACTGAGACGGCGGGTCGCCAAGACGAGAGAATCTGCTATTCAGCGCATTCTGACCTGCCGACGCAGTGCGTCTCTCAGCCGAGTCCTGGATGCGTCTCAAAGTTCTTCGCGGATCGCTGACGGCCGCCGCGATCATCACACTGGCCGGCCTCTCGACCGTCCAGGCGGCGACGCCCCCGGCCCAGCCCGCCGACGGAGCGGGGGGCGTCGGAGACCGCAAGGCCACGGTGACCAAGCGCCTGCTCGGCCGCGGCACGGCCACCAGCTACGCGTTCTACGCCGCGGGCGCGGCCCCGGAAGCGGGGCGACCGGTCGCGATCTTCTTGCACGGCTGGGGCGTGGTCAATCCGCAGAGCTACGGCGGCTGGATCGATCATCTCGCCCGCCAGGGCTGGCTCGTGGTCTTCCCGCGCTTCCAGGAAGTCAATCGGACGCGTCCGGCCGACGCCCCCGCCATCGCTGAATCCCTGGTCAAGGCGGCGCTCGCGGATCTCGCGACGGATAGCGAGGGCAAGCCCGATCTCGGCCGTGTCGCGGTCATTGGCCATCTGGCCGGCGCCCCGCTCGCCATGGATCTGGCGGCTGCTGCCAAGACGCAGGGTCTGCCGGTGCCCAAGCTCATCTTCGCGGTGGCGCCCGGCGGCATCGCCAGCGGGCCGAAATCCCGCGGCATCGCGCTCACCGACCTTTCGGTGGTGGATCCCGCCACGATGCTCGTCACGATGGTCGGCGACAAGGACACCCGGGCCGCCGATCTCGCGGCCAAGCGTCTCCTGCGCGAGGCGAGCGCCGTGCCGCTCGAGCGCAAGCTGTTCGTGCGGGCGCTTTCGGACGACCACGGCTTTCCGGCCCTGACCGCGACCCTGGCGGCCCCCGCGGGGGTGGATTCCGCCTATGACGGCGGCGCCATCAAGCCGGGTCCGGAATCCAAGGATGCGGCCAAGGATGCGGCCAAGCCGCCGCCGTTCCGCTGGTCCGCCGACATGGCGTTGACCGGCGAGCAGCAGACGTTGGTCTCGCAGATCAACCTCGCCCGGGTCGATGCTCTGGACTATCTCGGTTTCTGGAAGACCTTCGACCTCGCCGCCGCCGCGGCCTTTGCCGGGTCGGATGCGACGGCGCTGAAGAACAATCCGCGCCTCGCCGACATGGAACGGTGGAGCGACGGCTGGCCGGTGAAGCGGCTCGCCGTCGAGACACCCCGCCCCACACCGGCCGCGCAGGCGGGGACGCCGGCGCCCGCACCGGCGGGCCGCAAGCGCTGACAACGGTCCCCGCGACAGCTTGGCCCTGGCGCGGCGCTTGCTAAGCTCCTCCCGTTCGAGACGGGAGGAAAGATCATGCCCGAGTTCGTCGCGAGCCTGCTGGCCGCCGCAGCTTTCTGCCTGACACTGCTCGCGCTCAATGCGCTGACACGGCTGCTGATCCAGGCGCATTTCGCCCCGTCCGACCTGGGCGAGTCCGGCTTCCTGCAGATTGGCGGCGCGCTCCTGATGGCGCGCGCGGCCTATCGCCGGGCCCCGCACCGCCGCACGAGCTGAATTTCAGCGCAGGAAGATGCCGAACGAGCGCGGGCCGTTGCCGGTGGGAATGGTCGCCAGCACCTTGAGCGTTCTGGAATCGAGGACGCTCAGCGTGTTATCGCCCCAATTGGCCACGTAGAGGCGGCCGTCCGAATCCGCGGCAATCCCTTCGGGGTGGTCTCCAACATCGATATCGGCGATCGGCTTGAGCGTGGCGAGATCGAAGGCGGTGATGCTGCCGGCATATTGGTCGGTCACGAAGCCCCGGTCCCCCGTGAGGGCGATCACGTAGGGCCGGCGCCCCGTCGGAACGCGGCCGATCTCGCGACCGGTCTCAAGGTCCAGGACCGACACGTCGTCACCGGTGACGTTGGCCGTGTAAACGCGCCCCGACGCGGCATCGAGGGTGATGCCGAACGGATGCTGGCCCACCGGGATGACCTTCGTCTCCCGCCGCGTCGCGGCGTCCACGACAGACACCGTATCGGCCTCCCGATTGGCCACGTAGAGCGTTGCCCCGTCCGGGCTGACGGCGATCCCCGAGGGCGACGCGCCGACCGTGATCTCGCCATCCGCGACCAGGGTGCCGTCGCGCTCCTTCAGCACGAACAGGCGGTGTCCGTACCAGTCGGCCACGTAGACGGTGCCGCCGCGCGGATCGGCCGCGATGCCGAGCGGGCCGCCGGGCAGCGGCACCTCTGCGACCACGCGGCCGGCATCGAGGTCGATGAGGGCGAGCCCGTGCCCCTCCGGCCGCGTGACGTAGGCGCGTCTGCGATCGGGCGACAGGGCGATTCCGGCGGGCGCTCCGTCGACGGGAATCCGGCGCACCACCTTTCCGGCGGCGAGATCGACAACCTCGACTGCGCCATCGAGCTGCGCGGTGACGATGGCCTCCCGGGCCGGTTCGGCGCGGGAGGCGGTCGCGATCAGAACGAGGCCGGCGGCGAGGGCCGCGCGGCCCCGACCCAGGCTCACGAGCCCTTCTCGACCTTGGCCTTCAGGTTGGCGAGGCTCGCCTTGATCCAGTCGCCGACGCCCTTCTCGGAGGCCTCGTCGTTGAGATCCGGCGGCGGATCGTTGTTCATGTAGCCACGATAGAAGGCCGCCTTCCACTCGACCTTCGACTTGGCGTTCCCCTCTGGCTCGACCGTGATCGCAGCCGAGTAGTCGTTAGCCGGAAGATCCTTCACGTCGACCTTGTCGATGTAATAGGAGAACAGCTTGTCGTCAGGCTTATATTTGTTGCTGGTCTCAGAAATCTGATTGCCGTTCTTGAGCGTCAGCACGCGCTTGAACTTGCCGGCGGGATCGCCCGTCAGCTCGGTCTTTGTCACGTTCTGCATCCAGTCGGCATTCTTCAGGTCGCCGATCACGGCCCAGACCTTGTCGGCGGGGGCGTTGATCTCGATCGATTCGGCGATCTTGCGCCGGGTCGGGCCGTGGGCCTGCGCGGTCGCGGCCACCAGGGCCGCCGTGGCCGCCAGGGCCAGGGTGATTTTCTTCATCTTGTCCTTCTCCTCCCGCCCTCAGCGGTCGTCGCGATCGAGGACGCGCGCCTCGGGGCCGAGCGCCGCCGCGACCTTGTCCTCGATCCAACCCCAGGCCTCGCGCTCGCGCGGGCCCGCGGTCTTGCCGATGGCGATGGCGAGGTAGGCCATCTCCGTCAACACCTTGTCGGGCTCCAGCATGTGGAGCCGGGTCGAAAGAATTGCGGCCTCCAGGACGGCCGCCTGCGCGCGGTTGTAGCCGATGAACGGCTCGTGCGCGGCGCTGTGGACCATCCGGCCGCGGAAGCGCGGCCGGGTCTCGTGCGCCTCGACGGAGGCGACCTCGAACTCCGCGTGGCCGAAACTGTCGGCGAGGCGGCGGCCCTCGATCGCCGCGCACGGCAGCGTCGGCCAGTCGCGCCGGCCCGTCACCGCGCCAGCGATCACCCGAATGTCGCGCGGGCTCGACGCCGCGAAGCAGGGATTCACCTCCAGGTTGGCAATGGTCGGCGACGGCCGGAACGGCGCGAGGACGTAGCCGCCCTCCTCGCCGATCAGCCCGAACGGAACGAGGTGCAGTTCGCCCGCAGGGGAAAGGGTCGTGACGACGGTCTCGAGGATCAGCGGCATGGCCTCACGCCTTGTCGGCGGGGACGAGGCGCCCGCAGACCAGCTTCGCCGGCCGGTCCTGCGGGCGCTCGGGCACGGCCGCGGCGCGCGCCTCCGCATCCGGGATCGTCTCGGGAGACGTCGCGCCGGCCTCGGGCCCGACGATGCGGGCGTCGCGCGTGCCGGGCGGCGGCGCATCGGGTCCGGAATGGCGGGTGTGGCCCGCCTTCTTGAACGCGGTGGCATCCTCGACTTCGGCGTCGGCCGCGCAGCCCCAGTCGAGCGCCTCATCCTGGACGTAGCGCTTGCCGAGCCGCCACGCCGTCTCGGCCTTGGCGAGCTCGGCGCCGAGGTAGAAGGCGTGGGCGCCGTCGCTCGCCACGTCGAGTTCGGGGAAGAAGGCCATCGCGTCGGTGCCGACCCTGTGGATGTCGCGGTTGTAGAGGTGGATGCCGTCCTCGGCGATCACGATCCGGTAATTCGGGTCGCGCACCTCGGCGGCCGCCTGGGCGATCTCGTCGGCGGTCTGCACGAACGGGCGCTTGTCGTGAAGGGCAAGCAACGCCCGGCCGTAGCCCTTCGGAAGCGCCGAGTCGGCCTTGGCCGCGTACATGACCCGCCGGGCGGCATCGTGCTCCTCGACCGTGCGGCGGGTGTGGTTGGAAACCTGCACGATCAGCACGTTGCGGATCGACAATTCCGAGCACATGCCGACGAGGAGCGCGGTGACACCGAGCGAATCGGCCTCGGTCAGCTCGGTGAGATTGCCGGTGCCCATCATCATGTCGATCCCGGGCCAGCGGGCACGGGTGTCACGGTAGCGCGCGATCGAGTCGACGAAGCCGTGGTGGATCGGCTCGAGGATCGGATCGGCCATGAACGGCCGCCCCGCCTTGAGCATGCGCTCGATCGCCCGGTCGAGGGAGGGCAGGTCGTCCGGCCGCATCGGCACGAGGATCGGCACCGCGCCGGTCTCGAAGGCGAGGTCGAGGGTCTCCTCGTTCAGGCTCAGCAGGAAGTCGGCGCCGGCCGCGGCGCCCCGGACGAGTTCCTCGCGGGAGAAGGAATCGACGCTGACCTTCAGGCCGGCGCCCTTCAGCGCCAGCACGGAATCTTCGAGATGCGGGAAGGGGGTATCGGGCAGGCCGCCGAGATCGATGACGTCCGCGCCGCGTCCGGCGAGATCGAGCCCCTTTGCGAGGATCTGATCGACGCTCATCTTCGACGCGTCGACGATCTCCGAGAAGATCCGGAGGTCGTGCCGGGACAGGTCGACTTTGCGGGCGGTCAGGCCGAGCCAGGCCGGCAGGTCGACCACCTCGTCGGGTCCGCGCTCCACCGGAACGCCGAAATGCGCCGCGAGGTGCTCGGGATTCGCCCGGCACCGGCCCGGCAGGATGATCCGCGTGGCACCCTCGGGCAGGACGACCCGCCGGCGGATGATCTCCTCGGTCATCAGCGCCGCGACCTTCACGCCGGCATCCGCGATGCTCCAGTGCCATGTGTTCGGCAGGCCCGCCGCGACCTTCTCCAGCCGCGCCCGAGCGAGACGTCCGGTGACGAAGACGATGTGCTCCGGGGTGCTCACGCGGTGGCCCTTGTCTCGACCGCAACGCGGCCGTTCGGTCCCCAAATCTCGATCACACCGCCGAACCTAGCCGCGAAGCGCGGAAAGGCGGCGTCCACGAGCCCGTCCTCGGCGAGCGCGGCGGCGCTTCGGCCCGGCGGCGCATCAACGGATTTCACCAGAACGCAGCACTCCGCCCGAACTTGCGCCGCGAGCCAGAGGGCGAGGCTGTCCGAGGTAACGTCCCAGGTCTCGGGGATATCCGGATGCCCGGCGCGCAGGCGGCGCGGGTTCCAGATCAGGATCCGCGCGGACGCGATCTCCGCCCAGGGCTCCAGGCTCTGCACCAGCCTCGGCTCGATCCCACGGAAGATCCCGGCCGCCTCGCTCATGGCATCAAGGGCCCGGCGATGGGCCTCGGCATCGCCGAAACGCTCCTGCGCCTGCGCCGTCCGGACGGAATCCGCGAAGGCGCCGCCGCCCGGCACCACGATGCAGCGCCCGTGGGCGCCGTCGGCGATGGCTGCCAGCAAGGCCCGGCGGCGATGCGGGTCCGCCTCCAGACTGCCGCCGATCTTGATGACACGCGTCACGCCGCATCCTGCCGGCTCGGGCGCAGAACGCGCAGCGCCTCGACGACCCGGAGGGGATCGATGCCGTTGCGGCGGTCGAAGTCGCGGCACAGCCCGCCCCGGAAGCCGAGATAATCCGGTCGGTGCGCGCCGAGGCCGGGGATGTCGGTGACCCGGAGCGATCCGGCGAGACCGCTCATCAGCCCGTGCGCCCGGCAGGCGGTGGTGAAGGCCGAGAGGTCCGCCGGGACGGCAAGATCGGGCAGGCGGGTGCCGAGCTTCCCGGCGGTGTCGATCATCGCACCGGCGAATCCGGCAGCCGCCAGATGCGGTACGAGGGCGGCAGCCGGACCATCCTCGGCGAACAATACGGCGATCAGCCGCCCCGGCGCGGCCGCGACGAGAACGGCCATGGCCGCCGCATCCCAACGCAGGCCCGGGCCGAGGCCAACCTTCACCCAGTCGACGCCGGTCCGCGAAAGCGCGGCGACCGAGTCGGCCGTCGGATCGGCGACCGCACTCGTCGCGGCATTGCCGGACACCCGGGTCACGATCTCCCGCACGAGGGCTTCGTCGAGGGCGCCGAGCGCCCCGCGCTCAGGATCCTTGGCGTCGATCAGGTCGGCGCCCGCGAGGCGGACGGCCTCGGCCTCAGCCGGATCACGCACGCTGACGAGGAGCCGGGGCAGTGGGTCTTGCTGGATGGAAGACGCGGGCACGAAACACTCGGACTTGAACGGACCGTCTCAGGACTTCCCGGGCAGCGGCTCGGCGAGCAGGCGGTTCTTCACCACCCAGCGCATCGCGTGCGCCCAGGTATCGTCGGTGTCGGCCCGGATCGTCACCTGGCCACCGCGCACCACCTTGCCGGTATCGGCTTCGGCGATCGCGACGCTCAGGTTGAAGATCTGACCGGACCCCTTCTCCACATAACCGGTCACGACGAGGTCCGCACCCAGGCTCTTGGCGATGTCCGCCGCGCAGCCGTTGCATTTGTAGAGCGGGCCCTCCTTGGCGACCACATCGGCCTTGGGCGCGGTGTCGACGATCTCCAGCCCGGCCTTGTCGTGCAGGGCATTGCGCAATTCGTCGGTGACGAGCGCGAGCTTCCGTGTGTCGACCGGCCACGCCCGGGATCCGTAGGAGGCGCCGGGATCGAACAGCTCGACCGGAAACACCGCTGCCTTCTCGGCGGCCCGGGCGGCGCAGGGCAGGTCGGCCCACAGGAGCACGACACTGCACGCAACGGCCGCGCGGAGAGACGTGTGGCGCATCGGCGGGGGCTTCCTCTCGAGGCGTTCGGCCGCCAACTCCGGCGGCCTCATTCCCGTCATAGGTCGGGCGAAGGGACAATTTGGCAATGTACTTCCGCGCCCACCTATCCCACGACGGCAACGTGAACGTCGGGACGAGACGCCGCGGTTGAGCGGCCTGAGCGGAAGCTGATAGAGGCCGCCCACATGCACCATCCTGCACCCGTCGCGGCCCACCGGCATAAGACGCGCCCGTCCTGGCTGTGCGCGGCCGTCGTCGCGCTGGCCCTCGCTCAGACGGGGGCCCGGGCGGAGGACAAGGCGCCGACCGCGCCCCCGCAGGCGTCCCCGGACTCCGCGCAGCCGGCGGCCCCGCAGGCGCTCGAGACCCGCATCGGCCTGATCTACAAGCCGCAGCCCGCGCCTTCCTCGTACGATGCCGAGGCGGCGCCGGAGGACGAGGGCTCGGCCGGCGCCAAGATGGGGATCGCCGACAACAACACCACGGGGCGCTTCACCAAGCAGACCTACGTCCTCGACGAGATCGCCCTGACCGACGACAAGCCGGACGCCGTGGCGGCCGCCAAGGAGCTGATCGGCGAGGGCATCCGCTATCTCGTCGTGGCGCTCCCCGCCGACGCCGTTCTGGCGGTGGCCGACGCCGTCAAGGACACGGGCGCGGTGATCCTCAACGCGGGGGCCCCGGACGACCGGCTGCGCGGTGCCGATTGCCGCGCCAACGTGTTCCACATCCTGCCGTCGCGGGCGATGCTGACGGACGCCCTGGCGCAGTATCTGACCGTCATGCGCTGGCGGAAGCTCTTCCTGATCGTTGGCCCGACCGACGCCGACAAGGCCTACGCCGACGCGATGCGCAACTCGGCGCGGAAATTCGCGCTGAAGATCACCGCCGAGAAGCCCTGGACCTTCGGCCCCCTCGCGAAGGCGCGCGGCGACACGCCGACCCGCGCCGAGGCGATGGTCTTCACCCGGGGTCTCGACTACGACATGGCCATCGTGGCGGACGAAGAGGGCGACTGGGGCGACTACGTTCCCTACCGCACCGTCGATCCGCGGCCCGTCGGCGGCACGCAGGCGCTGACGCCCACGACCTGGTCCCCCGTGCTGGAGACCTGGGGCGCCGCGCAGGCCCAGAATCGCTTCCGGCGACTCGCGTCGCGGCTGATGCGCCCGCTGGACTACCAGGTCTGGGCCGCGGTGCGGACGGTGGGCGAGGCCGTGACGGCCAAGAAGACCAACGACCCGACCGTCATCGCCCCGTACCTCGTCGAGCCCGCCTTCACCCTGCCGGCCTACAAGGGCGTGCCTCTGAGCTTCCGGCCCTGGGACCACCAGCTCCGCCAGGCGATCATCGTGGTGCAGCCCAAGGCGATGGTGTCCGTGGCGCCGGAGCAGGGATTCCTGCACCAGCGCACGCCCCTCGACACGCTGGGCATCGACCTCCCGGAGACAACCTGCAAGTTCAAGTGAACCCGCGGCCTGCGGCGATGGTGAGCGGCCAAGGCCCTCGCAACGCGCGGGAATCGCACTACAAACGTCCGTCGAGAACGTCCGCCGAGGACGCCGGAACGTCGCAAGGGAAGGAATTGGCATGAGCGGCCGCGTCGAGGCATGTCTGAGTGTGGTCGCCTTCGGTGCGTGGTTCGCCCTGTCCGGGCCGGCTGTGGCCTTCACCGCCTACGTCTCGAACGAGAAGGGCAACTCGGTCAGCGTCATCGACTCCAACACGATGGCGGTGACGGCGACCTGGAAGGTCGGACGGCGCCCGCGCGGGGTGACCGTCTCCAAGGACGGCAAGGAGCTGTTCGTCTGCGCCAGCGACGACGACCGGATCGACGTGCTCGACACGAGTTCCGGCAAGGTCGTGCGCTCGTTGCGTTCCGGGCCTGATCCGGAGCAGTTCATTCTCGATGCCTCCGGGAACCCGCTCTACGTCGCCAACGAGGACGACAGTCAGGTCACGATCATCGACATCGAGAAGAACAAGGTTCTCGCCGAGGTTCCGGTGGGCGTCGAGCCGGAGGGGATGGGCCTGTCGCCGGACGGGAAGATCCTGGTCAACACCTCCGAGACCACCAACATGGCCCACTTCATCGACACGAAGACCTTCCAGGTCATCGACAACGTGCTGGTCGATGCCCGGCCGCGCTTCGCCGAGTTCACCGCCGACGGCAAGTTCCTGTGGGTGTCGGCGGAGGTCGGCGGCACGGTGAGCGTGATCGACGTGGCACAGCGCCGGGTGATCAAGAAGATCACCTTCAAGATCCCCAGCGTCAACGACGAGGCGATCCAGCCCGTCGGCATCCGGATCACCAAGGACGGCAGCAAGGCTTTCGTCGCGCTGGGCCCGGCGAACCGGGTGGCGGTGATCGATGCCAAGACCTACGAGGTCGAGAAGTATCTGCCGGTCGGCCAGCGCGTCTGGCAGCTGGCCTTCACGCCGGACCAGAAGATGCTGTTCACCACGAACGGTACTTCCAACGACGTCTCGGTGATCGACGTGGCCGCCGAGAAGGTGGTGAAGAGCATCCCGGTCGGGCTCCTGCCCTGGGGCGTGGCGATTTCGCCGAACTGATCCGCGCGACCTTCCGGCGCCAAGCGAGGACGGCCGCATGCGAAGCGGCTTTAGGGTGGAACACGACATGACGCGCATGTTTCGAACGGCGGCCCTCGGCCTGGCGGGGCTGCTCGCCGCGGCTCCGGCGAGTGCCCTCGACCTGACCAAGAAGCGGGAGAACCTGCCCGACCTCGTTCTGGGCGACGATCAGGGCAACGATTTCGTGGTCGAGAACAAGGACATCACGCTGGAATCCGGCAAGGCCTACCGGCTGCGGATCGTCGCCAAGGGGCGCCAGGAATACAAATTCTACGCGCCGGAGTTCTTCCGCTACATCTGGTTCAATCAGATCGTGATCGAGCACAAGGAGATCCACGGCGGCGGCCCGCCCGATCACCTTGAATTCGACGATCCCGGCGAGATCGCCATCGAGTTCGTCGCGATCAAGCCCGGCACCTACACCTGGGCGGCGCACGGCCTGGAATCCAAGGGCATGACCGGCACGCTGACGGTGAAGTGATGCGCATCCTCCTGCTCTCAGCCTGCCTCCTCGCCGCCGGTCCGGCTCTCGCCGCCGACGATGCCTCTTCCTGCGCCGAGGGCATCACCATGATCCGCGAGGCGCTCGCCCTGAACCCGCCCGAAACATCGGTTCCGAAGCTCAAGAAGGCCCTGCGGGTGGCCGAGCGGGAGCAGAAGGAGGGCGAGTTCGACGAGTGCCTCGACGCCGTCGCCGACGCCCGAAAGGTCCTGGGCCGATGAGCGCATCCGAGTCGGCGGCACTCCAGATCGAGCATGTCGGCCACCGGTTCGGCGCCCGCGCCGCGCTGGACGACGTCTCGATCACGGTGGAGCGCGGGCGCTTCGCCGCTTTGCTGGGGCCGAACGGCGCCGGCAAGACGACGCTGTTCTCGGTCATCACTCGGCTCTACAACAACCAGACGGGTCGGGTCTCGATCTTCGGCCACGCCCTTGATCGCGAGCCGTCCCGGGCACTGGCGCGGCTCGGCGTCGTGTTTCAGGCCCGGACCCTCGACACCGATCTCACCGTCGAGCAGAATCTGCTCTACCATGCGAGCCTCCACGGCATCGCTCGTGCCGCAGCCAAGGTGCGGGTCGGCGTTCTGCTCGACCGCGTCGGACTGGCGGACCGGCGTCACGACAAGGTGCGCACGCTCTCGGGCGGCCAGTCGCGCCGCATCGAGATCGCGCGCTCGCTGATCCACCGTCCGGACCTGCTGCTCCTCGACGAGCCCACCGTCGGACTCGACCTCGAATCCCGGGCCGACATCGTGGCGATCGTCCGCGCCCTGGTGCGGGAGGAGGGATTGTCGGTGCTCTGGGCGACCCACATCTTCGAGGAGATCTCGGACGACGACGACGCCGTGGTGCTGCACCGGGGCCGGATCGTCGCCCGGGGCCGGGCCGGCGGGATCGGCAGCCCCGGCGAGGCCCTGGCCGACGCGTTCCGCCGCCTGGTCGCCGAGCCGGGGAGGGCGGCGGCATGACGAACCCGACACCCCTCGCCAACCGGATCGGCGCCGCCCCTCCGCGCGACCAGGCGGGGCGGATCGGCCGCCTCGACGCGGTCGGCTACCTGATCTGCCTCGGCGGCATCGTCCGCCGCGAGCTGCTGCGCTTCTTCAATCAGAAGGAGCGATTCTTCTCGGCGCTTGTCCGGCCGCTGGTCTGGCTGTTCATCTTCGCGGCCGGCTTCCGCAACACGCTCGGCGTGTCCATCGAGCCGCCCTACCAGACCTACGTGCTCTACGAGGTCTACGTGGTGCCGGGGCTGGCCGTGATGATCCAGCTCTTCAACGGCATGCAATCGTCGCTGTCGATGGTCTACGACCGCGAAGTCGGCTCGATGAAGGTGCTGCTCACCTCGCCCTATCCGCGCTGGCTGCTCCTGCTCGCCAAGCTGATCGCCGGCGTCGCCGTCTCGATCGTGCAGGCCTACGCGTTCCTGGCCGTGGCGTATTTCTGGGAGAGCGACATCCCGGTGCTTGGCTATCTGACGGCGCTTCCGGCCTTCCTGGCCACCGGGCTGATGCTCGGCGCGATCGGCCTGTTCCTGTCCTCGCTGGTGCGCCAGCTCGAGAACTTTGCCAGCGTGATGAACTTCGTGATCTTCCCGATGTTCTTCGCCTCTTCGGCCCTCTATCCGCTGTGGCGGATCCGGGAATCGTCGGAGACCCTGTACTGGATCTGCGAGCTGAACCCGTTCAGCCACGCGGTCCAGCTCGTCCGCTTCGCCCTCTACGTCCAGTTCGAGCCGGTCGCCTGTGCCGTGGTGGTGGGCGTGGGGCTCGCCTTCTTCGGCATGGCGGTGGTCGCCTACGATCCCGGTCGCGGCATCATGGCCCGGCGCGGCGGCCCGGCCGGCGACAACACCTGATGGAGCCCGCCCGATGAACCTCGTCCTGACCCGCTTCCTCGGCCCGGCACTGGGACTCGCCGTCCTCGCCGGCCCCGCATTGGCCCAACCGAAAACGGATCCGGATTGGCCCTGCGTCCAGCGCAAGGTCGCGACCCTGAGCCCCGGCCAGTTCTGGACCGAGCCGGATATCGAGGCGGCCGGCGATTGGGGCAGCGACAACGACGCCGCCGTCCTGGCGCAGAAGATCGCCTCCCGACGCACGGACCTGTCGCAGGCCGGCCCGCTCCTCGACACGTTCGCCGAGAAGTTCGGATCCGACAAGGATGCCAAGGACAAGGCCCTGACGCGCGTCTACGCGGGCGTGTTCGAGGTGCTGAACGGCGAGCGCAACAAGGTCGTCGGCGGCATCGCCCGCTACGCCCAGGGGCAGCGCCGGATGGCCGAGCGCATCCGTGACGAGGCCGACAAGATCAGCCAGGTCAAGGACGCCCCGAGCGCCTCCGATGCCACCGAGCTTCCCAAGGATCAGTCCGAGCTGGAGACGAAGTTCGCCTGGGATCGCCGGATCTTCCAGGAGCGGAGCCAGTCGCTGACCTACGTCTGCGAGGTCCCGCAGCTGCTGGAACAGCGGCTCGGGGAGCTCGCCCGTCTGATCCAGGCACGGCTCTAAGATGCGCACGACCCGACATTGCCGAAACTTCCCGAGCCACTTGCCAATATATCCCTAAGTGACTGAGATCGTTATCGAAACTGTTGCTGATTAACCACGCGGCGCCTGCTTCTCCAGCATTCGGCTGGAAATACAGCCGAAACCCGCCTCACGTGTTCTTGAACCGATTGTGCCCCGTCCCGGCACCCGCCAAGAGAGATCCAAGCTCGGCTGTAACGAGCGTGAGTCCTTCAGTAGGGAGTAGGGGATGTCACTTCGGGCGCTTCGGAGCAGCCTGGTTGCGTCTGCATCGGTTCTCGCGGGGACCGTTCTCCCCGGCTTGGTGCAGGCTCAGCAATCGGTGACGCTGGGCGAGATCAGCGTAGTCTCGACCACGCCTGTGGGCGCGGGCGGCGGAAATTCCAGCTCGGCGCAGGTTTTCAACGGCCCCGGCCCCGTCCCCCCGGGCGGCTCGGAGGGACCGAGCGCCGCAACGCGCCTGCGCGGGTCCGAGCAGCCCCTCTACAAGATCCCCAGCACGGTGGAATCGGTCACGGCGAGCGACCTCGCGATCGATCAGGCCAACAACAACCTCGTGACGACGCTCGCCCGACGCACGCCCGGGATCAACATCTCGGACTCGCAGGGCAACAACAACCGCGTCGACGTCACGTACCGCGGCTTCACGGCCTCGCCGGTCCAGGGCGTGCCGCAGGGGCTGGCCGTCTACCAGAACGGCGTGCGCATCAACGAGGCCTTCGGCGACGTCGTCAATTTCGACCTGATCCCGCCGCAGGCGATCCAGCGCATCGACGTCGTCACCGGCAACCCGGTCTTCGGCCTCAACGCGCTCGGCGGCGCGGTCAACATCCAGATGAAGAACGGCTTCACCTGGCAGGGCACCGAGATCGCTGCCTGGGGCGGCTCGGATGCGCGCACCGCCGGCTATCTGCAATACGGCAAGGTCTCCGGCCCCTGGAGCGTGTATTTCACCGGCGACGGCCTGAACGACCGCGGCTGGCGCTATGAGAGCCCGAGCACGATCGGCCGGCTCTACGGCGATATCGGCTACCGCTCGCAGGATTCGGAGTTCCACCTGATCGGGCTCGCCGCGCGCAGCTTCTACGGTGCGGCCGCGGCCACGCCGGTCGACTTCACGCACCGCGATCCGCGGGCGATCTTCACCTATCCGCAGACGACGACCACCGAGGTGGGCACGCTCCAGCTGACCGGCCGGGTCGACCTCTCGCCGACCTGGGACCTCGCCGGCAACGCCTATTTCCGCCGTTTCAGCCAGACCTACATCGACGGTAACGACGGCAATTTCGAGAATTGCAGCAGTCGCAGCAGCTTCCGCGGCAACCTCTGCTTCGAGGATGACGGCTTCAGCCCGTCCGCCGGCCAGTCGCAGCTCGCCTTCCGCAATCAGTTCCTGATCCTCGGCCAGCAGAACCAGCGCATCCCGTTCCGGTCCGGCATCCCCTACGGCACGCTCGATACGACCCAGACCCAGGCGACCGGCTTCGGCGGCTCGCTCCAGGCGTCCAACCGCGACCGCGTCTTCGGCCTGCCCAACAGTTTCGTGGTCGGCGGCAGCATCGATGCGGCCAACTACTCGTTCAAGTCGTCCAGCACC
Organism: Methylobacterium sp. P1-11; assembly: GCF_008329595.1. Classification (NCBI taxonomy): domain Bacteria; kingdom Pseudomonadati; phylum Pseudomonadota; class Alphaproteobacteria; order Hyphomicrobiales; family Methylobacteriaceae; genus Methylobacterium; species Methylobacterium sp. P1-11. The sequence goes on from NZ_NPKS01000001.1 coordinate 283,134, forward strand.
CTCGGCGTGATCAACCCGAACCTGTCGATCACCACCGATCCGAGCAACCCGTTCTACGGCAACATCCCGGGGCTCGGCACGCCGCAGCTGCGGACCGCCGGCGCGCTGGGTATCGCGCCGAGTTCGGTCAACGGCTCGAACCTCTATATGGGCCTCTACACCCTCGACACGCTCGACGTGACGGACCGGTTGTCGCTGACCGCGGGTGCCCGGCTCAACTTCGCGCGGATCCAGAGCGAGGATCTCACCGGCTTCTCGCCCGACGTGACCGGCACGCACTATTACAACAAGATCAACCCGGTGGCGGGCCTGACCTACCGCTTCTTCGACGCGCTGAACCTCTACGGCAGCTACTCGGAGTCGAATCGCGCGCCGACGCCACTGGAACTGGCCTGCGCCAACCCGGACCGTCCGTGCCTACTGCCGAACTCGCTGGTGGCCGATCCGCCGCTCAAGCAGGTGACCGGGCGGACCTACGAGGTCGGCTTCCGCGGCCAGCTGCCGAACACCTATGACGGCGGCATCATCACCTACAAGATCGGCGCCTTCCGCACCGACCTCGCCAACGATATCCTGTCGTTGGCCACTCCCGGCAATACCGCCCGCGCCTACTTCGTCAACGTGCCGTCGACGCAGCGGCAGGGCATCGAGATCGGCAGCGAGTACACCGCCGATTACCTGCGGGTCTACGCCAACTATGCGCTGGTCGACGCGACCTTCCAGTTCAACGGCACCCTGTCATCGCCCAACAATCCGCTCGCGGATGACGGGGCGATCCAGGTCCGCAAGGGCAACGTCGTGCCGCTGGTGCCGGCCCACCAGATCAAGGCCGGGTTCGACTACTTCGTGACGCCCGACTGGCAGGTCGGCCTCTACCTCCAGGCCTTCTCCTCGTCCTACTTCCGCGGCGACGAGTCGAACCTGAACCGCAAGCTGCCGTCCTACTACGTGATGAACTTCCAGACGAAGTATCAGGTGACGAAGAACCTCGAGGTCTTCGGTCTCATCACCAACCTGACCAACAACCGCTACGCCACGTTCGGCACCTTCGCCGAGCCCGGCGCGGTGGCCGGCAACCTGCGGATCAGCGATCCGCGGACCACGACCCTGGCGCAGCCCTTCTCGGTCTATGCCGGCATCCGCTACGCCTTCGGCGCCGATCCCGTGCCGATGTCGCCGGAGCCGATCATCCGGAAGTACTGATCCGTCCCGGTGTCGAGGGGCGGGCGCCTCCCGCGGCCTACGGGCCGCGCGGGGCGCCCGTCGCGTTTCGGGGCTGCCACATGCGGCCTCCTGTCTCGGGAACGGGCCCGTCTGCCCGGAGTCTCCCCGGTAGCCGCACCGTCGCGCCACCGCCCGCTCACGAGCGGGGTGTCCGCGCCGGTCGCATCCCGACACCGTGGAGTCTCGTCCCGATGATCATCCGTTTCGCTGTTGCAGCCCTGGCCCTGGCGGCCGCGACGCCGGCCCTGGCGACCCCGTGCTCCGACGAGGTCGACACGCTGCAGCGGCGGCTCGACAGCGCCGGCGCCGCCGCGGTGACCGGCTCGACGCCGCCCGGCGGCGCCACGTCGTCCAACTCGCCGAAGGCGCTCGACACGCCGCCGGCCCTCACCAAGTCGGATGACGCCGTGAAGCCGACCGCCTCGGGCGTGGAGGAGGCCAAGAAGCTGGTCGCCCAGGCACGCCAGCAGGACAAGTCCGGCGACGCCCAGGGCTGCCGCGACACGATCATGAAGGCCAAGGAGAAGGCCGGCGCCCTGCCGTAGCGAAGAATCCGGCCGGCACCGCGCGGTGCCGGCTCCTCCCGCTCAGTAGGCGTTCTCGGTCTTGAACAGCGCGAACGGGGTGGTGAGGAGGATCTGCAGGTCGAGCAGCACCGACCAGTTCTCAATATAGTAGAGATCGTGCTCGACGCGCCGCTGCAGCTTCTCGGAGGTATCCGTCTCGCCGCGCCAGCCGTTGACCTGGGCCCATCCGGTGATGCCGGGTTTGACCTTGTGGCGCGCGAAATAGCCGTCGACCACCTGATCGTACAGCGTGTTGGCGGCCTTCGCCTGAAGTGCGTGCGGACGCGGTCCGACGAGCGACAAGTCGCCCTTCAGCACATTGAACAGCTGCGGCAGCTCGTCCAGCGAGGTCTTGCGGATGAAGCGACCGACCGGCGTCACGCGCGGATCGCCCCGCGTCACCATCTTGGCGGCGCCGGCATCGCACTGATCCACGTACATCGAGCGGAACTTGTAGACCTCGATCAGCTCGTTGTTGAAACCATGGCGCTTCTGCCGGAAGAGGACCGGCCCATGGGATGTCACGCGCACGGCAACGGCGATCGCCAGCATGAGCGGCGACAACGCCAGCAGCAGCAGCAGGCCGACGCAGCGGTCGAACAGCGCCTTCACCACCACGTCCCAGTCGGCGATCGGCCGGTCGAACACGTCCAGCACCGGGACCGATCCGAGATACGAATAACTGCGCGGGCGCAGGCGCAGCTTGGCGGCGTGCGCCGAGAGCCGGATGTCGATCGGCAGGACCCAGAGCTTGGCGAGCATCTGGAGGATCCGGGCCTCTGCGGTGATCGGGATCGTGAAGACGATCAGGTCGAGACGGGCATGTCGCGCGTAGGCCACGAGGTCGTCGACATTGCCGAGCTTCGGGTGCCCCGCCACCACGTCGGACGAGCGATCCGCGTTGCGGTCGTCGAACACGCCGACGATGCGGATACCGCTCTCGCTCTGCGTCTCCAGGGCGGCGATCAGGTCCTCGGCGGGCTGCCCACCCCCCACGATCGCGGTGCGTCGGTCGAACCGGCCAGCGCGGGTCTGCGCGTCGATGATCCGGAACAGGACACATCGCCCGACCAGCAGCATCGCGAGGCCTGTGGCGAAGAAGGCCGCGAGCCAGAGGCGCGAATAATGGTCCGCCACCTTGGCGAGCACGAGGCCGGCGGCGACCATCAGGAAGGTCATCGACCAGGCTGCGATCAGCCGGACAGCCGCCTTGAAGAAGCTCCGGAAAGCAGCGATCCGATAGCCGCCCGAGGCCTGGATCAGCGTCACGGTGATCACCGCGATCATGCCGATCGCACCCGCATAGGTCAGCCCGAACGGGACGCGGCCGCGCAGCATCAGCACGTGCAGAAGCGTGCCCAGGCCGAAGATCAGTGCGCATTCCAGCCCACGCACCAGCCCGGCGACCACGACCGGCGAGATCGCCGTCGGTCCGGGCGCCGCGGTCTCGGCAAGGGGCACCCTGCCGCTGGCCGGGCGCGATGGCCCCTCCATGGGTCCCGCGGCCTCGAGCAGATCGCGGATATCGAACGCGCTCATCGATCGGTTCCCCCAGAGCCTTGTGGCCGACGCCTCCACCGGAGCTTGGCAGGGGGCGTTGTTGGAAGACTTAAGGGTGCAGATGCGGAAGCCGTTTCCACCGTGATGCACAGGCTCACGACCGTCACGTGGCCGCGATCCGGTCAGGCCGTTCGAGCGCCGGCAATTTCGCGTGGGGCCGGGCTGCGGCGACGGACGCGGGCCTCGAAGGCCGCGGTGTAGCCGGAGATCACCTCGCTGCCCATGCGCTCCAGGGAGAAGCGCTGCCGGATCGAGGCGCTGAGGTTGTGTGTCCGCGCCGCCAGCGCTTCGGGTGCGGCGTCGAGGACGCGCCGAATGCCTTCAGCGAGGGCTGCCGGATCCCGGGACGGGACGAGGTCGTGTGCGGCCGGACCGAAGATCTCCGGTATGCCGCCGACCCGGGTAGCAACCAGCGGCTGCGCCGCCGCCGCGGCCTCCAGCACGACATAGGGCAGCGATTCCGCCAGCGACGGGACCACGAGGATTCGGCCGCGAGCAAGCACAGAACGGATCGCCTGCGGCGGCTCGAACGCGACCGCATCGGCCAAGCCGAGGCGCTTCACGGTATCCCGCAGGATCTCGGCATCCGGACCGGATCCGACCATGAGCAGGCGTAGGGCGCGGCCCTCGGCGCGAAGCCGGGCCAGGGCCTCGAGCAGATAGGGTAGGCCCTTGGCCTCCCGAAGCTCGCCGACATAGAGCAGGTCGAAGGGCTCGGCGACGCGCTCCAGGGGGGCGAACTCGGCATCCGCGATGCCGTTATGCACGATCCGAGTGACCCGCACGGGGCCGCCGACGAAGCTCCGGTGGCGGCCGGCGACGTACTCGCTCTCGAACAGGAACGCATCGGTCCTGCGGGCGAGCACCGCCTCGGCCCCCATGTACAGGCGGTGAAGCGGACTGCCGGGCCGATAATTGTAGCTGCCGCCATGGGGGGTATAGGCGCGGATCGCAGATCCGGACGCGGCGAGCCGGGCATAGGCACCGCCCTTGGCACCGTGGCCGTGAAGGACCTGCGCGCCGACCTCCGCGGCCCGCCGTGCCACGGCCCTGAGGCAGGACCAGTCCGACAGATGCGGATTGCGGCGCATGGGAATCCGGACGATCCCAAGGTCCAGGCTGGGCAACAGATCGGCCAGGGCCCGCGCGGCCCGCTCGCCACCGGTATTCGCGTCGCAGACGATCCCGACAGGGTGCCCCGCGGCCGCTTGGAGGCGGGCGAGATCCATCACGTGCCGGAACAGCCCGCCCACGGGCGCCCGGAACACGTGAAGGATCCGGTATCGCTGAGCAATACCAGAGTCGTTCGTCTCGGAGACCACGGCCCAGCTCCCGGGAATATCAATCCCCGGGTTGTGGTGCACTGGCAGTCGCGAGATACTTAAATCGGGAGCGCCGACCTCAACCTTTCCGCGAGGACGGTAAGCGGAGTTTTACCCGCGAGACCACAATCGCTTCCATCCTACGTCATCGGCGAGCCGTTCAGGCTCGCCCAGATGGTCCCGTAGTGGCACGCTGTGGCGGCAAGGACGAAGCCGTGCCAGATCGCGTTCTGGAAGGGCAACGTCCGCCAGATATGGAACACCACCCCGACGGAATAGAGCGCGCCCCCGATGGCCAGCAGCCACAGCGCCGTCGGCTGAAGCGCGGCGATGACCGATTCGTAGGCGAGAAGCCCGCTCCAACCAAGCATCAGGTAGAGGCCGATCGACAGACGGTCGAACCGCCCCGGAAGGAACAGCTTCACCGCGATCCCGATCAGTGCCACCACCCAGATCACCGCCAAGAGTGCGTAGGCCCGCAGCCCCGACCCGACGAGGGCGACCAGCGGCGTGTAGGTGCCGGCGATCATCAGATAGATCAGGGCGTGGTCGGCGCGGCGCAGCAGCCACTTGCGCGGGCTGACGGGGTAGAGGTTGTAGAGGGCGGAGACGCCCAGCATCAGAACCAGGGCCGTGGCGTAGACCACGACGGCAGCCCGTTCGCCGAGCCCGAGATGCGTCGTTATCGCCGTTGCCACCAGGGCGACAGCACCGGCGAAGCCGAGCAGCACGCCGAGCCCGTGGATCACGCCATCTGCCATGATCTCCCGCGGCGTGTAGTGCCATGTCAGGGAGAGCGGTCGACCATCCTCCGCGAGAGACATCTTGAAGCCTCCTGCCACGCGTGCAGCTTAAAGCTTGAGAAGTCTTAGTCGTTCCATGTGCAGATTGCGGATGGGGAGTTATCCCAAGGTTCCACTGAAAGCGGTAAAAGTCTCGTGCGGTGCCGCGAGACGGCCGCACCGCACGAGAGATTAGATGCGGCCGCCGGCCAGCCCCTCGAACCCCACCGGCGGATCGGCGGCGGCGGGCTCGACCAAGCCGGATCCCCGGCTCAGCCGGGCATGGACCGTCGCCATCGTCAGCACCGCCATCGCGAGCACCTGATGCGCGAGCGCCGCCCAGAGCGGAACGGCGAGGAGCAGCGTCGCGATCCCCAGTCCCATCTGGGCGAGAACGAGGATCACGACGCCCATGGCCCGCCCGGACGTGCTCGCCGGGCCGGCGAGCCTGGCGTCGATCGCGTGCAGGACCGCCACGACGAACACGAGGTAGGCCGTTACCCGATGATCGAACTGGACCAGGGCGTGGTTGTCGATGAAGTTCTCGATCCAGGGGCGGATCGCGAACAGGCTGTCCAGGGGCGGCACCAAGTGGCCATCCATGGAGGGCCAGGTGTTGTAGACGAGGCCGGCATGCGAGCCGGCGACGAGGCCGCCGAGGAAGATCTGCACCAGTATCAGGATCGGCAGCGCCAGGGCCGTCATGCGCAGGCGCGCCGGGGCCGGCGTCAGGACGCCGCGGCGCTCGCCCGCCGCCAGCCAGACCAGCCCGGCCAGGATCAGGCTCGCTGTGGTGAGATGCAGGGCGAGCTTGAGCGGTGCCACCGCGGTCATGCCGGGCTGGAGGCCTGAGGCGACCATGATCCAGCCGATCGCGCCCTGGAAGCCGCCGAGCACGCCGAGGCCGAGCAGACCGAGGCCGAGCCGCCGACTGATCCGACCCTGCCACCAGAACACGATCAACGGCAGGAAGAAGACGAGGCCGATCAGCCGGCCGAGGAAGCGATGGCCCCATTCCCAGCCATACAGCACCTTGAAGGCGGACAGCCCCATCCCCTGGTTGAGGATGTTGTATTGCGGCGTGTCCTTGTATTTGGCGAACTCGGTTGCCCAGTCGGCCTCGGAGAGCGGCGGGATTGCCCCGGTGACGGGGCGCCACTCCGTGATCGACAGGCCGGACCCGGTCAGCCGCGTCGCGCCGCCGACCGCCACCATGGCGATCACCAGAGCCGCGACCACGTAGAGCCAGGTCCGCACCGCCCCCGACCGTCGGTCGCCCGTGCCACTCATGTCCATGCACGCACCTTCCGCGGATGCCGGGATGCCCCGGCCGCCGCGTCCGGGTTAGGGGATGTCCGATCGCCCAGCAACGGCGCCGGCGCCGCAGCCCGCGTCGGTGGGCGCGTTGCCAACCGGATCCGGGGACGGTAGCCGTCGCCCGTCGGCGCCCGCAGCGCCGGCCGCGAGGCCAGGGAAACAGCTATGCGCCGCCGCACCCGGACCCTGATCGGCACCCTCGCCATCCTGGCCTTCGTCTGCCTCTACGGCCCACTGGCGATGACCCTCGCCGACAGCCGCATCGCGGAGACTCCGGCACCGGTACAGGCGGTGATCTACTCGATCCTCGGCATCGCCTGGATCTTCCCGCTGATGCCGCTGATCCGATGGATGGAACGGCCCGATCGCTGAGTCCGACCCTCGATTTTGCCGCACTCGGGGATCACAAGCCTGCCCGTCGCCGCTTGAGATCCCGCTCCGTGCATCGCCCGTCCCTGCGCCTAAAGCCTCTGGCTGCCCTCGTCGTGCTGCTGGCGCCCCTGCCGGCCCTGGCTCAGGGGGCACCGCGCTCCATCGGTGAATGCGAACGCCTGAAGAACGATCTCGCCTACAACCAGTGTCTCGCGATGTTCGGCCCCGCGGCCAAGAACGTGGCCGGCGGCTACGCCTCGGCCGATACGTCGATGCCCGCTGCGGCAACGCCCGCGGCCGCCATGGCCGAGCCGATCCCGCAGGTCGAGGAGACGGCCGAGGTCAGCACCAGCCGCCGGCGCCGCTACCGGTCCGCGCGCGGCCGCCAATACGCCTCGTTCTCGACCGGCTACCGGCACCGGCGCCGGCGCTGACGCCAGCCCGCGGTCAGCGCGCCGGGTTGCGGCGGCGCCCGGCTCTAATCGAGATCCGGGGCGCCTAACGCCGCGAGGACCCGCGCGCCCGGAACCGAACCGTCCCCTGGCCAGACGTTCCAGTCCGCAACCTGATCGATGGCCTCGGCGAGCCGCCGCTTGTAGACGTGCCGCGGCACTTCCTCGGCGCCGAACTGCGTCAGATGCTCGGTGACGAACTGGGTGTCGGCGAGCCGGTAACGCCCGGCGCGCAGGCGGCCCATCAGATGGACGAGGGCGATTTTCGAGGCGTCGCGCACCTCGTGGAACATGCTCTCGCCGAAGAAGGCCGCCCCCAGCGAGACGCCGTACAGCCCGCCGACGAGCCGCCCCTCCGCGCCCGCGTAGACCTCGACGGTGTGGACATGGCCGAGGTCGAACAGGGCGCCGTAGAGTTCGCGGATACGTCCGTTGATCCAGGTGCGCTCGCTATCCCGGCGCGGCGCGGCGCAGCCGTCGATGACGCCGTCGAAATCGGTATCGCAGCGGACCACGAACTGGTCGGACCGCACCGTCCGCGCAAGGCGCCGGGGCACGCGGAACGCGTCAAGGGGCAGCACGCCGCGGGCCTTGGGCTCGACCCAGTAGAGGGTCGGATCGTCGGCATCCTCGGCCATCGGGAAGATGCCCGCCGCGTAGGCCTTCAGCAGGATCTCGGGGGTGATGTCCACGCGGGCGGAATCGTGCATGCCGTGAATGTCGCGCGCAGCCGGTCCAAAGGCCAGAGCCCGCACGTGATGCAGTCGCCGCAGTCGCGCCCGGTCCCGGTCAGGCCTTCATGCCGCCGTCGTCCAGGAAATGCTCCAGCCAGTGAATGTCGTAAAGGCCGTTCTGCACGTCCGGGTTGCGGACCAGCGTCCGGAACAGCGGGAGCGTCGTGTCGATACCGTCGATGACAAACTCGTCCAGCGCCCGGCGCAGGCGCATGAGGCACTCATTGCGGGTGCGGCCGTGCACGATCAGCTTGCCGATCAGCGAATCGTAGTGCGGCGGGATCCGGTAGCCCTGGAACGCGGCCGAATCGACGCGGACGCCGAGACCGCCCGGCGTATGATAGTGGGTGATCTCGCCCGGTGACGGCCGGAAGGTCTCCGGGTGCTCGGCGTTGATCCGGCACTCGATGGCGTGGCCCTCGACCTTGATGTCCGCCTGGCTCACCGAGAGGCCGCCGCCCGAGGCGACCTGGATCTGCTCGATGACCAGATCGATCCCGGTGATCATCTCGGTCACCGGATGCTCGACCTGGATCCGGGTGTTCATCTCGATGAAGTAGAACCGGCCGTCCTCGTAGAGGAACTCGACGGTGCCGGCACCGAGGTAGCCGAGTTCCTTCATGGCGTTGGCGCAGACGCCGCCGATCTCGGCGCGCATCGATTCGTTGAGTGCCGGCGAGCCGCCTTCCTCCCAGACCTTCTGGTGGCGGCGCTGGAGCGAGCAGTCGCGCTCGGCGAGGTGTACGGCGCCGCCTCGCCCGTCGCCGAGCACCTGCACCTCGATGTGCCGGGGCTTCTCCAGGTATTTCTCGAGATAGACCGCGTCGTCGCCGAAAGCGGCCTTGGCCTCGGACCGGGCCATGCCGATCGCCTGCTCCAGATCGGCCTCCGTGCGCGCGACTTTCATGCCGCGGCCGCCGCCGCCGGCGGCCGCCTTGACCAGAACCGGATAGCCGATCTCGGCGGCGACGCGCTTGGCCTCGTGGGGATCCTCGACGCCGCCCTCGGAGCCCGGCACGCAGGGGATGCCGAGCTTCAGCGCCGTGCGCTTGGCCTCGATCTTGTCGCCCATGGTGCGGATGTGCTGCGCCTTGGGACCGATGAAGCCGATCTGGTGATGGGCGAGCACCTCGGCGAAGCGGGCGTTCTCCGAAAGGAAGCCGTAGCCGGGATGCACAGCATCCGCCCCGGTGATCTCACAGGCCGCGATGATCGACGGGATGTTGAGGTAGCTGTCGCGGGCGGCCGGCGGCCCGATGCAGACGCTCTCGTCGGCCAGCCGCACATGCATGGCATCCGCGTCGGCGGTGGAGTGGACCGCCACGGTGGCGATCCCGAGTTCCTTCGCCGCCCGCAGGATGCGCAGGGCGATCTCGCCGCGATTCGCGATCAGGATCTTGTCGAACATCGGACCCGTTAGGCATCCTGGCGATCCCGGACCGCGCAGGATGCACTATCCTCTCGTGTTGCGGCGTCGTCCAGGATCGAGCGGCGAGCGCCCGGCGGACGTCCTAGGTGATGACGAGAAGGGCCTCGCCGAACTCGACCGGCTGACCATCCTCGACGAAGATCGCGCTGATCGTACCGGCGCGGGGCGCCACGATCTCGTTGAAGGTCTTCATCGCCTCGATCAGCAGCAGCTTGTCGCCGACCTCGACCTTCGAGCCGACATCCACGAAGGCCTTGGCGTCGGGCGAGGGCCGGAGATAGGCGGTCCCGACCATCGGCGAGGGTACGGTGCCGGGTTGCACGCGCGCCGGCTCCACCGGTGCGAGTGCCGAGGGCGCCGACGCGGGAGGCGGCGCGACGGCCGCGATCGGCGCGGGCGCCGCGACCTGAACGCTCACGGGTTCGAGCCGCCGCACGACGCGGATGCGCAGATCGCCCTTCTCGACCTCGATCTCGGACAAGCCGGTCTCGGTGACGAGGTTGGCGAGTTCGCGCACGAGCTCGGGATCGATGGCGTCGTTCTTTGGCATCCGGCCTACTTCGTCTCGCGGCGCGTCGGTACGTCCATCGGGCTCGACCCTGGACCTCCACCGCGGCCCTGCGGCTGGCGGCTCTTAGACGAAGGCGCCCCGGTGCCACAAGGCTGCGCGGCCCGCCTTCGAAGGTTCGTCGGCTCGATCCGTCAGCTCAACACGAAGCGTGGCCGCACTGGCGCACGTCGGCGATGGTCTTGCGCATCGGCTCGACGCCGACGGCGCCGGGAATCACCTCGTCGCCGATGATGAAGGCCGGCGTGCCCGAGAGCCCCAGACGGTCGCCGAGACCGCGATTCTCGCTGAGCGCCGCCTTTACCTCGGGGGAGGCCATGTCCTTCTGCAGCTTGGCGGTGTCGACCCCCATATCCTTGGCGACCTGGATCGCCCGGGCGCCGTTCACCCGGCCCTTGGTCTCCAGGAGCTTCTGGTGGAATTCGAACAGCTTGTCGCCCTTCAGCTGCTGGCGCACCGCCACGGCGACCTGACTGGCCTCCAGCGATTCAGGGCCGAGTACCGGGAAGTCCTTGATCACCACCCGCAGCTTCGGGTCGGACTTGATCAGCGCCTGGACGTCGCCGAGGGCCTTGCGGCAGTAGCCACAATTGTAATCGAAGAACTCGACCAGCGTGACGTCACCGGAGGGATTGCCGGCGACGACGTCGTGTTGGCCGTTGAGGAGCGCCTCGCGCGACTCCTTGAGGGCTGCGGATTGGGCGAGACGCTGCGTCTCGGCCTGCTGCTTCTCGGCCTCGGCGAGGGCTTCCTGAAGCACCTCGGGATGCTTGATCAGGTAATCCTTGACGATCGCCTCGATGCCGGCGCGCTGCGCATCCGTAAACGGCGCCGCGGGGGGCGTCGCGTTCTGGGCAAGCGCGGGAACGGCGACGAGGCCGAGCGCCAGGACCAGCGCGGGCAGGGGGCGGATGAAAGGCATGGATCCTCGCTTGCGCGGCAGGCCGGCCCGCGCCGGGCGCGAGCGGTAGGGGCTGGGTTAGGCGTTTTCGCGGCGCCTGGTCAAATCCAGCGGCGACACCGTCAAATGGTCCGGCTGGCTCACCGATCCGACAGCCCCCGAATCCGGGCGAGCCGAACCGGGCGGCCTTGGCCGATCGACAAAGCCACACGCCCGGGACCGGGCAGTGGAGCCCGGGACCCAGACCCGCCGATGTACGGGAGCCTTCAACCGACGACGGTCCTAGATACCGGTTTCGCCTGCGGCGCCGCGGAATGACAGCACCGGGATCTGGAACATCGAGCCGCGCGCCCATGGCGCACGGCTTGGGCTTCGGCTTGGGCTTCGGCTTGGGCTTCGGCTTGGGCTTCGGCTTGAGGCCGGGATCGCGAGGGTCTAACCCCCGGGGCGCCGGCTTTGCCCGGCGCAGGGCAGGACCCCATGACCCCGATCTCCCGGCGGGCCGCCGCCGTCCAGCCATTCCTCGCGATGGATGTCATGGCCGCTGCCGCCGCCAAGGCGCGCGCCGGCGCCGACGTGGTGCGGATGGAGGTCGGCCAGCCCTCGGCTCCGGCACCGCGCGCGGTGATCGCGGCCGCACAGGCGGCGCTCGCCACCGGCCGCGTTCCCTACACCGAGGCTCTGGGCCTGCCTTCGCTGCGCGCCCGCATCGCCCGGGACTATGCGGAGCGGCACGGCGTCTCCGTGAGCCCGGAGCGGGTGGTGATCACCACCGGATCCTCGGCCGGGTTCGTCCTCGCCTTCATGAGCCTTTTCGATTCCGGCGCCCGAGTCGCTGTGCCGCAGCCGGGATACCCGGCCTATCGCAGCATCCTGGCAGCCCTCGACCTCATTCCAGCGCCAATGGTGCTCCGTGCCGAGGACCGCTTCGCGCCCACCGCCGCCCTCCTGCGCGAGACCCATGCCCGCGCGGCGATCGCCGGGGTGCTGGTGATGAGCCCGGCCAACCCCTCCGGCACGGTGATCACGGAAGCCGCCCTGCAGGATCTCTGCGCGGCGGCGCGCGGCCTCGGCCTGCCGCTGATCTCGGACGAGATCTATCACGGTCTCAGCTACGGCGTGCCCACCGTCACGGCCCTGCGCTTCGACCCCGATGCCATCGTGATCAACTCGTTCTCGAAGTACCACTGCATGACCGGCTGGCGGGTCGGCTGGATGGTCGTGCCGGAGGCGCTGGTGCGCCCGATCGAGCGCCTCGCGCAGAACCTGTACATCTCGGCGCCCTTCCTTTCGCAGGTCGGCGCGCTGGCGGCCCTCGACGCCACGGATGAGCTCGACGCCGTCCGCGACGGCTACGCGCGCAACCGCACGATCCTGCTGGACGCGCTGCCGGGCGTCGGGCTCGGTCGCGTGCATCCGGCCGACGGCGCCTTCTACCTCTACGCGGACGTGTCGAACCTCACCAACGACGCCTCGGATTTCTGCCGGAGGATGCTCGACGAGGCCCACGTTGCGGCGACGCCCGGCCTCGACTTCGATCCGGACGTCGGCAACCACCACGTCCGCTTCTCGTTCGCGGGCTCCGAGGCCGATTGCCGCGAGGCGGTGGCGCGGCTGAAGGTCTGGCTGCGCTGACGTTCAGGCGACCGGCACGAGCGCACCCACCGCCTCGACCAGATCCGAGAAGTGCTCGATCACCCGATCGGGTCCGAGCTCGGCGACCGGCCGGTCGGTGTAGCCGAAGGTGACCGCCACCACCGGGATGCCGGCGGCCTTGGCGGTGTCGATGTCGGTCCGGGAATCGCCCACCATGACGGCGCGGGTCGGATCACCGCCGGCGCGGGCGATCGTGCCGGTCAGGTGGCGCGGATCGGGCTTGGATTGCGGGAACGTGTCCCGGCCGCAGATCGCCGCAAAGCGGTGTCCGATCCCGAGAAGGCGCAGCAGCTCGACCGACTGTCCCTCGTATTTGTTGGTGCAGACCGCGAGCCGGAAGCCCGCTGTTTCCAGGGAATCCAGGGCCTCTATGACGCCCGGGAAGAGGTGGGATGTATCGGCGAGATGCGCGCCGTAATGAACGATGAAGGCGTCGAACAGGCGGTCGTGGTCCTCCGGCGAGAGCGGCCGTCCCTCGGCCTCGAAGCCCCGCCGGATCAGCGCCCGGGCGCCGGCGCCGATCAGCCCGCGCGCCTGTGAGAGTGGCAATTCGGCCAACCCCTCGCGCTTCATCAGCACGTTGAGGGTGCCGATCAGGTCCCCTGCGGTCTCCGCCAGCGTCCCGTCCAGGTCGAACACGGCGATCGGGGGCTTGCTCGTCGGTTCGGTGGACATGTGTAAGGGGCTCCGTGCTCGGCGGGATCGCGAACGGCGTCGCTATCGGGGCCTGGAACCGGGAGCAAGCCGGCCGAGGCGGCACCACGGATGCGCGGATCGTCTCACCGGGCGCCCCAGACTCGCCCGAAAGCGCAGCGAAACGCAGCGCGTACCAGCCCCGGGACCCGCGATGAAACCCTCTCTGCCCCTCCTGGCCGCCTGCGCCGTGCTCCAAGCCCTGCCGGCCGCCGCGACCTCTTTCGAGTTCGTGCCTGCTCCGCAGACCGATCTCAACCGCATGTATCGGGTCGACAAGGTTACCGGCGAGGTGACTTCCTGCCAGTACGGGCTGCAGGAAACGGCCGGCGGGATCGGCCAGACGGTCTGCTTCGGGCCGGGCGAGGGCGCCGGGCCGCAGACCCCGTCGGAATACGGGCTGGTGGCGAGCCGGCACACGCGCGAGGCCGGCGTTTTCCGGGTGAATTACCGGACCGGCGAGATGAGCATCTGCTTCGTGCTGGTGAAGAAGGAACAGGTCGTCTGCACCCAGCAGGGCAAGCCCGGCGCCGAGGGCGCGTCCGACGCGCCGCTGACCGGTCCGGCGCCCGGCCGGGCCGGCGCCAGCGCCACGCCGACACAGGGCGGCCGGCCGTGAAGCCAGCGTGTCGGCGCGGGCGTTCCGATCGGGCCGGTCCCGTGCTACGGGCCGCCCGAACCACTCGGAAAGACCGGCTGACCATGACGCGCGCTCCCTCGCTCCACCTCGCCGACTGGGCGGTGTCCCGGTGAGCGGGCCGGACCTGCGGCGGGCCGCCGCCGCCCGCGCCCTCGACCTCGTCGCACCGGGCATGCGGCTCGGCCTCGGCACGGGCTCCACGGCGGCGGCCTTCGTGGCGCTCCTCGGCGAGCGGGTCCGCGCCGGACTCGACATCGTCGGCGTCCCGACTTCCGAGGCCACGCGCGCGCAGGCCCAGAGCCTCGGCATCCGCCTCGCGACGCTGGACGAGCAGCCCGAGCTCGACCTGACCATCGATGGGGCCGACGAGGTCGACGACCAGCTCCGCCTGATCAAAGGTGGCGGCGCGGCGCTGCTGCGGGAGAAGATCGTCGCCTGCGCGAGCCGCCGCATGGTGGTGATCGCCGACGCGGCCAAGCACGTGGCGCGGCTCGGCGCCTTCCCGCTCCCGATCGAGGTCAATCCCTTCGGCCTCAACGCTACGCGCCGGGCCGTCGAAGCGGCGGTCGCGGGGGCCGGCTGCTCCGGGGCCGTTCGGCTACGCGGCGGGCCCGATGGCAAGCCCCTGGTCACCGACGGCGGCCATTACATCCTCGACGCGCATCTCGGCGCAATTCCCGATCCGGACGCCCTCGGCGCTGCCCTCTGGGCCGTGCCGGGCGTCGTCGAGCACGGTCTGTTTCTCGGCATCGCCGACGCCGCGATCCTGGCGACGGCGCGGGACGGTCAGGCCGAGGTCACCGTTCTCGGCAGCCTCGCCTGAGGCGCCGTCCTCCATCGCCGGCCATACTTGCAAGAAAGTCCAGCATGTCCCGACGCCTCACCGCCGCGCTCGGCCTCGCGCTTCTGGCGCTTCCGCATCCGGCCGCCGCCCAGGCTCACAAGCCGGCTCCGGCCAAGCCGGCGGCGCAGCCGAACGTCCCGGCCGCCAGCACCCCGGCCGCCAATACGCCGGCCGCGTCCGGCTATTCACCGGGTCATCTCGCGCTGGCCCGCGAGGTGATGCTCAGCTCCGGCATCGCCCGGTCGTTCGACTCAGTGCTGCCCGCCTTCGCCGACCAGATCCGCAAGCAGACGGTCACCCGTCCCGAGCTGTCCAAGGATCTCGAGGAGGTCCTGACCTCGCTGCAGCCGGAGATGGAGCTGCAGAAGCAGCGCATGATCGACATCGCGGCGCGCACCTATGCGTCGAAATTTTCCGAAGCCGAGCTGAAGGAGATCGCCACCTTCTTCCGCTCGCCCGCCGGCAAGCACTACGTGGAGGCGCAACCGCAGCTTCTCGACGAGATGGTGCAGGAGATGCAGGACTGGACGCAGGACGTCTCCGAATACGTCATGGTCCGCGTCCGCGCCGAGATGGGCAAGCGCGGGCATCAGATGCAGTGAGGGCGGCCGCCCCCGCGAGACGATCGCCGTGAGAGGTGGTGGATGAGTGCGGCCGGCCGCCTCTACGCGGCGGGCGGCGCGCTCCTCGCCGTCATGCCGCTCGCCATGGTGCTCGCCAACCGGTCGAGCCCCCTGGTCGTCGGGCTGGCGGCGCTCGCCTTCCTGGCCGGTCGCCGGGCGGAGGATCCGGCCGCGCTGCGCCGCAGCCTGGTAGGTCCGCTCCGGACACCCCTTGCCGGCGCGGCGCTCGCCTTCCTGACCTGGGCGCTGATCTCCCTGGCCTGGAGCCCGTTCCCGACCGCCTCCCTGCGCGTGCTCGGCGAGTTCCTGCCGACGCTGCTCGCTGCCTATCTGCTGGCCTGCCTGGCGCCCGGCCGCATCCCCGCCTTCGCGCCGCGCCTCGGGACAATCGCGATCGGGCTGGCGGGACTCCTGATCGCCGTGGATCTCGCATCCGACCTCGCCCTGGAGCGGGCGCTCGGGCGCCGGGTCGCTGCCTTCGTGCACAACCGGCCGGCCCTGACCCTCGATCTCGTGGCCGGGCCGCTGGCGTTGGTCCTGTGGCACAGCCGCGCCCGTGCCTTCGCGGCGGCGACCCTCGCCTTCGCAGGCCTCGGTGTGCTTCGCTCGATCAGCGGCGCCGCCCAGCTTGGATTGCTGGCGGGCGCCGCGATGGCCGCCCTGGCCCGGCTGATGCCCTTGCGGGTCGGCCTCGGTCTCGCCGGCCTCGGTCTCGGTCTGGCCGTGGCGCTCGCTCCGGTTGAGGGCGATCTTCTCGCCCGCGCCATGCCGGAGGCGGCCCACGAGCGTCTCGTCCAATCCTCCTCCCGGGCGCGGGTAGCGATCGCGCGCAGCTTCGGGGCCGCGGTGGCGGCCGATCCCTGGCGCGGTGCGGGCTTTGGGACCAGCGCGCGCTTCGCCGAGACGCCCGTGGCGCAGACGGTGCCGCCCGAGATGCGAGTCCTCCTCGGGGTTGGCCACCCGCACAACAGCTTCCTGCAAGTCTGGGCCGAACTCGGCCTGCCCGGCGCGATCCTGGCTGCCCTCACGCTGATGCTGGTCCTCGCCCGAATCGCGCGCTTGCCGCAGCCGGACAGCGCCGCGGCCCTCGGCCTCGTCGCTTGCGCGGCGGCGATCGCCTTCGTCGAGCATAACGGCTGGGCCGCATGGTGGACGGCGGGGCTCGGCGCTGCCATCACCTGGATGCGCGCGGCCTCCCCGGCCGGCGAGATCGCGAGACCTGAGATGGACGGTCCGGCATGAGCGCGTTCGACGTCGACCTCTTCGTCATCGGCGGCGGGTCCGGTGGCGTCCGCGCGGCGCGGATCGCAGCCGGATACGGTGCGCGCGTGATGCTGGCCGAGGAATACCGGGTCGGCGGCACCTGCGTGATCCGCGGCTGCGTCCCGAAGAAACTGATGGTCTATGCCGGCCGCTTCGCCGACGAATTCGAGGACGCCGCGGGCTTCGGCTGGACGGTGGAGAAGCCCCGCTTCGACTGGTCCACCCTCAAGCGCCGACGCGATGCGGAGGTGACCCGGCTCGAAGGCATCTACGACGCCAACCTGCTTCGCGCCGGCGTCGAGATCATGCCCGAGCGGGCGGTGATCGAGGACCGAAACACGGTCCGTCTCTTGAAGTCCGGCCGGATGATCCGCGCCGAGCGGATCCTGGTGGCGGTCGGAGCGCATCCCGTGAAGGAGCCGGCCGTGCCCGGGATCGATCTGGCGATCACCTCGAACGAGGTGTTCGAGCTGGAGAGCCTGCCCGAGCGGATCCTGGTGATCGGCGGCGGCTACATCGCGGTGGAATTCGCCAGCGTCTTCGCGGCGCTCGGCAGCCGAACCACGCTGCTGCACCGGGGCGACAAGCTGCTGCGCGGATTCGACGACGAGATCCGCGACGCCTTGGCCGAGGCCTATGGCCAACGGATGGATCTGCGGCTCGGGCGCACGCTGCGGCGCATCGAGCGGCAGGACGGCGGGCTCTGCGCACAGCTCGACGACGGCACCTACATCCGGGTGGATCAGGTGCTCGTCGCCACCGGCCGACGGCCCAACGTCGACGGCCTCGGCCTCGACCGCGTCGGCATCGACACCGACGCGGCAGGGGCGATCCCGGTGGATGCCTACTCGCAGACCACGATCCCGTCGATCTACGCGGTGGGCGACGTGACCAACCGCGCCAACTTGACGCCGGTGGCGATCCGCGAGGGCCACGCCTTCGCCGACACGGTGTATGGCGGCAAGCCGTCCTGCGTCGATCACCGCTTGATCCCGACTGCCGTGTTCTCGACCCCCGAGATCGGCGTCGTAGGCCACAACGAGGCGGCCGCCCGCGCGATCTACGGCAAGATCGACGTCTACAAGGCGCGCTTCCGCCCGATGAAGGCGACCCTGTCCGGGCGCGATGAGCGAATCCTCATGAAGGTGCTGGTCGATTGCGCCAGCGACCGGGTCGTGGGCGTCCACATCTTCGGTCACGATGCCGGGGAGGTGATTCAGGCGGTCGGGATCGCGGTCACCATGGGCGCCACGAAGGCCGATTTCGACCGGACCATCGCGGTCCATCCGACAGCCGCCGAGGAACTCGTGACCATGCGGGTTCCGGAAGTCACGAAGCACCCGGTGGGCGTCGGCTGACAGCTCCGCGCACCCGGGGCCTCGACGCGGTGCGCGACCGAGCCATATCAGGGCGATGGGCAAGCAGGGCAGCGGCAAGGGACGACGCGAGAACGACGCGCATGCGCGGCGGCAGGCGGTCATCGATGGCCTGCTGGCGGATGCGCTGCGGCCCGCCGTCCATCGACCGCCGAGCCACGATGCCCTGCCGCCCGATATCCGCCACGCCATCGACCGCCTCCTCGCCAAGGCGGAAGCGCAGCGCAGCCGCAACCTGACCTACGACGACCTGGAAGAGGCGCTGCCGCCGCGGGACGTCTCCGCGGAGGATCTGGAGGCGATCTTCTGGATCCTGGCCGAGCACGGGATCGAGGTTGAGGACGGCGAGGCCTGACGCCGGGGCGCGCCTGCCCCCGGTTTCCGGCACTCGCAAGTGTGGAGGAACCTCTCTATAAGCCGCGCTTCGCGCACGAGGCGCGATCGCACGAAGGGGTGCGCGGAGAGAGGTCATGGGCGAGCGTTGGACACCGAAGAGCTGGAGGCATCTGCCGATCGAGCAGGTCCCCACCTATCCGGACGCTGCCGCCCTGGGTGCCGTCGAGTCGCAGATCGCGAGCTTTCCGCCGCTGGTTTTTGCCGGTGAGGCCCGCAAGCTGAAGGCCGCGCTCGGGCGCGTCGCCGCGGGCCAGGCCTTCCTGCTGCAGGGCGGCGACTGCGCCGAAAGCTTCGACGAACACTCCGCCGACAACATCCGAGACTTCTTCCGGGTGTTCCTGCAGATGGCGATGGTGCTGACCTTCGCGGGCGGCTCGCCCGTGGTGAAGGTCGGTCGCATCGCCGGGCAGTTCGCCAAGCCGCGCTCGTCGCCGACCGAGACCCTCGAGGGCGTGAGCCTGCCGAGCTACCGCGGCGACATCATCAACGGCATCGGCTTCACCGAGGAGTCGCGGGTTCCCGATCCGCGCCGACAGGTCGAGGCGTACCGGCAGTCGGCCGCGACGCTGAACCTGTTGCGTGCCTTCGCTACCGGCGGCTACGCGAACCTCGAGAACGCGCATCGTTGGATGCTCGGATTCGTGAAGGATTCGCCGCAATCCTCGCGCTACCAGGATGTCGCCGGCCGCATGACCGACGCCCTCGACTTCATGCGGGCGATCGGCATCAATCCGGAGACGCATCCGGAGGTGCGGACCACCGACTTCTACACCAGCCACGAGGCCCTGCTGCTCGGCTACGAGGAGGCGCTGACCCGCGTCGATTCGACCACCGGCGACTGGTACGCGACCTCCGGCCACATGCTGTGGATCGGCGACCGGACCCGGCAGCCGGACCACGCCCACGTGGAATACGCCCGCGGCATCAAGAACCCGATCGGCCTCAAGTGCGGCCCGTCCATGAAGGCCGAGGGGCTGATCCGGCTGATCGACCTGCTGAACCCGGAGAACGAGCCGGGCCGGCTCAGCCTGATCTGCCGCTTCGGCGCCGACAAGGTCGGCGACCACCTGCCGGCGCTGATCCGGGCGGTCGAGCGGGAAGGGCGCTCGGTCGTGTGGATCTGCGACCCGATGCACGGCAACACGATTCCGGCCGGCCGCTACAAGACCCGGCCGTTTGAGCGGGTGATGCAAGAGATCGAGGGCTTCTTCGGCGTTCACCGCGCCGAGGGCACCTTCGCGGGCGGCATCCACCTGGAGATGACCGGCAAGGACGTCACCGAATGCACGGGCGGCGCCCGGGCGCTGACGGCCGACGATCTGCAGGACCGATACCACACCTACTGCGACCCGCGTCTCAACGCGGAGCAGGCGCTGGAGGTGGCGTTCCGCACGGCCGAGCTGGTCAAAGCCGAGCGCAGCCACGTGGAGCGCCCGCGGCTGGACGCCGCCGAGTAGGACGGGTCGCGGGGTCCGTTCGCCGATGGGCTGATGACGCACGCTGCCTCATCGCGGGCAGCGTGCTTCAGGCGATCGCCTTCAGATCCCCGTTCCAGCGGCGGATGATCGTGGCGACCTCCGGTACCGGCACGGGTCGGCTGAACAGGTATCCCTGAACCTCGTCGCAGCCCTCCGCGCGCAGATGCGCGAGCTGCGCTTCCGTCTCGACGCCTTCGGCGGTGGTCGTCATGCCGAGGCTGGCGCCCAGGCCGATCACGGCCCGCACGATGAAGTCGGTCCCGTCCTTCACGCACAGGTCGCGGACGAAGGACTGGTCGATCTTGATCTTGTCGAACGGGAACGAGCGCAGGTAGCTCAAGGACGAGTAGCCGGTGCCGAAATCGTCCATCGCGACGCGCACACCCAAAGCCCGGAGACTGTGCAGGATCGCCGTCGTCACGCCGGGATTGGCGACCAGCACGGTTTCGGTGATCTCCAGCTCCAGCCGCCGTCCGGGCAGTCCGGTCCGCCGCAGCGCCTCGCGGACCGCGGTGACGAGGCTTGCCGAGGTGAACTGCACCGCCGAGACATTGACCGCGACCTTCAGCTCATCCGGCCAGCGGGCGGCCTCTTCGCAGGCCCGACGCAACACCCATTCGCCGAGCGGCACGATCAGCCCGAGTTCCTCCGCGATCGGGATGAACTCGGCGGGCGAGATGAAGCCGCGGACCGGGTGATTCCAGCGCAGCAGCGCTTCGAAGCCGCAGATCCGATCGGTCTCCAGGCTGTAGATCGGCTGGTAATACACCTCGAACGCCTCCCGGGCGAGGGCGTCGCGCAGGTCACGCTCCAGGATCCGCCGCGCCTGGAGGCGGGCGTCCATCGCGGGTTCGAAGAAGCGGAACGCGCCGCGCGCCTCGGCCTTTCCGCGATCAAGGGCGACTTCGGCGTTCTTCAGGAGCTTTTCGCAGCTTGTGCCGTCGCCTGGGGCGAGGGTGATACCGATGGTGAGCCCCACTCTGATGTTGTGATTGGTGAGGCTGTAGGGCGCGCCAACGACCTCGATGAGGCGGCGGGCGAGGACGGCGGCATCCTCAGGCCGGTCGACACCGCGCTGGACGACGATGAACTCGTCGGCGCCCAACCGGGCGACGCAGTCGATTTCGCGCACGCAGGCCGTCAGCCGGTTCGCCACCGCGACGAGCAGCTCGTCGCCGATCCCGTGGCCGAGGGTCTCATTGACCGGCCGGAAATCGTCGAGATCGATGGCGAAGACGGCAAAGCCCTGGTCGCGTCCCGCCTGCGCCACCGCCATGTCGATCTGCTGCCCCACGGCCACGCGGTTGGGCAAGCCGGTCAGCATGTCGTGGTGGGCCAGGAAGGCGATACGGGCTTCGGCGCGGCGGCGCTCGGTGACATCCTCATAGGTGGCCACGAACCCGCCATCGGCAGCCTCGCGCCGGTCGATGGCGACGATCCGGCCGTCGCTCAGCTCCTGGAAGAGCGTCTGCCACTCCCCGTTCCGGAGGGTCTCGCGCTGTTGGCGCAACAGTGCATCGAGATCGCAGCCCGGATGATTCCCAGCCGCGATACAGGCGCTCATAACCTCCTGCGCAGTCATGCCCGGCGTCACCGCGCCCGCCGCAAGCCCGTAGATCTCGCTGTAACGGCGGTTGACCACCATCAGCCGGTTCCGCGCGTCGTAGAGGCAGAGCCCCTGGGACATGTTGTCGAGGGCGGCACCGAGGCGTCGGTTGGTCAGTGTCAGTCGGTTCTCCTGCTCCTTCAGCAGACTGACGTCGCTGCAGAGTGCGAGGAACCCACCCTGCCGTGTCACGCTGCGGCGCACGCGCAGCCAACGACCGTCGGCCAGCCGGACGTCACCGTCCTGAGCCAGGGCCCTGAACCAATCCGCCGGGATGGCCTCGCGCCGGTCCCGCACTCCGTCCGCCGTCCCCGCCAGGGACGATCCGGCCGCGAGCGCGGCATCAAGCCCGTCGAAGAAAAGGAGCGCCTGCGCATTGGCGAGCGCGATGCGACCGTCGGCAGCGACGACCACGACGCCGTCGCGCGACGTCTGCAGCGCGTCCGTCATCAGCGCTTCGGCAACGTGGTGCTGGTCGGCCTCGCCCTGCGCCCGCGCCTGAATGGTGGACCGCATCGCCGCCGCGGCGTCCAGAATCCTGCGCAATCCATCCCGGCCGCCCGCCGGGATTCGATGGCCGAGTTGACCGCCCGCGATTTGTTCGACCGCCTGGGCCGCGGCATCCAACGATCCGGCGATGCGGCGGGCGAGCAGCCAGCCGATCAGACCGCAGGCAACGATCGCGAGGCTCGTCGCGACGGCCTGCACCCGCATCTCGTGAGAGACGCTCTGCCGCGCCGCCTGCCGTGCCGTGAAGGCGTCGCCCGCCGTGATATTCGTGAGACGGTCGATCTGGCTCTCGACGGCGTCGGCCTTCCGATCGAGGGCGGCCGCTTGATCCGGCGATGCCGTGGCGGGATCCAGGGCGCGGCGCAGGCCGTCCCAAGAAGCCACCGCCGCCTGGACCGCCTCGACCGTCTTCATCGCGCGGTCGGACCGGGAGCGCTCGGCCACGACGGTGAGATCCTCGGCCAGGGTCGTTGCGAGAGCGGCGATCTCGGAATCCCGCTTCGCCGCCTCAATGCCGTCGCGGGATCGAAGACGTCGGACGAAAGCCGTGCGCATCCTGGCGAAGTCGGCCGCCGTCGCCCGAGCGAAGCTCGTCGACATCAGCGATTCGTCATACGTGCGCGAGACGAGCGCACCGACATGCGCGATCGCCACGGCCGCCGACATTCCGAGGGCGCCCAGAAGCAAGGTTGCCCCGAGAAACGCGACGACGATCGGACCGCGGAGCGTGGCGGCTCTGCCCGAGAGCGGCAACGCCGCGCGAGATTGTTCCGCTTCGTCTCCGCAGTCCGTCGGCGTTTCGGGGTCTCGCATTGCACCGGTCGCTGCGTCACACGTCCGGCCAGCGTTAAATGATACATGTTAAGAGGCAATTAGCCGGACACCGCGAGAATTCGATTCCCATCGGCACCGCGATCCTGCGACAATTGACAGATTCCGAGACGACACCGTGCCGACCAGATAGCCGAAAGGCATCCCTCATCTGTCTGCGTCTGAGTATTACGCACTCTCCGAGCAAATTTTTCCTGAGCGGCAACCAATAACGACCGAGATCTTCCCGCTTCGGCTCAGCGCGAGGCCGATATCGCCGTCCTGATCACGGAATTGCGAGCCGAATCCTGCGTGTCACCGCTGGGCCGAGCGGAGCGGCCCAGGCGGCTGCGGCGGTTTCAGGGGTTCGACCGACTGACCGTCGCGCAGATCCGGAGCCGGGCTGTCGATGATGCGGCTGTCGGCGGAAAGACCGGATTCCAGTTCCAAGGTGCGCCCGAGATCGCGCCGCACGCGGATCGTCCGCCACGTCACCCGATCGTCGTCGCTCAAGGCGGCGACCTGCAGGCCGTTCCTGTTGAACACCGTCGCCTCGGCAGGGATCGTCACGCCCGGCTCGGTCCGGGGGATCTTCAGGGTGACGTAGGCGTAGAGGCCGGCGCGCAACACCTGGTCGGCATTCGGGACGTCCACCTGCGTGGTCAGCGTGCGCGATGCCGCGTTCAAGGCGACGGAGCTGCGCTCCACGAAGCCGTCGAAGCTGCGCCCCGGCATCTGCGGGACGGTGATCGATGCCTGAACGCCCGGCTTGACGCCAACTGCATCGTTCTGCGGCACATTCACGGTTATGCGCAGGATGCTGTCCTGATCCATGCTCAGGAGCGGCGTGCCGCCATTGTCGGCCCGAACGAGATCGCCGACGTCGACGTTGCGCACGGTCACGACCCCGTCGAAGGGCGCCACGACCCGCTCGAACGCCGTGAGCGCTTTCAGGCGGTCGACCGCGGCCTCCTGCGCCTTGATGTTGGCGGTGGCGACCTTAACGCCGGCCTCGGCGGCCGCGAGCGCCGCGGCCTGACTGAGCACGCCCGCCTGGGTGTTGTCGGCGTTCTGCCGCGAAGCCCAGCCCTGCACCGCCAGCGTGCTGGTGCGGTTGTTGGTGAGATTGGCGAGGTTCACGTTGGCCCGGGCCTGCTCGACCTGCGCCTGCGCCTGGAGCAGCTGCGCCTTCAGCTGGCCGACCTGCGCCTCGGCCTGGGCGAGTTGCTGATCGAGATCCGGTGCGGCGATACGCAGGAGCAGATCGCCTGCCTTCACGCGCGATCCGATATCGACCCGGCGCTCGGCGATGTAGCCGGTGGCGCGGGCGGCGATCGCCGCCGTCGTGAAGGCCTGCATCTCGCCGGGCAGCACGAGATCGAGGGGTCCCTCCGCCTGCGCAGCCAGCACCGTGCGCACCTGCGGCACGACGGTCTTGATCCGTTCCAGCGTCGCGGTCGCCTCCACGTCGCGCTGCCAGTGGCCATAGGCACCCCAGGCGAGCAGCCCGAGGCCGGCGAGGCCGACCAGGAGGAACGGAATCGTGCCGGGTGGCGGAGGGACGTCCGCGCCCGCGTCGTGCGCCTTCATCGATCGGCTCTCCGCCCCGAACGTCCAGTCGGGTCACCGTCAAGGTAGCGGTCGACGGCCGGCGCGGCCAGAGTGGGCAATGGCCGCATCGGCTCCCGCTTCCTTTCCCGCGGGCCGAGCAGCGACCCGATCAGCGCAGAGCGTGATCCTGGCGCCGCGGGCCGGCGAGGCGCAGGCGGCTCAGACGCTTGTGCAGGTGGACCATCAGGGCGATCCCGAAGAGCGGCGTCAGAAGGTTGAGGATCGGAATGATCATCAGTGCCGCCAGCAGGCAGCCGGCGCCGAGCGTCCGCACCGAGAAGATGCGGCGCATCTCGGCCGCCTCGGGGAGGGGGCGGAACCGGGCAGCCGCCATCTCGAAATACTCGCGGGAGAGCAGATAGGCATTGGCGGCGAAGAACGCCGCGATCCCGATCACCGGGACGAAGAAGATCACCAGCGCGGCGAGGTTCACCAGCAGCGTCACACCAGCGAAGCGTAGGGCGTACACCATAGCAGTGCCGAACGGCATGGCGCGTCCGGGCGGCTCGTCCGGGAAATCGGTGCGCTCGACGATCTCGGCGGCATCGTCGAGAAAGAAGCCCGCCACCAGGATCGAGACGGCCGGCATCAGGTAGGCCAGGACCACGACCAGACCGAACCCCGCGAAGTAGTAGGCGAGGTTGTCGAGGATCGGGTACTGGGCGGAGATGTGATGGCTTGCCTGGAAGGCCTGGATCAGCCGGGTCAGGCCGAGCCAGACCAGGAGCAGGAGTCCGACCGTCAGGCCGAGGGACTTCCAAAGGATCGCGCGCAGCGGCGGCGAGAAGGTCTGGCGCAGCGCCGCCGCGGCGGACTCGACGAGCATCGGGCGAGGGTTCCGGTTCGCGCCGAAAGCGGCGCTGGCGCGTTGTGAAGCGGTGCGGCAACCGGTGCAAGCTCGGGCTCCGTCGCAGGGGCGAGACGGTGCGGGGCGCACCTGTGCAGAACGCGACAGGACAGGTCTCGATGCCGCAGTCAGCCGGTTCCCAATGGATCGACCCGGCGTTTCGCCCAGCCTACAGGCCGCGCCTCGCGCCGCTGCCCGAGGCGCCGGAGGTGCTGGTGATCGGCGCAGGCGCGGCCGGGATCGGCGCAGCCCGGACGCTCGCGGCGCGGGGCATGAAGGTTGCGGTGCTGGAGGCCCGGGACCGTGTCGGCGGCCGCGCCCTGACGGTAGCCCTCCGCGGCCACGCCCTCGACCTCGGGGCCCACTGGCTGCATGCCGGGCCGATCAATCCCCTGGTGGCGCTCGGCCGAACGCGCGGCGAGCGGCTCCGCCGCGCGCCGCAGGAGAGCCATGTCTGGGTGGGGAACCGACCCGGCCGGGTCGACGAGATTCGCGCGAACGGGCGCGCCTTCGATCGCGCGGACCGCGCCATGACCCGCGGCGCCGCGCAACCCGGGCCGGACCGGCCGGCCGCCCGCGCTCTGCCGCCCGGGCTTGGGGCCTGGGGCGCACGCGTCGCCCAGGTCCATGGCCTGGTCTCGGGTCGGCCACTGAGCGAGGTCTCACTTCAGGACTTCCCGAGCCTGGAATACGGCGACAATTTCTTCCTTGCCGACGGCTACGGCAGCTATCTCGCCCGCTTGACGGACGGGCTGCCGGTGGCGCTGGCCACGCCGGTGACGCGAATCGACTGGTCGGACGGTCGCGTCCGCGCGACCAGTGCGGCCGGGATCGAATACGCCGCCCGGGCCGTGATCGTGACGGTGCCGATGATGGTGCTCCGGGACGGGCCGGCTTTCACGCCGCCGCTGCCGAATGCGGTCCGCGCCGCCATCGACGGCTTCACCACCGGCATCTACGAGCATGCGGTGCTGCACTGGCCGTCGAGCCCGTTCCGCGGGCGCGACCGGCTGGCGGCGATCTACGGCGGCCGGCGCGCGCCGCCGGGGCTGCTCAGCCGCATCGACGGCACGCCGTTCCACTATTACGAACTCGACCTGCACGAGGCCACGGCGATCGATGCCGCCGGCTCCGGCGCGGACGGTGTGCGCCGCCACGTCCGCGCGGTCCTGGCCGAGCATTTCGGCCGGGCGCGGTTGCGCGACCTGACAATTCCGGTGGTGAGCGCGTGGCGCCACGACCGGTGGTCACGCGGCTCGTGGGCCGTGGTCCCGCCGGGTCATGCGCCGGCGCGGCAGGCCCTCCGCATGTCGGTCGCCGACACCGTCTGGTTCGCCGGCGAAGCGCTCTCTCGGGAGCAATGGGGCACGGTGGGCGGCGCCTACGCGGAAGGCGTTCGCGCCGCCGAGGCGGTGTCCGCCATCGTCGGCGCGGGCGCCGCAAAGCGTAGCCGAGCGGGCACAGGCTGAGACGCGTACGCCGCGGGAGCAGCCGGGACGCTTGCCGCAGGAGGGCAAGACGGGCATCCCCCGGCCGTTACGCTTCAGGGGACGGCGATGGATTGGGTCGAGGGCATCGGCTATCTCGGGACGGCGCTGACCATTTCGGCGACGGCCATGAGCACGATGATTCCGCTGCGGATCATCTCGCTCTGCGCGAGTTGCGCGGTGATCACCTACGGCATCCTCATCGGCAGCATGCCGGTAGTGCTCACCGAGCTGATCCAAATGCCGTTCAACGCCTATCGGCTCTGGCAGATGATGCGCCTCGTCCGCGACGTGGAGACGGCCGCCGACGGCGACCTGTCCCTCGAATGGCTCCGGCCGTTCGGTTCGCGGCGCCCGTTCGGCGTCGGCGAAGTCGTATTCCGGAAGGAGGATCTCGCCGACGAGATGTACTACATCGAGAGTGGCGTATTCCGGATTCCCGAGGTCGGCCTCGAGGTGCGCAAAGGCGCGATCGTCGGCGAGCTGGGACTCCTGTCGCCTGGCAATACCCGCACGGCTTCGCTGGTCTGCGTCGAGGCGGGACACGCGCTGTGCGTGTCCTATTCGGATGTGAAGCAGCTCTATTACCAGAACCCGGAATTCGGGTTCTATTTCCTCAAGCTGACCAGCGAGCGCCTGTTCCAGGGCGTGCAGGGCATGGCCAAGCCTCAGGCGGTCGCCGGCGACGCGCTGTGAGGCGGCAGCCGACGGATTGCCCGCCCGCCGCTCAGAGCATGCTCGGCAGGATGCGATCCGGCGGCCGGTGGCCATCCATGAAGGTCTTGATGTTGATGATGACCTTCTCGCCCATATCGATGCGGCTCTCATAGGTCGCCGAGCCCATGTGCGGCAGCAGCACGACCTTGCCCTGGCGGGCGAGCTTGACGAGCCGCGGGCTGACGGCGGGCTCCTGCTCGAACACGTCGAGGCCGGCTGCCGAAATCTCGCCGCCCTCGATCAGCCGCGCGAGGGCGTTCTCGTCGATCACCTCGCCGCGGGCGGTGTTCACCACGACGGCCTCGGGCTTGAGCAGCTTGAGGCGCCGCGCCGAGAGCAGGTGGTAGGTCGCGGGCGTGTGCGGGCAGTTCACCGACACGATATCGACGCGCGCCAGCATCTGGTCGAGGGATTCCCAATAGGTGGCGTCGAGGGCGCTCTCGATGGCGGCGGGTACCCGCCGGCGGTTGTGGTAGTGGACCTGGAGGCCGAAGGCGCGGGCGCGCTTGGCCAGCGCCTGACCGATCCGGCCCATGCCGACGATGCCGAGCCGCTTGCCGGTGATCCGCCGGCCGAGCATCCAGGTCGGCGACCAGCCGGTGGTCCACTCGTCGTCCGGAATGATGCGCGCGCCCTCGGTGACCCGACGGGCCACCGCGAGGATCAGCGCCATCGTCATGTCGGCGGTGTCCTCGGTCAGCACGCCGGGCGTGTTGGTGACCGTGATCCCGCGCTCCAGCGCTGCCGCCACGTCGATGTGATCGACGCCGTTGCCGAAATTGGCGATCAGCCGAAGGTTGGGTCCGGCCTGGGCGATCAGCCCGGAATCGATCTCATCGGTGACGGTCGGCACGAGCACGTCGGCCTCGCGCAACGCCGCCGCCAAGGCATCCGCTGCCAGGGGCGCGTCGTCGGAATTGAGCCGGACGTCGAACAACTCGCGCATCCGCGTCTCGACGGCATCCGGAAGGCGCCGCGTCACGACCACCAGCGGCTTGCGCTTCGACACGTCTCTCTCCCCCGTCAGCCCCGCGGCCCTGATTACGGCTCGCGCCCGGTGGCTCTCGCCCGGACCGCTTCCCGCAAGCGTCCGTTAACCGAACTCGGCCAGACAGGATCGGTCACGAGGCGCCGGATCCGGAGCCTGTTCCGACCCATCGGCCTCTCTACCAGAGGTGGGCTGGAACACAATCGGAAGCCGGCCCGGCCCGCTGCCGAACAGGCCCTACACAACCTACGCCACGTCCGGATAGGGAGACGACCATGCGCGTGTCACGCCTCAGCTTCGCCGTCGCGGCGCTGCTGGCCGGCGGCCTCGCGACCGGCGCCCGGGCGGCGCCGCCCGCAGGCCCTGAGGCCGGCGTCGGACCGGTCACCAAGCTGCCGCTGCCGCGCTACGCCAGCCTCAAGACCGATCGTGTCAACCTCCGCGAAGGGCCGTCCAAGGATCACCGCACCCTATGGGTGTTCCAGCGGGCTGGCCTTCCGGTCGAGATCGTTGGGGAGTTCGAGACCTGGCGCCGGATCCGTGATTCGGAGGGGACCGAAGGCTGGGTCCTGCATTCGCTGCTGTCCGGACGCCGAACGGCCATCGTGAATGCCGGTCCTGACAAGGGCGCCGAGAAGGCGGTCGTGTCGCTGCGCGCCAAGGCCGATGACGGTGCGGAGGACGAGGCCAAGCTTCAGACCGGCGTGATCGGCAGCGTCAAGAGCTGCACCGGGACGTGGTGCCGCCTGATCGTGGCTCTCCCGAACAAGCGGGATGTCGACGGCTACATCCGCCAGAATCGCCTCTGGGGCGTCTATCCCAACGAGGTCGTGGATTAGCGGCCGGGGCAATCTCCGACGGCACGCGCGCGAGCATCCCGAGGCTGCTCAGCAGAGCCCGGGATGCCGCTCCGCCGAGGTGCCACGATCTTGTTCTGACTGAGCTTCTTGATTCCGGGCTGCCTTCGGCGCCCCGGAATGACGCCGGCGTTGAAAAAACAAAGGCCCGGACGATGCCGGGCCTCGCGACGCTTGCGATGTCCTCGCGCCGACGCCTCAGCCCTGACGGCGTCCCGCGGGACGGCTGCGGCGCAGCCGGACGATCACCTCGACCCCGGCAATCTCCATGCCCTCGGGCGCTTCGGGCAGCGAATCGACCGTGATGCCGCAATCCGGCATGTCGATCACCTGGCTCTCGTCCTCCAGGTAGAAATGGTGGTGCTCGGTCGGGTTCGTGTCGAAATAGGCCTTCGACCCGTCCAGCGCGAGCTGGCGCAGCAGGCCGGCCTCGGTGAACTGGTGCAGGGTGTTGTAGACCGTCGCCAGTGAGACCGGCACCTTGGCGCGCATGGCCTCGTCGTAGAGCATCTCAGCCGTGAGATGGCGGTCGCCGCGGCCGAACAGCAGCCAGCCCAGGGACAGGCGCTGCCGCGTCGGCCGCAAGCCGGCCCGCCGCAGGCGGTCGCGCAGGTCGGACAGCGGGCAGCCGCGGCGCGGAGTCCCGTTGGCCTCCAACTGGGGAGCGGGGACCCGGCCGTTGAAGACGGCCTGGAATGGCACCGGTTCGGACATCGCTGGACTGAAGCTCGACGAGGGGCCTGAAGGAACGGATGTCTCCTCAGTATATTGAAGTGGTCGGACAGTCGCAACCCGAGCGTTGCCGCACTCCCGCGGCGGCAGGCTTTGAAGGCGTCGCGCCCCGTGCTAACCCGCGCGCCAGCCGACGGGCCGAGTATAGTCGCCCGCGACGCTGAAGATCGCGCACATCCGAGGAAACAGCCACCGCAATGCCGCCAGACGCCGAGACACAAGCGCAGGGTGCGAACCGCCGGTCGCACTATTCCTACGAGGATCTTCTGGCCTGCGGGCGCGGCGAACTCTTCGGATCCGGCAATGCGCAATTGCCGCTGCCGCCGATGCTGATGTTCGACCGGATCACGTCCATCGCGACCGAGGGCGGCGCCCACGGCAAGGGTCACGTGACGGCCGAACTCGACATCCGCCCGGACCTCTGGTTTTTCCCCTGCCATTTCCAGGGCGACCCGGTGATGCCGGGCTGCCTCGGCCTCGACGCCCTCTGGCAGATGCTGGGCTTCCATCTCGGCTGGCTCGGCGCGCCCGGTCGCGGCCGGGCCCTGGGCGTCGGCGAGGTCAAGCTCGCGGGGCAAGTGCTGCCGTCGATGAGGAAGGTCGTCTACAACGTCGACGTGAAGCGGGTCCGCCAGGGCAAACTCGTGCTCGGCATCGGGGACGGCTGGCTCGAGGCGGATGGCGAGCGCGTCTATCAGGTCCAGGACATGCGGGTCGGCCTGTTCCAGAGCTGAGCCGCGTCGCCGGACGTGCGGTTTGCGGCTTGGCCGCAACGCTGGACGGACTCGGCGGTTGAGATTGTGTCCGCGTCATCTTAGCTGACCGGGACGTGGTCCGGGCAACCGGGGCCACGACGGAGGTAGTGTCACCATCATGCGCCGTGTCGTCATCACCGGGATGGGCATCGTCTCGTCCATCGGAAACAACACGCAGGAGGTGCTCGCCTCCCTGCGCGAGGCCCGCTCGGGAATCGCGCGCGACGCCAGCTACGCCGAGCATGGCTTCCGCAGCCAAGTGTCCGGCGCCCCCAGCCTTGATCCGGAGGGCGTGGTGGACCGGCGCGCGATGCGCTTTCACGGCGGCGGCACCGCCTGGAATCACGTCGCCATGGATCAGGCGATCCAGGATGCCGGATTGGAACAGGGCGATATCTCGAACGAGCGCACCGGCATCATCATGGGCTCCGGCGGTCCGTCGACCCGGGTGATCGTCGAATCCGCCGCCATTGCCCGGGACAAGGGACCCAAGCGGATCGGCCCGTTCGCCGTGCCGAAGGCGATGTCGTCGACCGCCTCGGCGACGCTGGCGACATGGTTCAAGATCCGCGGCGTGAACTATTCGATCTCCTCCGCCTGCGCGACGTCGAATCACTGCATCGGCAACGCCACTGAGATCATCCAGGGCGGCCGGCAGGACATCATCTTCGCGGGCGGCTGCGAGGATCTGGACTGGACCCTGTCGGTGCTGTTCGACGCCATGGGTGCCATGTCGTCCAAGTACAACGACACGCCGTCCCGGGCCTCGCGCGCCTATGACGCCAACCGCGACGGCTTCGTCATCGCGGGGGGCGCGGGTGTTCTGGTCCTTGAGGAGCTGGAGCACGCGCGGGCACGCGGTGCCCGGATCTACGGCGAGGTCGCGGGCTACGGCGCCACGTCGGACGGGCACGACATGGTTGCGCCCTCAGGCGAGGGTGCAGTCCGCTGCATGCGCCAGGCGATGGACGGGCTGAAGGGCGCCCGGATCGACTACATCAATCCGCACGCCACCTCGACCCCGGTCGGCGACGACAAGGAAATCGAGGCGATCCGGGAGGTGTTCGGCCGCGGCGAAAACTGCCCACCGATCTCGGCCACGAAATCGCTGACCGGCCACTCGCTGGGCGCCACAGGCGTCCAGGAGGCGATCTACAGCCTGCTCATGATGAACAACGGCTTCATCTGCGAGAGCGCGCATATCGACGAACTCGATCCGGCCTTCGCCGACATGCCGATCCTGCGGAAGCGCCGGGACAAAGCCGAGCTCAGCCACGTGCTCACGAACTCCTTCGGCTTCGGCGGCACCAACGCGACCCTGGTTTTGAAGCACGTCGACGCCTGATCGCCGGGAGGGAACCGCCGGCGCAACGCCGGCGTTTACCCGTTGTTGAGATCTGGTGGTGGCGATGGGGACTTTCATCTTCGGAACGCTGAGCGGCTTGGTGATCGCCGGTTGCGCAGCGATCTACGCCAAGCAGGCCCTGCTTCAGGAAGCGCAGTCTCGTACGGACGGGCATTTCTGAACCCAGCCACATCTCCACCGACGCCCCGCCAACTGGCGGGGCTTTTTTTTGGCCGACGCCGGCTGTTGGCCCGTTTGGAACGAGGAGCGAGCCGCGTTAAGGCAACCTGCCGCGGTTCGCTCTTCGCGATCGTGGCCCGTCCCCGCTTCGCGGGCACGGCGTGCTCGGTCAGGATGTGAGTCGGCATGACGGGTTTGATGGCAGGCAAGCGCGGCCTGATCATGGGCGTCGCGAACGATCACTCGATCGCTTGGGGTATCGCCAAGGCGCTACACGACCAGGGGGCGCGACTGGCCTTCACATATCAGGGAGAGGCCCTGGGTCGCCGCGTGGCACCGCTCGCCGCCAAGCTCGATTCGGATATCGTCCTGCCCTGCGATGTCGAGGATCTCACCTCTGTCGACGCGACCTTCGAGGCGCTCGATGCGCGTTTCGACGGCGGCCTGGACTTCGTGGTCCACGCCATCGGCTTCTCCGACAAGGCGCAGCTCAAGGGTCGCTACGTCGACGTGACGACGCGCGAGAACTTCGTGCGCACGATGACGATCTCGTGCTTCTCGTTCACCGAGATCGCGCAACGCGCAGCCAAGCGGATGAACCAGGGCGGCTCGCTGCTGACCCTGACCTATGGCGGCGCGACCCGGGTCATGCCGAATTACAACGTCATGGGCGTCGCCAAGGCGGCCCTGGAGGCCTCGGTGCGCTACCTCGCCAGCGACCTGGGTCCGGACGGGATCCGGGTCAACGCGCTCTCTGCCGGCCCGATGCGGACGCTGGCGGGCGCCGGCATCGCCGATGCTCGGCTGATGTTCAACCACCAGCGGGCCCACGCGCCGCTGCGGCGCACGGTCAGCCTGGAGGATGTCGGCGGTTCAGCCCTCTACTTGCTGTCGCCGCTCTCGGGCGGCGTCACCGGCGAAGTCCATTTCGTCGATGCTGGCTACAACATCATCTCGATGCCGCGCCCGGACGTGCTGCAGGCGCAGGACGCGGCCGGCGTCGTCGGCGACGCCTGAGCCACCTCACTCCTCCGGGATGCGCCCCGGAGGGAGGGGACCGGCCGGAGCACCGCGGTCCCCGCGGACCGGCCGTCGCTCACGCGCGGCGCGTGCCTCCTCGGCCGAGGGCGGCGCAGAGGGGTAGTTCGACGCGAAGGGGTTGGGAGGCGCTCCGCGCCCGGAGCCGCCGAACAGCTTGTCGAGGAAGCCCTCCTCCGCGCTCGCGGGACGGGCGACCAGGAGAAGGGCGAGGGCGAGGAACGGGCGAAGCTGCATCGTCGTCGTCTGCATGCCGGGATTTGGGCGCTCTAGGTCCACTTTCCGGCGGATCGGAGGCCGGAAACTCCGGCGTCTGGAACCCAGGCGCGTCCGGCGGGTTCGCGCTCAACGATAACGGCGCGTACAGGAGGCGTGATGTCCGAAGTTACCTATCACATCGTTGAGCACGACGGCGGTTACGCCTACAAGGTCGGCGACGTATTCTCCGAGACCTTCCCGAGCCGCGAGGAGGCGCTGCAGGCGGCGCAGGCCGCTGCCGCCGAGCAGCAGGTTCCCGGCTCGACCGAGGGTATCCGCTACCAGGATCAGGCCGGGGGCTGGCACGACGAGACCGCGCAGGGCAGCGACCGGCCCCGCGCCCGCGTCGTGGAATAACCGCCGCGGATCGGACGGCCATGCGGGATCCGAGGCATCGGCGGGGACGATCGTGGCGCGTGCGCGACGCGTGACACCGACGGCGGGGCCCTCCGCCAACCGGAAGGCGTCCGCCCTGCCGAAGGGCGCGCGCCGCACCACGCCGTCACCCGAAACGCTTGCGGCACTCGGCCCGGACCGCCTGATCGGGCTCATCCTTGGCGAGACCGGGCGCAATCCGGCCTTCAAGAAGCTGGTGACCGCCGCGCTTGCCTCCCTTCAGGGTCCGGAGGCCGTCGCGGCGATCATCGATCGGCGACTGACGGCTCTCGAGGGTGCGCAGGGCTACATCGACTGGCAGAAGCGCCGGACCTTCGCGGCCGATCTCAACACCACCGTGACCGTGATCCTCAACGAGTTGCGCCCCCTCGATCCGGGCGCCGCCCTCGACAGGCTCCGGCGCTTTCTCGACGGTGCGGACGCGGTTCTGAACCGCGTGGACGACAGCACGGGTGCGGTGCAGGGCGTATTCGACCGTGCCGCCGCAGCCTTTGTGGAAATCGCCGGCGCCCTGCCGCCGGAGGACGCAGCCGGGTTGGCCATGCGCCTCGTCGAGCCCTTCACCGCGGATCCGTTCGGTCCACTCGGCGTGGTCCTCGGGGACATGATCCCGTCGCTGCCCGAACCAGCCCTCGCCGAGATCGACGAACGGCTCGCCGCAGCCGAGGCCGCGATGCCGAAAGGCGTTGATCTCCGCCGCGAGGCGACCCATCACCGGCAGGCCGCCCGCGTCCAGATTCTGCGCCTTCGGCAAGCCATTGCCGACCGTCACGGTGATCCGGACGCCTTCATCGCCCTGGAGCAGGCGATGCTCCCTGGCCGGGAGGATCGCGTGGGGATCGCTCGAAGGCTGCTTCGTGCCGATCGGGCCGGCGAGGCTCTGGACTGGATCCGGCGCATGCAGGACCCCGGCCTGCGCATCGCCACCCGCGCCGACCTGATCGCCGGTTTCGATCTGCGCGGACCGGAGCGCGAGCGGCAGGCGCTGGAGATCGAAATCCTCGATGCGCTGGGCCGGAGCGACGAGGCACAGGCCATGCGCTGGGCTCGGTTCGAGCGCGAACTCGACGTGCCGATGCTGCGGACCTACCTCGCGAAGCTTCCGGATTTCGAGGACGAAGAGGCGTTGCAGCGCGCCCTCGACCATGTCGAGGCCTTCCCGCAGCCACATCGAGCCCTCGCGTTTCTCGCAGCCTGGCCGGACCCGCGTCGCGCCGCTGGGCTGGTCGTCGCACGGCCCGGGATCTGGCAGGGCGACCAGTTCGCGACGCTGGCGCCGGTGGCCGAAGCGCTGGCCCAGGACCACCCCCGAGCAGCCACGATCCTGTATCGCTGCCTGCTCGACACCATCCTTGAGAACGGTCGCAGCGCCGCCTATTCCCACGGCGCACGCTACCTTACGGAGCTGGAGGCCCTGGCCGGGCGCCTCGTGCCGGGCGATGTCACCCCGGATCCGGAAACCTACCAGAAGGCGCTGCGGGCCGCGCACGGCCGCAAGCACGCCTTTTGGAGCCTGGTCCGGGATTGACCAGCCTCCGACCGGTTCAGTCCTCCACGGTGATCGCGTCGACCCGGTCCGGATAGAACGCCACGTGCTCCCGGATCGCCGCGACGGCCGGATACGGGTCCCCGTAGCTCCAGACCGTGTCGGGGCGCCGGGTTCCGTCGACGAGGAGGTCGAAATAATGGGCGTCGCCCTTGTACGGGCAGTGGCTCGTCCGCGCCGAGGCGACGAAGCAATCGGCGCGGATATCGCTCCGCGGTACGTAGAAGACCGGCGGATACTGCGCCTCTTGAAGCCGCAGGGCGTTCCGCGTCTCGGCGACCGCCACGCCCGCCACGACGACGCGGACGCGTCGGGGCTCGGGCGCGATGGTGATCGGGTGGTCCGGTCCAGGCACTTTCATGGCATGCTCCCCTTCTCGGGCTTCAGCTCAACGGTCCCGAGCGCGTCGGCGAGTCGCACCTTGGCGGTGCCGGGCCGCAGCGGCTTCTGCTGGGTCTCGTGTGGCACCCAGCCCGATAGCCACAGCACTTCAAAGGTCGCGCGCACGCGACCGTCCGGATCCGAGAACCGTTCGGCGTAGATCTCGGCCGTGCGCAGGAGCGTCGCGCGCCGCAGCGGCGTTCGCCGCCGCTCGGTGAGCACGTTGGTCATCCCCATGGCGCGCAGATCGCGCATCAGCCCGAACGGGTCGGCGTAGCGCACCGTCAGCGTGTCGGTGTCAGCCACCGGCAGAGCGAAGCCGGCCCGCTGGAGCAAGCCGCCAGCCTCGCGCACCGCCACGAAGGGCGCAACGCGGGGGCTGATACCGCCCTCGACCTCGCTCTCGGCCTGCGCGAAGCTCTGGCGCAGCTCGGTGAGGGTCGCACCGCCGAGCAGGCAGCCGAGGAAGAGTCCGTCCGGCCGGAGGGCACGGCGCAGCTGGATCAACGTGCCCGGCAAGTCGTTCACGGCGTGAAGCGCCAGCAGCGAGACCGCGAGGTCCACGCTTCCCGGCGCCAGCGGAAGCACCTCGAGATCGCCGACGATCACGCCGCTGCCCGGTTCGGACAGGGCCGCGAGGCGGAAATGCCGCGATGCCGGATACCGGGCTGCGAGCATCCGGGTTGCCACCGGAAGCGGCGTCGCGAGGTCGAGCACCGACACGAATTCGCGCAGGACCGTGCCGAGCCGGTCGTCCAGATCCTCGGCAAGCCGGTTGAGGAGAAAGCCCGGATAGCCGAGGCGCCCGGCTCGGGCGAGCCGGCGGCGGGCGAGGGGCGTGTCGAACAGGGCGGCGGGAGCATCCATCGCAGGGCAGATGGCATCTGCCGTGGCGTCGCGCCACCGTCCGCGTGCACGGTCCCGTGAGCTGCGCTAGGATGACGGAACGACTCGGCAGCGTCGCTGTTCCTGCTGCAACCGGCCCTACGGCCGAGATTCTGTCATGGAGCACCAATCATGAAGCGCATGCTCGTCGGGGCTGCTGTGGCCCTCACCACCCTGGCTGCCGCGGGCGGCGCTGAGGCGAAGGGCTGCATCAAGGGCGCCGTCGTCGGTGGTATCGCGGGTCATTACGCCGGTCATCATGGCCTCGTCGGCGCAGCAGCCGGCTGTGCCATCGGCCGCCACCGTGCGAACGCCCGCGACCGCCAGATGGCGCCGCAGGCGCGCCCCGTCTCGGCCCAGTAGGAAACGGGTTCCAAGCCGGCGCGCTCTGCGCATGACGGCCATCCAGGCCATTGCCACGGCCCTGCGCTGCCTGCCGCGCGGGGTCATCTCTCTCATCTATCCGCCTACCTGCGCAGGTTGCGGAAGCGCGACCGCCGATCCCGGTGCGCTCTGCCCGGCCTGCTGGTCGAGCCTGCGCCTGATCGAGGAACCGGTCTGTCAGCGCTACGGCACGCCGTTCGCGGTCGATCTCGGAATCGGCCCACTCCTCTCGCCCCGGGCGATTGCGGAACCGCCGGTGTTCGAACGTGCCCGAGCCGTCGCCCTCTACGACGCCGTGGCGCGCCGTCTCGTTCACCGGCTGAAATATGAGGATCGGCTCGATCTCGCCGGTATCATGGCGCGGATGATGGCCGCGAGCGGCCGAACCCTGATCGCCGACGCCGAATGCCTGGTCCCGGTGCCGCTCCACTGGGGTCGCCTGTGGCGCCGGCGCTTCAACCAATCCGCGCTGCTGGCCCGGGCGATCGCGGGTCCTGCGGGGCTGCCGTTCGTCGCCTCGGCCCTGGTGCGCGTGCGGGCGACGCGGTC
The DNA here is from genome assembly GCF_008329595.1 of Methylobacterium sp. P1-11. Classification (NCBI taxonomy): domain Bacteria; kingdom Pseudomonadati; phylum Pseudomonadota; class Alphaproteobacteria; order Hyphomicrobiales; family Methylobacteriaceae; genus Methylobacterium; species Methylobacterium sp. P1-11. The sequence goes on from NZ_NPKS01000001.1 coordinate 321,212, forward strand.
CCAGGTGGGTCTGAGCCGCGCGGCCCGGGCCGAGAATCTGAGCGGCGCCTTCCGGGTGGCGACCGCCGAACAGCATCGGATCCGCGGGCGTCGGATCCTCCTCGTGGACGACGTCATGACCACCGGCGCCACCGGCAACGCGGCCGCCCGCGCGCTGCTGCGCGGCGGGGCGGCGTCGGTCGATCTTCTGACCTTCGCCCTCGTCGGCGACGCCGCCGGCTGACCGGCGGCGCACCGTTCCGAGAAGGGTTGCGGCTTCAGCGCCGGGCCTGAAGCCGCTCGGGAAAGCTCGCCGCCAGGGTGAAGTCGAAGGCCTCGGCAATTCCCTCGTACCAGAGCGAGAACGGCGTCGGACGCGCAAGGTGCAAGGCCCCCTCGATCTCGCGGCCCTCGTGCTGGAGCGCCGCCCCGTGCTTGGCCGCGAGCCGCAACATCGGGCCGTTGCCCGACAGGCAGCGGACGTAAAGATCCTTGACACCGCGATGCCGCGCGGATCGGGCGATCCGGGCGAACAGGGCAGCCCCGATGCCCTTCCGGCGGAAGGTCTGCTCGACCGCGAAGGCCGCCTCCGCGTGCGGACCCAGGGCGTAGCGGGAGGCGCCCGGGCCCATCGGACGCAACTCGCCGAGCCCGCGCAGCACGCCGCCCACGAAGGCGCCGTACATCACGCCTTCCGCGGTCAGCGCCTGTGCGGCATAGGCCCGGACCCCGGCCTCGCTGACATTGCCCATGAAGCGGCTCGCCCGGGTCTCGGGATCCAGCCGCAGGAAGTAGTCGAGGACCGCCGCGCGGTCCGCCGGCCAAAGACGCCGGATGGTGTGGGCCGGCCCATCGAGGGCTTGTACCGCCATGATGAAGCTCCGGTTCGTGCGCGCTGCCGCGCGGGGTGATCCGGACGCTCCTCCCAAAGACAGCGCGGGTCTCGCATCCCTATATCCATTGTGCAATGCAGCAGAGCGCCCAGTCGGCTTCCCGCGTGCCTGCCATGCGCGCGAGCGATGGGACGCTTGCCTGCGGCTGTTCGGCCTCGGGCTTGATTCAGGCTGAGCTTGCGCGGCACTGGAACGGGCCCCGGGTCGTTGACCGCCACGCGGGCGCAGGGGGGTGCCGAACCGGTGCCGCGACCAGCAGCGAGGGACCGGCGGCGTGAACGACAGATCCGGCAAGCACATCGCGCCGTCGCCGGCGGCGCGGGCCAGCGCGGTCTCGCCCGGGCCGGTGCACGAGCGCTACGAGGCGCTCGTCGCCAGCGGCGCCATCGAGCGCGATCCGGCCCAGGGACATTTGGTGCGCGCCCTCGACCGCCTGGTTCTGGATCTGCAGCGCCGCAAGCGCGCCAGCAAGACGAGCGCCCTGGGCTGGCTGTTCCGGCGCAAGGATGAAGCGGACGCGATCAAGGGCCTGTACATCTGGGGGTCGGTCGGGCGCGGGAAGACCATGCTCATGGACCTGTTCCACGAGGCGGCCCCGGAACCGAAGCGACGCGTCCATTTCCACGGCTTCCTGGCCGACGCGCACGAGCGCATCCACGCCTATCGGCAGGCGCTGAAGGCGGGCACCGTGAAAGGCGACGATCCGATCGGTCCGGTGGCCGACCAGCTCGCTGACGAAGCGACCCTGCTGTGCTTCGACGAGTTCACCGTCACCGACATCGCCGACGCGATGATTTTGGGACGCCTGTTCAACCATCTGTTCCGGCGGGGCGTCATCGTTGTGGCGACTTCCAATGTCGAGCCGGATCGCCTCTACGAGGGCGGGCTCAACCGGGCACTGTTCCTGCCCTTCATCGCGACCCTGGAGGATCGCGTCGACGTCGTCCGGCTCGATTCCCGGACCGACTTTCGGCTGGAGAAGCTTGGCGGCGCGGCCGTCTATCACGTCCCCGCCGACGCAGCAGCGCGCGCGGCCCTGGATGCAGCCTTCAAGGCACTGACCGGAAAGGCCCGGGGCCTTCCCGCCACGGTCACGGTGCATGGCCGAGTCGTGGAGGTCCCGGAGCAGGCGACCGGCGTGGCCCGGTTCGGCTTCGACGACCTCTGCCGCAAGCCGCTCGGCGCCTCGGACTACATGGCGCTCGCCCGGGCCTACCACACGGTGATCCTGGACGGCGTCCCGGTGATGGGTGAGGCGGAGAGGAACGAGGCCAAGCGGTTCATCACGCTGGTCGACACGCTGTACGACCGGCACGTGAAGCTCGTGGCCTCCGCGGCCGCCGAGGCGCAGGACCTCTACACCGCCGAAACCGGCCGGGAGGCCTTCGAGTTCGACCGGACCGTCTCGCGCCTCATCGAGATGCGATCGCGGGAATATCTCGCCCAGCCGCATGGCCGGCCAGACTCCGAAGCGTCGGGTGCCAGCACCGGATTGGTGGAAACGTGACCGCCCCTTCGCGCACCGGATCGATCTTCGGCCTCCGCCGCCGGAACTGGCGCGGCGCCGGCCCGCTGCGCTGGCTCCTGGGCTCCCCGGCAGCCTTCATCCTGCTGATCGTGGCCCTGGGCAGCGGCACGGCCAATTACGTGATCGGCGAGACCGACCGGGCCGCGACCGCCCGGGCGAACGCCACCATCGCCGGGATCGAGCGCCTGATCTCCGAGGTCAAGGACCTGGAGACGGGAGAGCGCGGCTTCGTCCTGGTCGGCAGCGAGGATTATCTCACTCCCTACACGACAGCCCTCACCAAGATCGACACGGAACTCACCGGTCTCGGCGCGGCCGCGCAGGCTTCGGTCCGCGCCGGCGGCCCGTCCCTCGCCGGATTGATCGCACAGAAGCGCGACTACGCTGCAAGGGTGGTGGGGGCGCGACGGAATCAGGGCTTCGACGCGGCCATCGACCTCGTCCGCACGGGCGAAGGCAAGCGTCTGATGGATGCGATCCGTGCCGAGGCGGCCGCCCGTCAAGCCGCGACTCTGGAACAGCTCGCGACCCTGCAGACGCGCGAAGGCTGGCGCGGGCTCCTGCTGTTCCTGCTCTCCGGGGCAGCGGCGCTGGGGGCGATCGTGTTGCTCGCCCGCCTCGCCCTGGTGCGGCGCCAGGAATCCCTGCGCATGTCGCGCCTCCTCGACGGCGTGCTCGCCAACGCGCCGGTGGGCCTCGGCTTCCTCGATCGCAACCTGAAGATCCGGCACATGAACCGGGCACTCGCCACCATGAGCGAGCGTGGTTTCGGTGCCGACCTCGGAGCACCGATCTGGGCTATGCTTCCGACCCTCCGGGAAGAACTCGCCCCGAAGCTCGCCGCGGCCCTGAACGAGGGACTGGTCTCGCCCAACATCCCGGTGGCGGTGCCCGCCCCTTCGGCCCCGGGGGGCGTGCGGCACTTCTCGATGAGCTTTTATCCGCTGCGGGGCGAGGATTATGCGGCAGCCGGCCAAAGCGTCGAGGGCGTCGGCCTCGTGGTCGTCGACGAGACCATCCGTCACCTCGCGGAGAACCGGCTGCGCCGCAGCGAGGAGCGCTTCCGCTCACTGATCGAGGCTAGCGCAGCCATCGTCTGGACCGCCAATCCGGAGGGGAGCCTGCAGCGCCGTCAAACGGCCTGGAGCCGCTTCACCGGCCAGGACGAGGCCGCCTATTCGGGGCTCGGATTTCTGGACGTGGTCCACCCGGAGGATCGCCCACACACCCGGGCGGCCTGGTCTCGCGCGGTGAGCAGCCAGGAGCCCTATGCCACGGAGCACCGGATCCGCGCCGCCACCGGGGCTTACCGGCACATGAGCGTGCGCGCCGTTCCGATCCTCGAAGCCGACGGCACCCTGCGCGAATGGGTCGGGACCCATACGGACATCACCGAGCGCAAGGAAGCGGAGGCTGCGATCGAGGCGGCGCGGGCAGCCGCCGAGGCCGCGAACGCGGCCAAGAGCCAGTTCCTGGCCAATATGAGTCACGAGCTCCGGACCCCGCTCTCGGCGGTGATCGGCTATTCCGAGATGGTGCAGGAGGAACTGGAGGATATCGGCGAGGTGGACTTGGTCGCCGACATGAAGAAGATCGAGACCAATGCCCGACACCTCCTCGGGCTGATCAACGACGTGCTCGACATCTCGAAGATCGAGGCCGACCGGGTCGAGATCTACGCGGAGGATTTCGACGTCGCCGCCGTCGTGCAGGAGGTGGCCGTCACCGTCGAGGGTCTCGTCGCCAAAAAGGGCAACGCCCTGGCGCTGGAGCTGGAGGCGGGTGTGGGCAGCGCCCACACGGACGTCACCAAGCTGCGCCAGTGCCTGATCAACCTGCTGAGCAACGCCGCGAAGTTCACCGAGAACGGCCGGATCACCCTGGCGGTCGACCGTGCCGACGGCACGCTGCGCTTCTCCGTGACAGATACCGGCATCGGCATGACACAGGAGCAAGTGGGCAAGCTGTTCGAGCGCTTCACCCAGGCCGACGCCTCCACCACGCGCCGCTTCGGCGGCACCGGGCTCGGCCTCGCGATCACCCGGGCCTTCGCCGAGATGCTGGGCGGCGCCATTAGCGTGGCGAGCCGGGAAGGGCAGGGCACCACCTTCACGCTGACGCTGCCGGCCCGCTTCGAATCCGGCACGGTCGAGGGAGCCGACGCGGTTGGGCCGGGTCCCGGCGACCGTGGGACCATTCTGGTGGTCGACGACGACGCCGCGACCCGGGATCTGCTCGCGCGCTTCCTTGAGCGCGAGGGCTTCTCGGTAACGGTCGCCGAGGATGGGCGGAGGGGGCTCGATCTCGCCCGTAGCCTGCATCCGCGGGCCGTGCTCCTCGACGTGACCATGCCGCAGATGGACGGATGGGCGGTGCTGCGGGCTATCCGGGCGGATCCCGAGATCGGCGCGACGCCGATCGTGATGGTGACGGTTTTGGACGAGCAGAACCTCGCCTTCTCGCTCGGTGCCACCGACTACCTGCAGAAGCCGATCGACTGGGGAAACCTGCGCCAGATCGTCGACCGCTTCCGCCCCGCAGGCGGCGATGGTCCGATCCTCGTCGTGGAGGACGAGGCCGACCTGCGTGGGCATGTCTGCGCTTATCTCGCACGCGAAGGGTTTCCGGTCCGCGAGGCCGAGAACGGGCTGCGCGCCCTAGCGGTCCTTGAGGCGGAGCGGCCCTGTCTCATCCTCCTGGACCTGATGATGCCGGAGATGGACGGCTTTGCCTTCCTGCGGGCGCTCCGAGCCCGCCGGGACAGCCGGGACGTGCCGGTGGTGGTGCTCACCGCCAAGGACATCACGGCCGAGGATCGCCGGCGGCTGGCGGGCCAAGCCGACCGAGTACTCGCCAAGGGTTCGACTGGGCTCAACGAACTCGCCCGCGAGCTGCGTGCGCTGATCCCGGCAACGGAAGATGCGGACTGACCGGCACCCGGTTTGGAGCCGGAGCGCAGCGATCCACCTATGCGGGATCTGCGAAGCGCCCGTCTACCCGGGGCGCTTCGCTGCGCGCGCACCGACGCTGCGCGCTCATGGTCACCGATCGAGCGCCAAATGCGTGCTCAGCGTCCCTGGAACGCCAGCATCAGCGCCCCGATGGCGATACCCCACAGGGCCAGCGTCGACCAGATCGCCCGGTACCGCTCATTGCGGGCGAAGCGCTCCAGGCGGCGGGCATCGCCCGTGCCGGCCTCGTCGAGGCGCACGAGCACGCGCTTCAACCGCATGGCGAGGTCCGGAATGTCGCCGACCACGTCGGAGACCACCCGCAGGGCCTCAAGCCCACTCTGCGCCCGGCCGACCGGGCCCATGTTGCGGGCGATCCAGGCACGCACGACCGGCTCGGCGGTGGTCCACATGTCCAGGCGCGGGTCGAGGGAGCGGGCCACGCCCTCCACCACCACCATGGTCTTCTGGAGCATCACCAGCTCGGTGCGGGTGCTCATGTCGAACAGGGCCGTGATGTCGAACAGCAGGGTCAGCACCTTGGCCATCGAGATCTCGTCGGCCCGGCGCTGGTGGATCGGCTCGCCGATCGCCCGGATCGCCTGCGCGAAATCCTCCACGGAGTGGTGGGCTGGCACGTAGCCCGCCTCGAAATGGACCTTCGCCACCCGGCGATAGTCGCGCAGGATGAAGCCAAGCAGAATCTCGGCGAGGAACCGGCGCTCATTGGGGCCGAGGCGGCCCATGATGCCGAAATCGACCGCCACCAGCCGGCCCTCGGCATCGACCAGCAGGTTCCCCTGGTGCATGTCGGCATGGAAGAAACCGTCGCGGATCGCGTGCCGCAGGAAGCTCTGGATGACCGTCCGCCCGATGGTCTGCGGATCGTGCCCCTGCGCGGCCAGTTCCGCCGCGCTGTGCAGGCGTGTCCCGTCGATCCACTCGGCCGACAGCACCTCGCGGGCGGTCAGCTCCCATTCGGGCTTTGGTACGCGGAAATCGAGGTCGTCCTTGGTGTTCTCAGCGAGTTCCGAGGCGGCGGCCGCCTCCAGGCGGAAATCCATCTCCATCAGCACCGAGCGGGCGAGGATCTCCACCACCTCGCGGGGACGAAGCCGCTCCGCCTGCGGTGACAGGGCGTGCACCACCCGGGCCATGAAGCGCATGACCTCGAGGTCGCGCATGAAGCGCTCGCGGACGCCCGGCCGCATCACCTTCACGGCGAGGGCGCGCTCCGTGCCGTCTGCATCCCGGACGATCGCCTTGTGGACCTGCGCGATCGAGGCGGCGGCGATCGGCTCGCTGAACGAGACGAACAGCTGGTCGACCGGCTTGCCCAGTGCCGTCTCGACGGTGCGGAGCGCGATCTCCTGCGGGAAGGGCGGCACCCGGTCCTGCAGCTTCTCCAGGTCGAACGCGGCCCGCACGCCCACGATGTCCGGCCGCGTCGCCAGGAACTGGCCGAACTTGACGTAGGACGGGCCGAGGCGGGTCATTGCCGCGGAGAGCCGGGCGGCGCCGTCGTCGAGACCCGGCCGCTCGAGGGAGCGTCCCATCCGTAGGGCGAGGCGCAGATGCGGCGGCAGCTCAGCGGGATCGGCGAAGGCGAGGGCCCCCTCGCGCGCCAGCACGAAGCCGACCCGCGCGCCGCGGAACAGGTTGATGGCGGCGCTGATCACCGGTGCTGGCCCCCGTCGCGCGCGGCGGCGGTCAAGAGACCTTCCAGCCCGAATGGATCGCCACGATCCCGCCGGTGAGCGGCCGGTCGGTGACGTGCCGGAAGCCCGCGCGCTCGATCATGCCCGCGAAGGCGCCGCGGGTCGGGAACTTCCGGATCGACTCGACGAGGTAGCGGTAGGACTCGGCATCGCCGGCCACCCGGGCGCCGATGCGCGGGATCACGTTGAACGAGTAGGCGTCGTAGATCCGGTCGAGCAGCGGAATGTCCACCGCGGAGAATTCCAGGCACAGGAAGCGCCCGCCGGGCTTCAACACCCGCCGCGCCTCGGCGAGGGCCGTCTCGATCCGCGGCACGTTCCGGATGCCGAAGGCGATCGTGTAGGCGTCGAAGGTAGCGTCCGGCAGCGGCAGCGTCTCGGCGTTTCCGGTCACGAACGCGATCCGATCGCCATCCTCGTCGACCTTGCGCTCCCGGGCCCGCTCTGCGCCGACCCGCAGCATCGACTCGTTGATGTCGAGAACCGTGACCCGAGTGCGCGGTCCGCCCGCAGCCAGAACCCGAAAGGCCACGTCGCCGGTGCCGCCGGCGACGTCGAGATGCGCGAAGGCGCGGGTCTGCGGCGGGCGCAGCATCGAGACGAGCTGCGCCTTCCAGGCCCGATGGAGGCCCGCCGACATCAGGTCGTTCATGATGTCGTAGCGGCGGGCGACCGAGTGGAAGACGCTGTCGACGCGCCCCTGCTTCTCGTCGAGCGCCACGCGCTCGAAGCCGAAATCCGCGCTCGCGCGCTCAGACGCCCCGTCTCCGGCCTTCATGACACTCCCAATCCTCGATGGGCGCGTCATAGCGAAGGTCGGGCCCGGCCGCCATGCGTCGAAACACGCGGCTGGGGATCGACGCCGGTGCTGCGACGCGCAAAGTCGTGTTTCAGCCGACCCGCGCCCGGAGCGCGTCTGCCACCGCGGCGGCCATGGCCCGGGTGCCCATGGGGTTCGTGCCCTCGCCGGCGATGTCGGCCGTGCGCGCGCCGCCCGCGAGCGCGTCCGTGATGGCGCCGTCCAGCGCATCGGCGGCATCGCCGAGGCCGAAGGAATAGCGCAGGCACATGGCGAGCGATCCGATCATGGCGATCGGGTTGGCCTTGTCCTGGCCAGCGATGTCGGGAGCCGAACCGTGGACCGGCTCGTAGAGCGCGCGGCGCAGGCCGCTTTCGTCGACCGCGCCGAGCGAGGCCGAGGGCAGCATGCCGAGGGAGCCGGTGAGCATGGCGGCGATGTCGGAGAGCACGTCGCCGAACAGGTTGTCGGTCACCAGCACGTCGAACTGCTTGGGCCGGCGCACCAGCTGCATGGCGCAATTGTCGGCCAGGATGTGCTCAAGCTGCAGGTCGGCATAGTGCTCGGCATGTACCTGGGTGACGACCTCCTTCCAGAGGACGCCCGACTTCATCACGTTGTGCTTCTCGGCGGAGGCGACCCGACCCGAGCGCTTGCCCGAGAGGTCGAAGGCCACATGAGCGATCCGCTCGATCTCGGCCGTCGTGTAGACCTGGGTGTCAACCGCCCGCTTGGAGCCGTCCTCCAGCGTGGTGATCTCCTTCGGCTCACCGAAATAGACGCCGCCGGTCAGCTCCCGGACGATCATGATGTCGAGACCCTCGACCAGCTCGCGCTTGAGCGCGGAGGCCTCGGCCAGCGCCGGGTAGCAGATCGCCGGGCGCAGGTTGGCGAAGAGGTCGAGTTCCTTGCGCAGTCGCAGAAGACCGGCCTCCGGGCGGTTCTCATAAGCGACACCGGCCCATTTCGGCCCCCCGACCGCGCCGAGCAGGATCGCATCCGCGACCTTGGCGCGCTCCAGGGTCGCGTCCGCGAGCGGGCGGCCATGGGCATCGAGGGCGCAGCCGCCGACGAGATCCGTCTCGGTCTCGAAGGTGGCGAGACCGGTCTCCTTGAGCGCGTCCAGCACGACCTGCATGCCGCCCGCGACTTCCGGACCGATCCCGTCGCCGGGGAGGAGCAGGAGCTTGTAGCTGGCCATGACGGTCTCGCGGGTTTGGTCTCGACGTGCCGGCGGGCTTTATCGAGGCGGGACCGTCATTGGCAAGGCGCTCGCTCGAACGTCGGGGCGCGGCGCGATCCTGTCAGATAAGCGCGACCTTGCCGGTAGCGATGTCGTAGAAGCCGCCCGCGACCTTCACCCGCTTGTCGGCGACGGCCTCCGCGATGATCGGCCCGGCCTGCTCCAACCGTCGCACGGTGTGCCGGACATTCTGGGCAATGGCCTCGGCGAGGGGATCCTGCGCCCGCGCCTTCTCGGCCAGATCGACCGCAGGGCGAATCGCATCGATGAGCGCCGGTAGGTGGCCGGGCAGCACGGCCTTGGTCTTCATGACGTCGATCGTCGCCTTCACGGCCCCGCATTCGGAATGGCCGAGGACGAGGATCAGCGGCGCGCCCAGAACCGAGACGCCGTATTCGAGGCTGGCAAGGCCGTCTGTGTTGACGAAGTTGCCGGCGACGCGGACGACGAACAGATCGCCCGGTCCCTGATCGAAGATGAAATCGGGGGCGACCCGGGCGTCGGCACAGCCGACGATGCAGGCGATCGGATACTGCGCGGCGGCCCGCGCGGCGCGACCGGCCGAGAAATCCCTGTTGACGGGGGTATTGGCCGCGTAGCGGCCATTGCCGTCGAGCAGCCGCGCCAGGGCTTCCTCGGGCTTGATGGCGTTCGGCCGCGCTTCCTCAGCGGCCGCCTCAGCGCGCAGCGGCCGGGCAGAGGCGCCGGCCAGGGTGCCGACGGCGACGGCCGTCAGAAGGCTGCGCCGTGACAGGGAGGGTCGATGCAGATCGCACACGCGTGACGGTCCCCTTCGCATTTGAAGCCGGCAAGGCCCGGCGCACCGCTCGTCCCGGCGGGGCGGATTCGAGCAGACCAATCTGTATCTTCACCGGTTCTTCACCGCCGAGTCCAAACTTTGCAGGAATTACTGGACCGAAGCCCCTGCGCAGGGCATTGCGAGGCATGGGTCCGGCTTGCGCGGGGCGCGAATGTTGGACGATCATTTTCGGGCCCGGATCGCTCTGCTTCGATCCGAACGCGAGTTCCGTCCGGCTGTCGCCGGTTATTGCCGGGGCATGATCGAGCCGTCGCAGATTGTTTGGCCAACCCGAAAGCTGCTCAATCAGATTGGGCGCTACGTGGTTTCGTTCATGCTGATCCACAACGATTACGCCTGGCGTCACCATGGCGGCCCCCGCCCGACCCTGACGGCCCTCCAGGCGATGGTCGGATCGAGCCGCCGGCAAACGGCCGGCTTCGTGTCGGCGCTCAAGGCGGGGCGTTTCGTGACCGCGGTGGCGGATCGGGACGATGGGCGTGTAAAATGCCTGCAGGCTTCGCCGGCGCTGGTGATCGAGATCGGGCGGTCCGGGCGCCTGTTCGTCGCCGCCATGGATGCCGTCGCCCGGCGCGATCCGGGCCGCGCGGCCCGGCTCGATGATCCCGACAGGCTCGGGGAACTCGTCCACGGAGCGGCAGCGCATGTCCTGCGGTACGGCACGCTCATCGCGCCGTTCACGCGGGTTCTTCATTTCGCCAGCCGCGACTGCGGGTACCCGCTGCTCACCGCGCTCATCGGAGCCCACTACGCCGCGACCGTCCCCGGCGCGCCCGCGGCATTGCCGCTGAAGCTGCGCGGCCTCGCTGAGCGGTTGAACGTGTCCCGCGCCCATATCGGCAACTTGCTGGGGGAAGCGGAGGCGGCAGGATGGATCCGGATCGCCGACAGCCGCCTGACCGCACTCGATCCGACGCTTCTGACGGAGTTCGAGGATTGGGCCGCGGGGCAGATGCTGTTCTACGACGATCTCGCAGCGGCAATCCTCGCGGAGCCGAAGCCCGACCCGGCCACTCCGAGATACGCCTGTGCCTCCTGACGTGCCGGGCGCGGGTCTCGCTTGTGTTCCGGCCGCGGCGGGGATACCTACGGACGGCACCGCGCCGTGAGACCAGCCCGCGCCGGTCGCCGACAGGAGAGACGAGCCTTGGCCAGAGCCGGCTCAGCGCCCGAGATCGCCCGCGCCGCCCAGACGGCGCTGCGGTCGCGCGCGCGCCGCGTCGGGCTTGCTCTTCCGCTTCTGCTTACCCGCCCCTGAGGGCCGTCCGGGCGCGCGCCTGGGCCTTCAGGGGAGTTCTTGCATTCGCGAATCCGCCCGTGAGGGCACCACGCCGCGCCGCGCCATCTCGAGCCGGGCGGCCCGCGACAGGGTAATGCCATGACCACGACCAACACCCCCTCCGCCCGCGACCGGATCCTCATCTTCGACACGACGCTGCGCGACGGCGAGCAATGCCCCGGCGCCACCATGACCTTCGACGAGAAGCTCGCGGTGGCCGAGTTGCTCGACACGATGGGCGTCGACATCATCGAGGCTGGATTCCCCATCGCCTCGAACGGCGATTTCGAGGCGGTCTCGGAGATCGCCCGCCGGACCAAGCGCGCGACCATCGCGGGCCTCGCCCGCGCCATCCCGGCCGACATCGCCCGGGCGGGCGAGGCCGTGCGCCATGCCAAGCGCGCGCGGATCCACACCTTCGTATCGACCTCACCGATCCACCTCGCGCACCAGATGCGCAAGAGTCAGGATGAAGTGGTCGAGATCATCCTGAAGACCGTGGCCCAAGCCCGCGACCTCGTCGAGGACGTGGAATGGTCTGCGATGGACGCGACCCGCACGCCCCTCGACTATCTGTGCCGCTGCGTCGAAGCGGCGATCAAGGCCGGTGCCACGACGATCAATCTCCCCGACACGGTCGGCTACGCCACGCCGTCCGAATACCGTGACATGTTCGCGAACGTCCGCGAGCGCGTGCCGAACGCCGACAAGGCCGTGTTCTCGGTCCATTGCCACAACGACCTGGGTCTCGCGATCGCGAACTCCCTGGCGGGTATCGAAGGTGGCGCCCGGCAGGTCGAGTGCACGATCAACGGCATCGGCGAGCGGGCCGGCAATGCGGCGCTCGAGGAGATCGTGATGGCATTGCGCACCCGCGCGGACGTGTTGCCCTACGAGACCGGCGTCGAGTCGACCATGCTCACCCGCGCCTCGAAGCTCGTGAGCCACGCCACGAATTTCCCGGTCCAATTCAACAAGGCGATCGTCGGCCGCAACGCCTTCGCGCACGAGAGCGGCATCCACCAGGACGGCATGCTGAAGAATTCGGAGACCTACGAGATCATGACCCCGGCCTCGGTCGGCTTGACCAAGACCTCACTGGTGATGGGCAAGCATTCCGGCCGGGCGGCGTTTCGCTCGAAGCTGGAGGATCTCGGCCTGCACCTGTCGGACAACCAGTTCCAGGACGCGTTCGAGCGGTTCAAGGCGCTCGCCGACCGCAAGAAGCATGTCTACGACGAGGATATCGAGGCGCTGGTCGACGAGAACCTCGCCACGGCCCACGACCGGATCCGGCTGGTCTCCCTGTCGGTCATCGCAGGAACCCGCGGGCCGCAGCGCGCGACCCTGCGCATCGCCGACGAGACCGGTACGCGGATCGAGGAGGCCGACGGCAACGGACCGGTGGATGCGGTCTTCAACGCAATCTCGGCGCTGGTTCCGCATCAGGCACAGCTGGAACTCTATCAGGTCCATGCCGTGACTGGCGGCACGGATGCGCAGGCGGAGGTCTCCGTGCGCCTGCGGGACGGCGAGCGCAGCGTCACGGCTCGCGGCGCCGATCCGGACACGCTGGTCGCTTCGGCAAAGGCCTACCTCTCGGCTCTGAACAAGCTCTCGGCGCATTCCGTGCGCGTGCATGCACAGCATGCGGCGGCGGAATGAGAAAAAGCTGCGGCCGGGGGTGGACAGGCCCCGGCCGCGTTGGTATCAGCCCGCCACCCCGGACGGACTTGGTGGCCACCGGGCGGTCGCAGACGCGATCGGGCGCATAGCTCAGTTGGTAGAGCAGCTGACTCTTAATCAGCGGGTCCTAGGTTCGAACCCTAGTGCGCCCACCAAGCCTTCCCGGAACGCAGCCGAAATCTCTGGCTCCTTAACTCTCGGCCTCGCCGCGCGGATGACGCCTCGGGTTGAAGAGGTTCTCCTCTACGGATCTCGAAGCTTCGGTGCCTTCCCAATTGGGGGGCGGTGGTGGCGAGGGTCAGCAGGGCAGGGGCGAGCTGTGACGAGAATGCGGCTCCGCGCGCTGCATCGGCCCTGCCGCAGACATCTTGGGCAGGAAGCGGCATGACGTCCACCGCTCTCGCCGTGATGATGGCCGGCGTTCTGGGCGCGTTCGGCATCGTCGTGTTCGCAGTCGATTGGGTGCCCGGCTCCGTCGTTGGCTTGCCGAACCTGCCCACCAGGCGCGTGATCGGCCTGTGGCTCTACAACGGCGCGCTCAGCATTGCCTTGGCCGCCTGGCTTGTGTGCACGTACTTCTGCACGGTCGACGGCTACGATGCCGTCCCAGCCGTGCGCGACAGCTACTGCAGGCCGGCTGTCGCCGCCAAGGCGTGATTCCGGCGGCCTCGAGGCCAGTTAAGATGCTCAGCCTGCAGGTCTGCCGCGGGCCGTATGAGCGATGAAGTGCCAGCATGCGTCGCCGATCCCGATCCGGCACTTGAGAAGCAGCGGGCCCGCGAGGTCGATCGCAACGTCCTGTCCGTTTCACGCGGTCCCGGGAGCAGGCGATAGGCCGGCGACCAGAACCGGCACTTCGGCCGCTGCCGCCCGGCGTCTGCGCGCAGCTATGTTCGCGCTGAGGCCGACGCGTGCACCGGGCCGTAGCGTGGCCCGGTCGCGACGCGGGTCGGCAACATGGCCGGTCGAGCCTCCGGCGGCGTCAATGGGCCGGCGATACCGATCCTTTGTTGGTGGCTCGGCCGTGCCTCGGCGTGTCCGGGACATGCGGCGTTCGATGTCGGGCGGTACGACGACCGTCGGTCGCGTAGCGGTCGATGGCCGAGGGCAGCTCACGCGATAGACGCGCAAGGATCTCCGAGCGGCTGAACCCGGCCTGCTGCGTGACATGATCGAGGGATATCCCCTGCTCACGCCACATTCATTCCGTGATCGGTCGGCGGAACCCGCCAAGCGTGGAAGCCGCTGCGTCGCCGCGACCGGAGCGGCGGTCAGTAGCCGCGGCGTTGCGGGGTCGCGGACCGGCCCGTCACGCGGCGCGTGATGAAGGCGATCACCCTCGTTGCCAGGAAGGCGGTGAGGATCTCGCGGATCATCGGGATCTCTTGGTTGGCGCCATGTCAGCGCGAGGAACGGGCGAGCCAGCTAAGGACGCAGGCGAGGCCGGCAAGGGCGAGCAGTGTCGTGGTGCGGTTGGCGTCGGCGTAGCGGATCGCCCTGCGGCCGTCGGTGCGCACGCGGCAGCGTGCCTCCGACGTCACGCTTCGCTCGTGACACGTCGACGGCACTTGCTATTTAACATGATGGACATCATTTATATGCGCACGGTGATCTGCGCCGGCGGAGACGGATGAACCATGACGAAGCCCAGCATCAGGACCGCGCTCATCACCGGAGCCACCTCCGGCATCGGCTTGGAATCGGCCAAAGCCCTTCGGGCCGCGGGATATCGCGTGTTCGGTACGAGCCGGAAGCCGGCGACCAGCGTTGATGGCATTGTGATGCTGGTCTGCGACGTCGCCGACGAGGCGTCCGTGGCCACCATGGTCGAAACGGTTTCCGGCGAGACCGGGCGCATCGACCTCCTCGTCAACAATGCCGGCTATGGAGTGAGCGGCGCGGCGGAGGAATCGTCAGTCGGACAGGCGCAGGCAATGTTCGACGTCAACCTGTTCGGTATCGTTCGCACGATCCGCGCGGTCCTCCCAATCATGCGCGCCCAGAAAAAGGGGCGCATCGTCAACATCAGCTCGGTGATGGGATTTGTCCCCGGCCCCTACATGGCCCTCTACGCCGCCAGCAAGCACGCGGTCGAGGGCTACTCCGAGTCGCTCGACCACGAGATCCGTGACCAGGGCATCCGTGTCGTGCTGGTCGAGCCCGCCTTCACGCGCACCGCCTTCGATCAGAATTTGGCATCGGCCGACACGCCCCTTGCGCTCTACGACAAAGTGCGGGCTGAGCGTATGGTTTTCCTCCGAGAGGCTATGAAGAGGGCGGACATGCCCGAAGTTGTCGCGAAGGCGGTCGTGGAGGCCGCAACCGCGCCGGCGCCGAAAAGGCGCTGCGCCGCGGGGCCCGTGGCGAGACAGGTCAGCCTGCTGCGCCGCTTCGTACCGGTGAGCGCCTTCGACAAGAGCTTCCGCAAGCAGATGGGCCTTCCCGCGATCTCGTGATTCTGAGGTCCGGCTTGGTCCTTGGCTCGGCGAAGTCTCGCCTGGAACGCTAACCCGTGACCGAGGTCCTCGCCGCCTGGAGCAGCTCGTTCGACAGGGCCTCGTCGTCGACCGCCCGGGCAAGGACCACCGCGCCGACCAGGGTCGACAGGTTCGCCAGGGACCGCTGCCTCCGGCGTTCCTTGGATGTCTTGGGTATCAAGTCGGCGATCAAGCCGGCGAGGCGTTGGACACCGTGGGTAAACCGCGACCGCACCGGACTGCCTGAGGGCTCGCGCGCGATATCGTTGGCGAGGGCCGCGAGCGGGCACCCCTTGCCCGGGGTCTGGACGTGCCCGACGGACAGGTAATTCGTAATCAGGTTGTCCAGTGTTCCGCGGTATTCCTCGTTGAGCGCTGCGTCGAACGCCTCGACCGCCAGGGCGTCCTTGTTGGCAAACTGCCCGTAGAAGCCGCCATGGGTAAGTCCCGCCGCAGCCATGATGTCCGCAACGCCGACGCCGTGAAGGCCGCGCTCGCGGAACAGGGAGGCCGCAACCTCGACAACACGCTGGCGGTTGAGCTTGGCTTGCTCCTGCGACACCCTCGGCATACCCAGCTCCTCCGACGCCCCCTCCAAATATACATGCTCAATATCATATATGAAGGGCTGCCCGGACATCCGGTTGCGCGACGCTGATCGGTGGGCGTGCGTTACTCGGATCGATCTGCGCCCGGGTTCGGCCCGCGTACGCTCCGACAGAGACAGCGTTCCAAAAGGTCTGACGTACCGGACCTGCGGCTTGCGTCTTGCCTCCATATCAGAGGGCCCATCAGCGGCAGACGGCAAGGACAGGGCTCAAAGTGAGATGCCCGGCACGTCTGACACGGGCCAGCTGTTTCGGTGCGGTGAAGCGGCAGCGTCCCCGATGCTCCCGCTTCAGAGATGCTCCCGCTTCAGAACGGCCTGAGGCGTCGCGTCCGTCCCTGAACACTGGATGCTGGGCGATCCCGCATTGCCAGGGTCCGTCGGAACAGCGCTCCTTCTGACGGGATGCCATCATCCGTGAGGTCCGGTGGGCCCGTTGTGGGGGGCGGATACGCGGGCCCGCCGGGTTGCCGCACGCGCCCTTGGGTGCGCCTGCGATCCGATCAGGCGCGGTCTTCCGGAGACCTCGCCCTAAACCGATGCCGGGGTCCCGCTGGCCGACGCGGCTGTGCGGGCCTTCGCGGCCTCCATGGTGACGCTGGGCCTCTGGACCCGGAACCAGAGGGCGTAGAGCGCCGGCAGGAACAGCAAGGTCAGCAACGTCCCGACCCCGACACCGCCGATCAGCACATAGGCCAGCGCCCCCCAGAACACCGAGTGGGTGAGCGGGATGAAGGCGAGCATCGCGGCGGCCGCCGTAAGGATCACGGGACGGGCCCGGCGCACCGTCGATTCGACGATGGCCTCGTAGTCCGACAGGCCCGCCGCGCGGTCGTGGTGGATCTGATCCACGAGGATCAGGGTGTTGCGCATCAGGATGCCCGACAGCGCGATCAGGCCGAGGATCGCGTTGAAGCCGAAGGGCTGGTGGAAGAGCAGCAGCATCGGGACCGCGCCCACAAGACCAAGGGGCGCCGTCGCGAACACCATGAACATCGTCGTGAACGACCGCACCTGCAGCATGATGACCGTCAGCGTCACGATCAGCATCAGCGGGAAGACCGTCACCAACGCCTTCATCGCCTTCTCACTCTCCTCGACCGAACCGGCCGTGTCGATGCGGTAGCCCGGCGGCAGCTTCGCCTTGATCGAGTCGAGGAGCGGGAAGATCTGCGCGTGGATGTCCGGCGGCTGCCGGCCGTCGAGCACGTCGCCCTGCACGCGGATGTAGGTCTCGCGGTTGTAGCGCTTGAGCACCGCATCCTCGTTGCGGCTTTCCAGATGCGCGACCTGCGCGAGCGGGACCTGCCGGCCGTCCTTGGTGGCCAGCGTCAGGTCGCCGATGTCGCCCAGCGAGCGGCGCTCGGGGCCGGGACTGCGCAGGAGCACGTCCACCGAGCGCAGGTTCTCGCGCACCTGGGTCGCGGGCGTGCCGTTGAGGTAACTCTGCAGTTGCTGGCCGGCTTCCTTCGGGGTCAGGCCGATCAGGCGCAGGCGCTCCTGGTCGAGGGCGAGATGCAGGCTTGGGGTCCTGTCGCCCCAGTCGAGGTGGACGAGGCGCATGTTCGGGTTGCCCATCATGACGTCGCGCACCTCGGCGGCGATGCCGCGGATGACGTCGAGGTCGGGTCCGACCACCCGGAAGGCGACGGGGAAGCGCACCGGCGGCCCGAACACGATCTGCAGCACCCGCACACGCGCCTCGGGGAAGCGGCCCTCGTCGACGAGCCGACGCACCTTGCCGCGCAGCACGTCGCGGGCGTGAGCGTCGGCAGTCTGCACGACGATCTGCGCAAAGGCGGGATCGGGCAGTTCCGGATCGAAGGAAAGCACGAAGCGCGGCATGCCCTGGCCGATGTAGCTCGTGATTTCCCGCGCCTCCGGCAGTTCACGCACCGCCGCCTCGACCCGCTCGACGCTGGCCTCGGTGGTGGCGAACGCGGAGCCTGTCGGCAGCGTGACCTCGACGATGAGTTCGGATCGCTCCGAGTTCGGGAAGAACTGCTTTTCGACCTTGCCCATGCCGATCACGGCCGCCGCGAACAGCGCCACGGTGACGCCAGCCGCGAACCACTTGTGATCGACGGACATCCGCACGACGCGGCGGAGGCGCTCGTAGTTCGTCGTGGCGTAGATCGCCTCGTGCCCACCCTCGACCGTCTTGATATTGGGCAGGAGCTTGACGCCGAGATAGGGCGTGAAGGTCACGGCGACGATCCAGGAGACGATCAGCGAGAAAGCCACCACCCAGAAGATGTTGCCCGCGTACTCACCCGCCGTGGAGGCGGCGAAGCCTACCGGCAGGAAGCCCGCGATGGTGACGATGGTGCCGGTGAGCATCGGCGCCGCGGTGGCGCTCCAGGCGTAGGTGGCCGCCGAAACGCGGTCGGCCCCTTCCTCCATGCGCACCACCATCATCTCGATGGCGATGATGGCGTCGTCGACGAGGAGGCCCAATGAGATGATCAGGGCGCCCAGCGTGATCCGGTCGAAGTCGCGGCCGGTGACCATCATCACCACGAAGACGGCCGACAAGGTCAGCGGCACGGCCAGCGCCACCACGATGCCGACGCGGAAGCCCAGAGCCACGAGACTGACGAAGATCACCACCGAGAGGGCAGTGAAGAACTTGACCATGAATTCGTGGATGGCGTCGTCGATGACCTTCGCCTGATCGGTGATCTTGGTGAAGGTGACGCCGGTCGGAAGCTCATGGTGGATCGCGACCTCCTCGGCGTTCAGCGCCTCGCCGAGGCTGAGACCGTTGAAGCCCGGCTTCATGACGAGGCCCAGCATCAGGGCCGGCTCGCCATCATTGCGGATCGCGAAGACCTTCGGGTCCTCGTAGCCACGCTTGACCTCGGCGATGTCGCCGAGCTTCAGGCTGCGGTCGCCGGCCGCCACCGGCACGTCGCGGATCGCGTCGATTCCGTCGATGGCGCCGTCGAGGCGCAGATACACGCGCGGACCATCGGCCTCGACGAAGCCGGCGGGGGTCACGTCGTTCTGGTTGGCCAAGGCGGTCAGCAGTTGCTGGCCGGTGATGCCGAGCGTCGCCAGGCGCTGGTAGGAGACCTCGACGAAGATCTTCTGGGCCTGCTCGCCGAGGATGTTGATCTTCTCGACGCCCGGCACGCGCAGGAGCCGCTGGCGCAGGTCCTCGGCACGCAGAACAAGGTGCCGGTGCGGCAGCCCATGCGCCTGCAGCGCGTAGAGCGCGAAGTAGACGTCCGAGAATTCGTCGTTGAACAGCGGCCCCATCACGCCGCGCGGCAGGCTGGAAGCCTGGTCGGAGAGCTTCTTGCGCGCCTGATAAAACTCCGATTGGAGCTTGGCCGGCGGCATGCTGTCCTTGAAGAATACCTTCATCAGCATCAGGCCGGGGCGAACCGTGGTTTCGACCCGGTCGTAGTAGACGAGTTCCTGGAGCCGCTTCTCCAACGGGTCGGCGACCTGACGCTGCATCTCGGGGGTAGTCGCTCCGGGCCACGCGGCCGAGACGGCCATCGTCTTGACCGTGAATGTCGGGTCCTCCGCGCGCCCGAGCTTCTCGAAGGCGAAGAACCCGGCCGCGGTGACAGCGAGCAGGAGGAACAGCGTCACGGCGCGTTCGCGCACCGCCAGGGCCGAGAGGTTGAAGCCGGAGGCGTTCATCGGCCGACCCCCGTCATGCTGGCGCTGGCCTGTCGAACCTTCTGGCCGGCCTTGAGCAGGTGGGCGCCGAGCGAGACGATCCGGTCTCCTGGGTTCAGCCCCGACGCGACCTCCGCGCTCTCCTCGGACAGGCGCGCGACGGCGACGGGCTGCGCCGCGACGGTCTGGGTCTCGGCGTCGTAGCGCCAGACCGCCGAACCGCCGCCCTGGTCGAAAAGTGCTCCGAGCGGCACCAAGACCGCAGCCGTCGGCTGCGCCTGGGCAGCCTTCAGCTGGAGGGTGACGGTCGCCCCGAGGGGCGCAGTCTCGCCGCCTCCGGAGAGGATATAGCGGGCCCGATAGGTGCGGGTCATCGGGTCTGCCGTGGCCGACAGCTCCCGGAGCGTGGACGGGAAGGTCTTTTCACCCTCGGCGTAGAGGGTCGCCAACGCGATGCCCTTCGCGAGCTGCCGGCTTCCCTCGGGCAGGAACACCTCTGCCTCGCGGGCGCCGTCGCGGGCGAGCTTCACCACCGTCTGACCGGCGGCCACGACCTGGCCCGGCTCGCTCGGAACCTCCATCACGACGCCGTCGGCGTCCGCCTGAAGCTCGGCGTATCCGGCTTGGTTGGCGATCTGGCCCGCCTGTGCCTCGGCGCTGGCGAACTGGGCGATGGCGGCGTCCGCAGCGGCCTTGTTCTGGTCGTAGGTCTGCTTCGAAGTCCAGCCGTCGCCGACGAGCTTGCGGCTGCGCTCCTCGTCGGCCTTGGCCTTGATCATCTGCGCGCGGGCCGCCTCGACTGAGGCACGGGCCGCGTTGAGCGCCAGGGTGAAGTCGGTTCGGTCGAGGCGCATCAGCGGCTGGCCGCGGCGCACATGGTCGCCGGGATCGACGAGGCGCTCGAAGATCTTGCCGCCGACTCGGAAGCCGAGGTTGCTCTCGGTGCGAGCCCGGATCACGCCGGTGTAACGCGCGACGGCTCCCGTGGCGGGTGCGACCGCGACGACCTGCACCAGGGGCGACTCCGGCGTCACGGCCGTTTCGGCCGGCGAGCATGCCGCGAGCGTCAAGCCGGCGACCCCAAGCATCCATTTGGCTTTCATCGCTCGACTCCCCGAGATCATTTCGATGCCGGCTCTCAGGCTGACTCTAAAATTATGATCATCATCTATTGTGGTGCAGGCGGCCCGTCAACGGCAGTCGGGCTCAAGCCGCATCCGTGGACGGGGATGCGGTGCGCTCGGCCGCGCCTGACCACCGGGACAGCAATGCCTCCGAGAATGAAGCCGCCGAATGAGGATCGCCGGCTTCTTACGGCTGATGACGCGGAGGTGACGCCCTCGCTTTGGATCAGCGCGCCGGAACCTCTAAGCGTGCGCCCCACACATTGATCGTGCGAGATGCCGGGGCAGGTACGATGGCCTCGCTCTGAAGCGGGCGTCCGGCATTTCCGGACGCATAGGCGTGCCTGGGTGAGTGCGAAGGAGTCACGCGGACGGCGTGCTGCCGAGGTGCCGCGACATATGCCTTACCGGATTGCGCGCCAGGAACGTCGAACGTGTGGCCCCAGGCCTCGAAGGATCGACCGTCCTCAGCGGCGGCCGGGATTGCAGACGTGATGGCTACGGCCATGATGCCCAGTATGGTGCGAACGGTCATTACAGTCCTCCTCATCGATTGAGCGATCGGCCTCGCCCGTCCCTTCGGACCCGGCCTCCCAGCTCGTCGCGATAAGGTTGATATAAACGTATCTTCTCGGAATGAAGTGCGCTGGCGCACAAATGTTGATATCAACTTTTATGTTCGGCGCCACGTCGCTTTTGCCTGGCCCCTAGGCGCAGCGAGGCAATCCCTATATGGTTGGTATCAACGTTACTATAGGCCTGCCGATGGCACGACATCCCGCGCTGACCCCGACGGTGGCTGCCTCTGTCGAACAGACGTGTTTCAGCTTCGCGGCACAGAAGGCGGCGCGTGCCATCGGCCGCAAATATGATGCGGCCCTTCGCTCGACCGGTCTGTCGAACTGGCAGTTCACGTTGCTGATGATGCTCGTCCGGGATGAGCCGCCGACCGTCGGCACCCTCGCGCAGCATCTGGCCACAGATCGCACGACGATCACGGCCAACCTGAAGCCCCTGGTACGCCGCGGCCTCGTGCGCATTCAGGGCGATGCCGAGGATCGCCGGATCAGGCGGGTCATGCTCAGTGACGAGGGTCACACACTCCTCGGTGAGGCCTATCCGTTGTGGCAGCGAGCCCAGGATGCCTTGGGCCAGCAACTCGGAAAGATCGATCAGGACGCCTTTCGTGCCGCCGTGAACGCCTTGTCGGCTTGAATCTGGCCGAACCATTCCTCGACCGAGAGGGTTTTGGAGTCTCGGCGTTCAGCCATTGTGGACTTCGCTGCGATTGTCAGGCGAGACGACCATGACGTCCAAGAACAAATGGACGCTCATTGGGCCGACTTCATCGCCGCTGCGCCTTGGGCCGTTGTCTTGAACTGGAACTGAGTGTCTCGATCGGTCGAATACCGTCTGGTGGATGAAGCCCGGCAGCACCGCCGGTTCAGGCGGCCCCGCGGCGGGGCCGCGGCTGTCGGCGCCCAGGCGCGGCGCGCTACTCGGCCGCCGACCGTGCCGGGGCCTCCGCTTCTTCGCCAGCGCCGAAGCGCGCGAAGCTGTCATCCAGCCGCAAGGCCGCGTTGATCAGGGCCATGTGGGAGAAGCCCTGCGGCGTGTTCCCGCGCTGGGCCCCGGTGGCCGGGTCGATCTCCTCGGCGAGCAAACCGACATCGTTGCACCGGGCGATCAGCCGCTCGAAGGCGGCTTTGGCCTCATCAGTGCGCCCGCCGAGGGCGAGGCAGCCGACCCGCCAGAACGCACAGGCCGTGAACGTGCCCTCGTCGCCCTCCAGGCCATCATCCATGCGGTAGCGATAGATCAGGTCACCGACGCCCAGGTCCCGCTCGACGGCGGCGAGCGTCGCACGCATGCGCGGCTCCTTCGGGTCGAGGGCCCCGAACAGGGCCGCGCGCAGCACCGCGGCATCGAGGTGATGCGAGTCGTAGGCGCCGACATAGGCCTGCCGCTCGGGGCTCCAGCCGCGTTCGAGATACTCGGCGCGGATCTCGGCGGCGATGCGCTCCCATCCGGCGATCTTCTCCTCCGGTACACCCGCGATGTTGCGGGCGATCCGGGCCGCGTCCTTCAGCGCCACCCAGATCATCGCCTTGGTGTGGACCTGCTGGCGCGGTCCCGTGCGCAACTCCCAGATGCCGTGATCCGCATTGTGCCGGTGGCGGATGGCGCGGGCTGTGAGGTTGTCCAGAACTTCCGGCAGGCGGTCGTTGACCTTCTCGGGCGGGTCGTATTCCACCGCCTCCAGGAAGACGCACAGCGCGCGCAGCAGCTCGCCGTAGATGTCATGCTGGTCCTGAGCCGCCGCCACATTGCCGATCACCACCGGCCGCACGCCGTTCCAGCCGGCGAGATGGCTCAGCTCCTCCTCCGGCGGCATGACGTCGGCAATGCCGTACATCAGCCGCGTCTCTCGTCCGTAGGTGCCGTCGCGCTCGCGCAGGAAGCGCAGGAATTCGGCCGCCTCGCGGACATAGCCGAGCATCACGAAGGCGGTGACGGTGAAGGATGCATCCCGCATCCACGTGAAGCGGTAATCATAGTTGCGGTTGCCCGGCACCGCCTCGGGCAGACCGGCGGTGGCCGCCGCTACGATCCCGCCCGAGGGCGAGTAGGTGAGTAGCTTAAGGCACAGAGCCGACCGCATCACCGCGTCGCGATATGGGCCGCGATAGGTGCTGCGGGCAGTCCAGCGCCGCCAATAATCGGTGGTCGTCTCAAGGCGCCGTCGGGCGCCGTCAAAATCGTCGATGCTTGCGTCGTCCTGGTCCTCGCCGTGGGTCAGGACCAGATAGGCGGTCTGCCCCTCCGTCAGGCTGAAGCGCACCTCGGCCGCATCGCCGTCGAGGGTCGGACACGGCTCAGCGTTGACCCGCACGCGCCAATCCCCGGCCTCGAACAGCACGGAGCCGCCCTCAACCAGGGGTGTGCAGGGGCGGCGCGCGTAGTCGAATGTCGGCCGCACCCGGAACGCGCCCGTCACCCGACCGTGCTCGCAGGTGAGCAGCCGGATCAGCCGGCTCTCGCTCTCGCCGTCCGGGCCCTCGTCCGGTTCCGGGCTCGGGGGGGTGACCGGCATCACGTCGATGAGGCGCGCCCGACCGGTCTCCGTCGTGAAGGTGGTCTCGAGGATGTTGGTGTCGGGCACGTAGCGGCGCGCGCGCGCGCTCAGGCTGTCGAAGGCGACGCTGCACGCGCCGCCCTTGTCGTCGTCGAGGAGCTTCACGAACAATGCCGGCGAATCGTGACGCGGCCAGCACAGCCAGTCGATCGAGCCGTCCCCGGCGATCAGCGCGCAGGAATGGGTATCGCCGATGATCGCGTAATCGCTGATGGGCTTCGACACGGGGCTTCCGGGTGACGGCACCCGGTCCGCCGGGCAGAACAAGGCCCTGAGGTAGCCGGGTGGCGCCGGGCGGGGAGTCCCGCTCGACGATTCGCCGCACGATCGATCAGGCGGCGGGTCGGGGCAGCATCCGGTCGCTGATGATCCGCCGCTGGATCTCGCTGGTGCCCTCGAAGATCGTGGTCAGCCGCGCGTCACGCCAATAGCGCTCGACCCGGCGCTCTGTGGTGTAGCCATTGCCGCCGTGCAGCTGCATCGCCTGGTTGGTGACCCGCACCGCCATCTCGGTGGCCAACAGCTTCACCATCGCCGATTCGCTCTCGGCAGCTTCACCCTGGTCGAGGAGATGGGCGACCTGATGCCAGAAGGCCCGTGCCTGCGCGACCTCGGCGGCCATGTCGGCCAGCGCGAAGCGCAAAGCCTGGAAGTCGCCGATCGGGTGGCCGAACTGGACTCGCTCCTGGAGATAGCTCTGGCAGTCCTCGACCGCCGCCCGCGCGACGCCGACGGCCCGCGCCGCCGTGTGGACCCGGGCGATGTTGAGGCCGCGCTGGACGGCGGCGAACCCGCCCGAATCCGCGTCCGCTCCCTGGTCGCCGTAGAGCCCGGTGAGGCGGTCGCTCTCGGGCACGGACACATCCTCGAGGATCAGCTCGAAGGTCTCGAAGCCGTGATAGCCGATCTTGTCGATCACCCGGCCGGTCACGCCGGGCGGGAAGCTGTCGCGCTCCTTCAGCACGAGGAACGGCTCCAATCCGGCGGAACGCGGTTCCCCCGGCTCCGGATCGCGGGTGCGCGCGAGGACCTCGATGAAGTCGGCACCCTTGGCGAAGCCCGCCCAACGCTTGGTGCCGGTGAGCCGCCACCGGTCGCCGTCCCGCACCGCCCGGGTCTGCACGCCAGCGAGGTCGGAGCCCGCATTGGGCTCCGACAGGGAGATCGAGCCGATCCACTCTCCACGGGCCGAGCGTCGGAGCAGATCCGCCCGGCGCTCCGGATCAAGGGTCTGGGTGCCCAGGCCCTGGCCACGGGCCAGGATGCTGCCCACCGAGAGCCAGGCTCGCGCCAGCTCCTCTGAGACGAGACAGTACTCGAACACGCCGAGCCCGAGGCCGCCATGCTCCGCCGGGATCGTGATTCCGAACCAGCCCTTCTCGGCCATGGCGTCGATCAGCGCGCGCGGCATCTCGGCCTTCTGCCGGTCGAGTTCGTCGGCCAGCGGCAGCACCGTGTCGCGGGCGAAGGCGCGGGCCTCGGCCTGGAGTGCCGCCCGAGCCTCGGTCCGCCAGGGCGATGCGAGTTCAGGCGGCTGCGGCGCGATCACGTCCTTCCGATCCTCGGATCCGGTCATCATTCCTCCCTGTGATGTGACGCCGTGCGGCAACTCAGTTCAGGCCCGTGCGGGAAACACGCGCTTACAAATTGGTTCCGTCCCCCACCTTCGAATAATCGGCGGAAGGCGTCATAATAGCCTGATGATGCAGTCTGAACCGCAGACCGACTCCTTCGCGATGAGCGCTCCCGCAACACCCCACATCCTCGTCGTCGAGGACGATCGGGAAATCTCGGCTCTGATCGCGCGCTACCTGCGCGGCAACGATTGCCGCGTCACACTGGCGGGTGACGGGTCCGACATGGACCGGGTGCTGGCGGAAGCGCGCATCGACCTCATCGTGCTCGACCTGATGCTTCCCGGCGAGGACGGACTGAGCCTGTGCAAGCGCCTGCGCGGCACGTCGCAGATCCCGATCCTGATCCTGACGGCGAAATCCGGGGACGTGGACCGGATCCTGGGCCTCGAACTCGGCGCCGACGATTACCTCGCCAAGCCGTTCAACCCGCGGGAGCTGCTCGCCCGCATCCGCGCGATCCTGCGCCGGGTCGCGGCCGAGGCGCCGGACGCGGACGAGCGTCGGCGGCTGCATTTCTCGGGCTGGACCCTCGACGTGTCCCTGCGGCAGGTCCTCTCGCCCGAGGGCGCCCGCATCTCGATCACCGGGGCAGAGTTCGACCTCCTCCACGCCCTGTGCCTGCGGCCGGGGCGGGTGCTGTCGCGGGACCAGCTCCTCGACCTCACCCAGGGCCGGGCCGCGGGCCCGTTCGAGCGGAGCATCGACGTGCTGATCTCCCGGATCCGCCAGAAGATCGAGCGCGACACCCGCAACCCCGAATTCATCCGCACGATCCGGTCCGGGGGCTACCTGTTCACGCCTGAGGTCACGCGGTCATGAGCGGCCTGCGCCGGCTCCGCGCGCGGCTGCGCCCGAAGACCATCGCGGGGCAGATCGCGCTGCTCGTGGTCGCCGGCATCGCGGTGGCCCACGTGGTCGCCACCGCGGCGTTCCTGATGCTGCACGAGTCGCAGAATCCCGACACGCTGCCGGGCGTGGCCGCGAGCCGCCTCGGGGTCCTGGTGCGATTGCTGGACGCGGCCGACCCGGCGGCGCGGCCGGCCCTGCTGGCGAGCGGTCGCAGCCTGCCGCTCATCCAGGTCGAGCCCTGGGACGGGACCGTGCCGTCGGGGGCGAAGTCGCTCCCCGACCTGCCGGTGATCCGGAAGCTGCGCTACGGCGCCGGCAGGCCGGTGACGATCACCGATCTCGCCGCGGCCGATCCCGAGCGCGACCGGTCGGACGCGCGTCTGCATATCGGCATCGTCACGCCGGCGGGGGTGCGGCTCCAGGCGACGCTGCCGAACGATCCGCTCCGGGCACCCCGCCAGGGGGCGCTGATCTTCACCGTGGTGTTCCTGGCGCTGACGCTGGCGCTGCTCTGCGTCTGGGCCACCCGCGCCCTCACGGCGCCGCTGAAGCGACTCGCGGGCGCCGCCGAGGCGTTCGGCGCCCGCGATGACCACGTGGCGCTGCCGGAAGCGGGCCCGCGCGAGGTGCTCGCGGTGTCGCGGGCGCTCGACCGGATGCGGTCGCGCGTCCGCCGCCTGATCGACGACCGGACGCAAATGCTGGCGGCGATCAGCCACGACCTGCGCACGCCGATCACCCGGCTCCGGCTGCGCGCCGAGTTCATCGAGGACGAGAACGCCCGGGCTTCCACCCTGCGCGACCTCGACCAGATGAACGGCCTCGTCGAGGCGGCACTCTCCTTCGTGCGCGACGGCCAGATCCGCGACGCCAACAGCCACAGCCTCGTGGATCTCGCCTCGGTGGTCCAGACGGTCTGCGACGATTTCTCGGATTTCGGCGCGCCGGTGAGCGTCAGCCGCAGCCGACACGTCCTGGTCCAGGGTCGGCCCGAGGAACTCCAGCGGGCGGTGACCAACCTTGTGGACAACGCCGTCAAATACGGCGGCTGCGCGGAGGTTCAGATGGAGGCGTCCGCACGCGGTGTCCGGGTCTGCATCCTGGATTCCGGCCCCGGGATTCCCGAAGCGGACCGCGAGGCAATGCTCCAGCCGTTCGTCCGCGGCGACCGGGCCCGCAATCTCAACGAGGCCAGCGGGTTCGGCCTCGGCCTCTCGATCGTGCAGGCCATCGTCGAGGCCCATAACGGGCGCCTGCGGCTGGAAAACCGCCCAGGAGGCGGCTTCTGTGCCTCGATCGAGCTGCCCTTGGCTGCTCAGGCCTTCGCCGGCCGCGCGGCGCAGAAGCCCGCACCGTTTCCTGCCGAGGCGGCCTGAGACCGCCTCGGGTCTCGTCGGTCTACGCCGCCCGAACGTTGCGCAGGAACTGCGCCACCTCGGCGCGGAGCTGCTCCGAGCGCGCCGCGAGGGAATCCGAGGCCTGCGCCACCGAATCCGCGGCCTCGCCAGCATCGCCCGCGACCCGGGCAACCTCGGCGATCTCCAGGGTCATCGTGCCGGTGCCGGCAGACGCCTGACCCATGCTGCGGACGATGTCCTGCGTGGTGACGCCCTGCTGGTCCACGGCCGCGGCGATGCTGGTCGACACCTGATTCATGGCCTCGATCTGGGCCGTGATGCCCTGGATCGCACCGGCGGCGTCGTCCGTGACGGTCTGGATCGCGGCGACCTGCCGGCTGATCTCCTCGGTGGCGCGGGTGGTCTGGGCCGCGAGTTCCTTCACCTCGGCGGCGACCACCGCGAAGCCGCGTCCGGCCTCGCCAGCCCGCGCCGCCTCGATCGTGGCGTTCAGCGCCAGCAGGTTGGTCTGGCCGGCGATCGTCGAGACCATGCCAACCACATCGCCAATGCGCGTCGCGGCCGCGGCGAGGTCGGTCATGGTCTGCTCGGCCCGGCGGGCCTCGCCGACGGCGGTGGCGGACATTCCCGCCGCCTGCTCCACTTGGCGGCCGATCTCCTGAACGGTCGCACCAAGCTCCTCGGCCGCGGCCGCGACGGTGTTGACGTTGTCGGAGGTCTGCTGAGCGGCCCCGGCGACGCTGGTCGAGCGCACGGAGGTGCCGGAGACCGCGACACGCATGGTGTCCGACGCCCCCTGAAGTTCCGTGACGGCCCCCGTCAATCCCTCGACGATGCCGCCGACCGAGTGCTCGAAGCCGTCGGCCAGTTCCTTGAGCATGGCGCGGCGGCTCTGCTCCTCACGCAGACGCGCGGCTTCCGTCGTCTGGAGTTGCTGGGCGGCATCGTCCAGGGACATGTCGCGGATGGTCACGACAGCGCGGGCAATGTCACCGATCTCGTCCCGGCGCTTGCTGCCGGGCACGTCGGTCAGGGCCTGGCGGTCGGCGAGCGCCTTCAGCGCGCGGGTCAGGGCGCCGAGCGGCGCCACGATCGAGCGCGCGAGCAACAGGCCGAGCACCGCGGTTCCGGCCAGGACGAAGAGGCCCGTGAGGATCAGCATGCGCGACAGCGCCTGGACCGCGTCGATCGCCTCGGCCTGGGTCTGCTCGGCCACCACCGTCCAGGGCGCGCCGAGGACGGTCACCGGCGAGGCGGCTGCCATATGGGCGCCATCCGCGGCCGTGAAATCGAGGGGGACGCCGGCCTTGAGCCGGTCTGCGGCCATGCCGAGGCCGACGAGACCCGCGCCGGCATGCACAGCCGGGTTCAGCGGCGGGTTGCTGCGCAGGAGGCCGTCGGTACCGACCGCCAGGATCTGGCCGCTCTCACCGAGTCCGGTCCGCTTGGAGAGGGTCTGATCGAACAGAGCCGGCGTGACCCGCATGACGATGTAGCCGATCCGCTCGGCGGCCTGCGCGGTGCCCATGGCAACGTTCGCACGCTTGGTCATGGCACGACCGATGAAGGCGGCCGGGACCCCGTCCACCGGATAGGCGGCGAAATCCTCGAAGAGAACAGCGCCCGGATCGGCGGACTTGAGACGCTCGACGAGGCGCGCGAGCGCCGTGCCCGCCAGGCCCTCGTCCGAGACCGACTTGGCGAAATCGGCCCCCTTCGTCGTCGTGTAGTTGATCCGACCGTTATCATCGATGAACATCAGGTCGGCATAGCCGGGCTGCGCAACGAGCTTGCGCGCCACCTCCTGGACCTTCACGTGCCGGCGCCCATACATCGACGACATGCCGCTGCCGTCGAGGGCGACCCGCGCCTCGGTGGTCTGCGGCGCGCGGAACGCCTCGACGACGCTGGCGGTGTCGGGCTTCGCCGGGTCGAGAGCCTCGATCAGGTCGGGGAAGTTCGAGACGATCTGGGGATGGGCCGCCACCGCCTGGAAGTCGGCCTGGGCCCTGTCCGCCACCAGCTCGATCGCGTCCCGGCGCGCCGCCGCGGCGAGTTCGAGGCGCTCATGCGCGGCGGTCATCAACCCTGCCCGCGCCGAGTACCAGCTGAATCCGCCCATGGCGGTGGCGCTCAGAAGCGCCAGGCCGACGGTCGTCGCGGGAAGGCGCGTGCTCAGCCGCGATAGCGTGATCATGATGGCCCTGGACTTTTGAGAGATTCGTTTGAGGCGAACCAATCGCCCAATCCTTATAAAAATCTCGTAAACACCAATACACCGCTCAAAAGTTCTCCAAAGCCTGGACATACAACTTAGAAGACAGTCGGCTTCGGCGAACCCAAGTTGTGAATGGTCCATTCCCGCGTCTTGACAAGATTCCGCCGCGCGGATCGTCGTCGGAATCCTGCACGCTTGAACAACCCTCGCGCCGAGCGGGATCGGGACAAACGTAGAAAGCTGCCGACAAGACCGGCGGGACACGGACGGTGCTCACACCGGGAACCCGTCGCGCCCCGTCGGCGGCCTGGGCGAGAGAACGATGCCCCGGGCGCTGTTCGACACGGTGTGCTGCCGGCTTCCTTCCGCGGTGACGATGATGGAAGACTCGGACCCGCGATCGGGACCGGCGGGGCGGCGCATCCGCGGACCGGCGTCGACGGAGAGGCGGCATGTTCGTCAACGGTGACGCCCTGGCCGGCGCGTTCCGGTTTCTCATGATCGCCCTCGTCCTGTGCGTCGGGATCATCGTCGCGCATCTGGTCTGGGTCAGCCGGATCGCGCGACGGCCGGCATTGGCGGCCAAGCCGGTGCCGACGCGGTTCGCCATCGTGGGCGCGGCCCTCGCGACGCCCGTGGTCGGCTTCTACGCCGTCGAGATCGCGGCTCTGCGCCGCCGATGCGGGGACGAGTGCGGCGCTCGCAGCCTGCGCGGGCTCGCAGGGGCGGGCCTCCTGACCCTGGCCCTAGCCGCGGCCGGCACCCTGTACGTGGAATTGCGCGCCGCTCCTCAGGATCGATCTTTGTGGGACACGGCGCGGATCTTCGCAGGCCAGCTCTGCCTCCTGCTGATCGGGCAGGGTCTGGTCTTCATGATCCTGCGGGTGGTGACGGATGCCCGGCATTCGGCGCTTCCCTGGACCGCCCAACTTCTCGCGGCCGCGCTCCTCGTTCTTCTGCTCCTCTGAGCGCGTCTCCGGACGCGATGCACAAGATCCCGGCCCGAACACACCGTCACGGATCTTGCTGCCGATCCTGTCTCGCGGTCACCGTCATCGGCCGGTTATGAGTCCGAGTGGTAGAGCGGCCGCGGAGCACCGGCGCTTCGAGACGACGATGGAGATGGGATGAGCGGCGAAGCCCAGCCGGACCCGGCGCGCAGCATCGCGCTGATCGGAGCACCGATCGAGGTCGGAACCAGCGAGCCCGGCGCGCTCATGGGGCCGGCAGCCCTGCGCACGGCTGGCCTGGTCCGAGTGCTCTGCGAACTCGGCCACACCGTCACGGATCGCGGCGACATCGTCCCCGACGGACCTGCAGGTGCACGCGGACTCATCGGCGTGGCCGCCTGGACCCACGCGCTCTCCAGGGTCGTGGAGGATGTCCTCAACGCGGACAGCGTTCCACTGACCGCCGGCGGCGATCACAGCCTGTCCCTCGGCTCCGTCGATGGGGTGATGCGGCACTGCGCGCGGCGTGGCCAGTCGGTCTTCGTGCTCTGGCTCGACGCGCATGCGGACTTCAACACGCCGGCGACGTCACCCTCCGGGAACGTGCACGGCATGCCGCTCGCGGCCCTGTGCGGCGAGCCCGGCTTCCCGCCCCTGTTCGCCGAGCCGGTGCCGCAGCCTCTGCACCCCGCCCACATCCACCTGTTCGGCCTCCGGTCGATCGACGCAGGCGAGCGCGCGCTCGTGACGGAGCGGCAGGTCGGCGTCACCGACATGCGCACGATCGACGAGTTCGGGGTCGTGGCGCCGCTGCGGCGGGTGCTCGACCGCGTCGCGGCGCAAGGGGCGCATCTCCATGTCAGCCTCGACATCGATTTCCTCGACCCGTCGATCGCGCCGGCCGTGGGCACCACCGTGCCCGGCGGCGCCACCTTCCGGGAGGCGCACCTGATCATGGAGATGCTCCACGATTCCGGACTGGTGCGCTCCCTCGACGTCGTGGAACTCAACCCGTTTCTCGACGAGCGCGGGCGCAGCGCCCGGGTCTTGGTCGAACTGGTGGCGAGCCTGTTCGGCCGGCGCATCCTCGACCGGCCGACCCTGCCGATCGAGGCCCTGCCCGCAGAGCCGACCGGGCGGAGCTGATGGATAGTCCCCCCCTTCGTGCATCGTCACCGCCGGCGGAGACCGACACTGCACCGGCGCGCCAGCGCTCGAACGGACGCGTCCGGCTTCGGGTTGGGCCGGCTTGTCCCGGCGGCGGGACGCGGATCCTGGATCTCGCGGAATCCGGGCCGTCACGGCTGCGCTTCCCACGGGGCTCGGGCGCGCTCGAGACGATCCTCGTCAACACGGCGGGCGGCGTCGCCTGCGGCGACACCTTCGCCATCGACCTCGCCCTCGAACCGGCCGCAGATCTGGTGCTGACCACCACGGCCGCCGAGAAGATCTACCGCTCGGACGGTCCCGTGAGCCACATCGCGAACACCCTGACCCTGGGGGCGGAGGCGCACCTCGCTTGGCTGCCGCAGGAAACGATCCTGTTCGATCGCGCCCGGGTGCGGCGCCGCTTCGAGGCCGATCTCGCCGAAGGAGCCGCTCTGCTCGCCGTAGAGGTGGTAGCCTTCGGCCGTGCGGCCAGGGGTGAGCGGATCGCGGACGGGCTGTTCGCGGATTCGTGGCGGATCCGTCGGAACGGGCGGCTCGCCTACGCCGACGATTTCCTGCTGGACGGCCCGATCAGCGATCTTCTCGCCCGCCCTGCCGTCGGCGGCGGCGCACGGGCCTGCGCGACGATCGTCGACGTCTCCTCCGGGGCCGAGGCACGTCTGGAAGAGGTGCGCACCCGTCTGGCCGAGGCCGCGTCGCCGGGAACCCATGCGGCGGCGAGCGCCTGGAACGGGCATCTGGCGGTCCGTGCGCTGGGAGAGGCTGTGGGGCCGCTGCGTGGCGTGATCGCCCGCTTCCTCGCCGGCTATCGCGGCCTGCCGATGCCGCGGGTCTGGCAGAGCTGACACGGTCTGCACGAGGCGCAGCCTCGGAGCCGTTGCCTGGGACGGCCGACCTCTGCTAGAGACGCGCACCCGGAGCTGTCCGCCAAGCTCCGGACGGGACGGCGGCGCCGTTCAGGAAGGCCTCGTGGCGGAGTGGTTACGCAGAGGACTGCAAATCCTTGTACGGGGGTTCGATTCCCTCCGAGGCCTCCATCCTTCCAGGCTGATCCGGCCATGATGCGCCGGTCCGGGAGCCGGCGCACCGTCATGCGCCGTGGACCTGCTTCATAAAGGTCTCGATCGCCTGTTGCAGGCTGTGCGTTCCGGCATTGACCCGCGCCGCGCTACCGCGCACCTGC
The DNA here is from genome assembly GCF_008329595.1 of Methylobacterium sp. P1-11. Classification (NCBI taxonomy): domain Bacteria; kingdom Pseudomonadati; phylum Pseudomonadota; class Alphaproteobacteria; order Hyphomicrobiales; family Methylobacteriaceae; genus Methylobacterium; species Methylobacterium sp. P1-11. Next base: position 354,450 of record NZ_NPKS01000001.1, read on the forward strand.
CCGGCCTGCGCCTCGTTGGAGGCGGCAGCGGCCTGAACGCCGGCGATGCTCTCCGAAACCTGCCGGGCCTCCGATGCCGCGCCGAAAATCGCCCGCGCGATCTCCTGGCTGGCCTGGCCCTGCTGGTCCGTGGCGTCAGCCACCTCGGAGGCGATCAGGCTCATCCGGGCGATGGTCTCGCCGATCGTATCGATCGCGCCGACCGTCCGTCCCGCTGCACCCTGGATCGAACCGACCTGCCCGGTGATGCGATCGGTTGCGAGCGCCGTCTGGCCCGCGAGCGCCTTCACCTCGGCGGCAACCACCGCGAAGCCGCGCCCGGCGGCGCCGGCGCGGGCGGCCTCGATCGTGGCGTTGAGCGCCACGAGGTTCGTCTGGTCCGCCACGTCACGGATCAGCGTGACGACGGCGCCGATCTCCTGGGCCGCCCGCGAGAGGTTCATCACCGTCTCCTTGAGACCCTCGGTATCGGTGAGCGCGGAGGAGGCAATCTCGCTTGTGTAACGGACCCGGGCCTCGATCTCCCGCGCCGAGGCCGAGAGTTCTTCGGCAGCGCTGGCGATGCTGTCGACGAGGCCTGCGCTCTGGTCGGAGGCCTCTGCCACGCGGGCAGCCTCGGACGCCATCGCGCCCGCATTGCCCGAGAGGGTGTCGGCCGACGTCTGCATCGCCTCGGCGGAACCGGCGAGATCGGCGACGGCGCGATGCGTCTCGGCCTCGAAAGCGTGGGTTGCGGCGTCCAAGGCCTCGGCCCGGTCGCGGTCCCGATCGCGGCGCGCCTGCGCCTCCGCGTCGAGATCGCGTTTCTCGATCAGGGCCCTCTGGAAGGCCGCGATGGCGGCAGCCATCTCGCCGATCTCGTCGCGGCGGTGCGTGAACGGGATCGTACGACCGAGATCGTTGGCGGCAAGCGCCGTCATTCCATCCTTGAGCCGATGCAGGGGCTGCCGGACCTGGCTCACGATGATCCAGATCGCCGCGAGCAGACCCAGCGCCAGCGCCGCGGCCGGCACGATCACGAGGGTGATCCGCGCCTGGCGGCGGGCGGCCGCGTCCTCGGCGCGGCGGGCATTCAGCCGGTCCAGAACCTCTCGTCCGAGGGCGCCGATCTCGGCGACCATGCGCTCGCGGTTCTTCACGGTGGATTCATCCGTGGCCTGGATCAGGGCGGCCTTGGGCGAGACCGTGAGACCGAGTTCGGCCGTGTCGGTCTGATAGGCGATGAACTCCTTGACGAAGAGATCAAACCGGCGACGGCGGTCTGCGGGAAGCTGATCCTCCATGGCCGCCAGGAAGGGAACCCGCACCTGTTCCACAGTCGCGAGAGCGTCGTGCAGGGCCGACAGACGCGTGCGCGCGTCTGACGTGTTCTCCGCCGTGTAGAGTGCCGTGGCCTGGACCACGGCGTGCTCGATCGCTTGGCCCAGGGCCCCCGCCTGCAGCCCTGCATTCCAGATCCGGTCCGTGGCGGCGGCGCGCTCCTGCTCCCAGTTCGATTGCCGAACCGAAAAGGCCGCGATGCCGATCGCCACCAGAGCCAGCACCCCGATCACTGCAAAAAGCTTCAGGCCGAGTGAGATGCGCATGGGACGTGCCGCCTTGGCCAAGGTTTCGGATGGCCAAGCTATGCAGAAACAAATCGAACTTAACAATTAAATACAGCCGGCAAAATCATTTCTTTTATACTGTGCGGATTTTGATAATTTGCCGACAAACCACTGGCCCATTCAATTTGATTACAATTGCAATACGCCGGTTGTTTCCAGATCTGATCCGATCGAGCTGCCCCTGTGCAGTCGAGGAGGATCCCTCGCCAGGAGCCTGGTTGGGGTCGAGACTGAATTCGCGAGGGCGCCATGGGTGGGCCGCGTCTTAGACTGCCCAGCGCAGGGGCGTCTGGTCAGCGGTCGGTCATCGCGCCGATCGACCCGTGCGCCGCGCGGGGTGGACCGGCCGTCGCGTGAGGAGGGCGGACACGATCTCCCGGCAGAGATCGTCGCGCTGCGCCTCCACGAGGTCGGGCAGAATATCGGCCTCCTGCTCGTCCAGGGCTGCGATCAGACGGGGATGGTCGGCGGCCCATTCGAAGGCGACACGCACTTCACGCTCCGCATAGGGGTCTTGGGGGTTGAGGCAGCGATGGGTCAACATGGCGACACCGGGAACAGCCGGCACGCCGGCGGGGTGGCTCCCGTAGGATCGTGTCACGACAGCCGGATGACCGCGGATCCGTGGGGACATTTCGACGGATGACATCGTCGGTCGGGGCCGGCAGATTGGTGTTGCCGGTCAGCCACGCGGCGGCCCATCCGACCCCATCGGCGGGGATCATGCGCCGCTCCGAAGACCGCTACGCGCCAGATCGTCGGCGGAACATGCATCGAGGCCCTTGCGTCCGGCGATCTCGGTGTGTAGAGACCCCCTCGTGATCCCCGATAGCTCAGTTGGTAGAGCAGGCGACTGTTAATCGCCTTGTCGCAGGTTCGAGTCCTGCTCGGGGAGCCATCACTTCTCCCAATACAATCAGGCGCTTAGAGAAGACGGGGCGATAGCTTCGCGTTACCGCGGATCGCGCCCCTGTTGCCGAGGCTTGTTTCAGCCTTGTTCGCGCCCTTCGGACAAGTTCGTTGCACGCAGAAACCGTGCGTCGTTCCATCACCGACGCACGGTTTTATCCTGTTCTTCCCAGAAAAAGGTGTGTGGCATCACCCGGCGGCCGGGCCTTCCCCGCGGCCGCCGCGGTAGGCTTGCCGTAGACTCGGCGGCCGATCCCGCAGCGCCGGGATCTGGGAAAGCCGGCTGGGTCCACCGGTGCGGGCTTTCCTGTCAAAGGCGATGGCGGCCGACAGGTCTGCCGTGATGCTCTTCAGCGGATTGGTTCTAGATCGATGATGGGACCGCTAACGTCGAAGAATTCGTCGTCGAGCACTGGTGCCAACTCAATGTCTTCGCGCCGTGGCCTCAGCGGCAGGAACGTGGACAGCATCCCGAGACACAGCGCCCCGGCAAGCAGGGCGGCCAATAGAGCAAGGGTCATGGATGCCACCGGTCGCCGTGACGAGACCGGGAAGGTGAACCGGTAAGCTTAAGTTTCAGTTTCGCTTGGATGGTCTGCGGCTGTCGCTGCCGGCCGTCCCATATGTAAGCCGCGTTGCGTATCAGCTCGACCAGTACGCTGATGAGATCAGGCGCTCTCTCGCCCCGTGAGCAGATCGGGGCGGGATCGAGCGGATGCCGCCGGGACTACACGGTATCGCAAATTTTGGCCGCTGCCATCATCGCGGCGCCGCCGCTTACCAGTGCGATGATGATGATGCACCGATGGAAGCGGTCGTAGATGTCGATGGGCATCGTCAGTGGCTCATAAGAGCGACGCCCCTGAAGGCCGGAGACGAGCACGCGTCACAAGGCCTAAAACTTAACAGTTCGGAATTTCAAATCCCGCGTTGTTCGCAGGTCACAGCGCCTAGCAGGCGATGAGTGTTATCTCCTGTCGCAGCTGGGGGGCAATTATGAATCTGTTATTCCATGTTCTATCGGCCTTCGCGGGCGCCGTCCTTTCGGTTGCCGGTACATGGCCTTGGTTGGGTGCGATCGCAATCCTTGTGGCACCGGTCGGGGCCACCGTGGCATGTGCTGCAAGCGCAGCCTTACTGTTTGCTGTGAGGCGCACGCCGCCAGTGAGCGCTTACGCTTCTCGTGTCGTCACTTTGCATAGCCAAAAGCGGCAACAGCAACTGAGCGCAGGTGTGAAGAGCTCTGATCATACAGAGATGAAGCGTTCGGCCTGACTTTCCCTCTCCCGCATTCTTGGTCCGACCGGTAGGGCCGGACGCCCGAGATACCGATCTGGCAGTTCGCTGCGCGGGATCGCTAGAACGGCCACGCCTCATCCTTCTGCTCCGACACCGCTCGCTCGCCCGGCGCGACGAGCTCCACGATCTCGTCGAGCGGCTGCGTCACCCGGATGGTGCGCCCCGCCGCCGTGATGAAGGTCTCGTTGCGCATCAGGTCCGTATCGCTGAGCGCCTGAACGCTCGTGACACGCAGCAGGTGGCGGCAGCCGTCGCCATCCTGCACCTGAAGGAAGTTCCCGATCCGCCGAACGGCCGACATGGCGCTCTCCCATCTGGCTGATGGATTCCCGATCTACGCGCCCTGCAGGCTCTCGGCGAAGTCGTCCGGGATCTCGCCCCACGCACCGAGAATCGTGACGCCCTCCAGCTCGCCGGTCTCGTCGTCAGCCACCACCTTCAGCGCAGCTGCGCCCGGCATGCGCCTGGCCAGGTTTTCGGCCTTCTTCACCGCCCCGCTCTCGGTCTGTGCCGGCTCCTGCCGGGCCGGCCGTAGCCGTTTCCGGTGCACCTCAAACGACTGCACCACGAACGCCGTCTTCATCGCCATCGCCGCCTCTCGCTCGCCTCAGCCTGTCACCCGCTCTCTACCGGTCGTGCAGTCCGCATAAGACACAGCTGCGACCGGCATTTCGACCCGAGCTCACTTTCGTCCACCGGCCGGGAAGAAACGTCTCGTCCGCCGATTGCACGCGGCTCGCGCACATGCTTGGTTCTGTTTTTGTTCTAACACGGCCAAGCCGCGGGTGCACCTCAACCGGATCGACGCGCTGCTGGTCCAGACCCCGACGCCGTCCCCGTGTTGTTGATCGCGCCCTCGAACAACGACGGCTGCGCCATCGCCCGGACCGCCGAGGCCAAGGCGGTCGGCGTCCGGATGGGCGACCCGTACTTCGAGATCCGCGGCCTGTGGCATGCGCAGGGGGGGGCGGATGTTCTCGACGAACGACACCCTCTACGGCGACGTGTCGGGGCGGACCAACACGGTGTACCGGCAGCTCAGCCCGCAGGTGGAGATCTACTCCATCCACGAGCGTTTCCGGACTCCGTCTGACGCGGCGCCGGCGCTCCGGGTCGAACTCGCCCGCGATCTGCGCGCCGCGGTGCGGGCCTGGATCGGCATCTAGACCTGCGTCGGCATCGGACCGGCCAAGACGCTGGCCAAGCTCGCCAACCACATCGCCGAGGGCGAGCCGACGCTGGAAAGCGTGTGCGACCTCATCAATCCGGCGGCCTATGCGCAGTGGCTGTGCGAGACCGACGTCGCCGAGATCTGGGGCATCGACCGGGCCTCACTCGCCAAGCTTCAGGCGATGGGCGTCGAGAGCGTGACGCATCTGCGCAACCTCGACCCGCGTCCCATGCGCGAGGGTCTGACCGTTGTGGGCGAGCGGATCATCCACGACCCGCGCGGCATGGCCTCCCTGCCGCTGGAGATGGTGCCGGCGCGGCGGGAGGGCTGTGCAGTGGCGCGCGCGCTCTCCAGCCCGATCACCATACGGACGGTGCGGGACGAGGTGGTGGCGGCACGCGAGACTCGGCTCGGCGCGGCGAGAAGCTGCGACGCGAGGGGCTCGGCACCGATCATGTCACGATCTTCTACCACACGAGCGAGCACGGCCGGGACGAGCCGATCCGCTCCGTCTCGACCACGGCGCGCCGGCAGGAGCACGGCTCGGACACGCTGGCGCTGATCAAGGCGGCGCGGCACAGGACGACACAGGTCAGCGATTTGCTGCACTCGCGATCGCATGCTGCCGCACGCGCTATGGTACACTAACTCAGCTTGTCGTCTGGCTCGGTAGGCTCCACGCTCGTACCGAGCGCTCCACCTTGAGGCGAATCCGTCCGACCGTGCCCGTCCCGGTTCGATATGGCGCCGTGATCTGGATTGCGCCCGTGGTTCGGATGCGTCGCCTGCCGGTGGGCCTGTGCCAACTCCCTGTGGGTCGGCAGCGCCCGCCAAGGAGCGGGGGCGGCCCCCAAACGAAGCACCGTAGGCGCGCGCGTGAAATACACCGCCAGCACCACCCACGGGACGACGAAGACAACAAATGCGGCGAGACCCATGACGATGCTCCGCGAATATTTGCCAGCGATGGTAAGAACGCTGTCGATCCACCACTGATCCCAACGGGACGAAATCAATTTATGTCGCGCCGCAACACAATGGTGGTTGGTGGCTGGGCCGCGCAGCATCGCGTCATTCTGGCAACACCGAAAGCGGAGACGCCGATACGCTTGATCACGGTCCGTGATTTGGCTCGAAGCGGGCGGAAGCGGGTACTACCGCCGAGCAGCGAGAGACAGGAGCCTGTTTAAAGGCTCCGAAGCTGATGTCTGCCCCTGGAAAGGTCCGCATCGGGTGGATTTCCGCCTGTCACTGTCCGGGCGAGGCAGGCATTTGAGCGGATAGCCGTTCCGCACGTTCTCGATCCGTAGCAGGCTTCGAGAAGGTCTGGTTCCAGGTACCCGACGAAACAGCCGTCACGACAGGGCCGGGCAGAGGTTGAGGCGCGCGCTTTTGATCAGGCCAAGCTTGAGCGGTCCTCAGCTCCTGCTGATCCGATCCGTTCAGACATTCGGGGTCCTGCAGGGACGTTCGTGCCACCATCGCGGGAGCGAACGCATTCACCCCGCGCGTCCGAGACGGTGTCAGAATTTGCGTAGGAGGGGGCTCGGCTCGGGCATTTCGTCCTTGTCCTGGTAGATCGGCACCGTGGCGCGCAACCAGCCGCGGGTCTCGAGTCCGGCGTAGTTGCGCTGAACGACGTCCCGCGTGACATAGGCTTGAAGATTGACCGGACCGAAATTGTATCCGACCAGGCCGCCTACAGCGAACTGGCCCTGCCGAGCATAGGACGGGTTGGTGGTCGGCAGGTCGGTCGATCCGAAGGCTACCGGCCCGATCTCCCACTTGCCGAAATGCTTGGTGGCCGTAAGGTCGAGATTGAGGAAGTCGGGGTAGAAACTACCGCTGGCCGACCGCGTATCGAAGAAGGTCCCGTATAGGAAGTTGCCAGTCAGGTTCCAGCCATCGCCATTGTAGGTGATGGCGAAGCGTTGGTGCAGAACCGGATTTTGGATGACGATCTTGGTGTCGCTCGGAAGGTACGCGCCGAGCAGATAACTGAAATTGAGGTTGTTGCCGAGCTTCCAGGCCACCTGTGCGGCGAGCAGCGTCTGACCGAACCCGCTTTGGTACGCCGCGCCCCGCGTGCTCGAAGCCGTGATCGGCTGCAACACGACCAATTGCAGTCGGCCGCCAACCACTTCGGCTGGTGTCGCCCAGATGAAGGACGGCAGGTTGATGTTCGAGTCGGTGCCGCGTGGGGTGATAGCGCGCGAGCCGAAACTCGACGTGTCGATGAAGTAGAGTCCAATCGGCAACGGGGCGCCCGGGGCTTGCCCCACGGTTTGTCCAGGCTGCGCCGACGAGCCTGCCTGCGCGGAAATGGTGGCCCACCCGCAGGTGAGCGCGGCAGCGATGGCAGCGGTATGGGTTGCCCGGATAAGCCCAGCTGTCGTCATTCCGCGGCCCAAACCTCTCCGTCGTCGGATCGGCCTTTATTGCATGCCGGCACGGATTAAGCGGCCTTCTCGTGCGTGGCGTGCAGAGTTGCGAGGCGAGCGTAGCCATCGGGCAACAGCCGACACAACGAAGGCTTGCATTCCCGGTGAGGCCCGGCGAGTGGCGGAGCATCCGCTTCCGGGCGAAAAGCCAGAGCCTGCTCACACCCGGAGCCGAAGTTTCCGGAGGACTGGCGAGCGGCCGCTTTGGAGAAGCGCCGACGACGGCCGGGCGGCTGGGTTGGGTCGGTCGCCGGACCCGAGTGGCTGCTGTGATGCCTCGAGCTGCGTCACGACCGCGTGATGTTGGAAGGGGCCACCTTCGAGGCGGCCCCTGCCGAGAATTCAAAGATCGCGTTGTGCGGGTAAGCCCGCGCGCTTTACCGTGCGGGTGCAGTGGCGCTCCCGCCTGCTCCGACGCCAGGACGCGCAGTCCCGGTTCCGGGCACCGCCGCGGCGCCAGCTGCGGGTGAGCGAGTGCTGGTGCCTGTCGTCTCTTCGGTCGCCTTCTGCCCTTCGCTCTTCACGGAACCCGGGTTGTTCATGTTGCCCGTAGCGCTACCGCCGCCGGCTGGCTGTTGGGCGTAGGCTGTGCCGGTCAGAGCAACAGTAAGCGCGGCCGCAAGGCCGTACATCTTCATGCGCATAGGCGGCTCCTCAATCGTCCCAATTTCGGGATCGTACATCAACGCTGCCCGCGCACACTTTGTTCGGTAGAGCCCAACCATGATGGCCGCGAGGACAGAAGGGAGGTCGAGTCTCATCGAGGCGAGGATCCAGTGGTGGGCACCTGCCGGCGGTGCTGGTGACCGCAGGTGGGTTAAGGACGAGGGGACCCTGTGGAAGCCCCTGGTCGGTTTGGGGGATTTCCGCCAATGCGCATTCGGGCGCCGGTGCACGAAAGCGGAAGTCGCCCCCGCTCACGATCCGTCGGGACCTTCTTCACCGCACCAGTACCTCGAGCCCTGAACGGGGCGCAGATTCGCTGCGCTTGCGCAAAATTGCCGGGCGCGCAGGCGTTTCACCGGAACCAGCTCAGGCCGCAAAGCACTCAAAGAGCTGGAAATCGTTACTGACGATCGACTGACCAGAAATCCTCTCGGATTGCGGAACGGTTTTGCCAGCTTTTCCGTAACTTGACCAATCGAGCCGCGATAGCGCGGGTGAGAAGACCGAGGCGGTCCAAGCATGAAGCGCGCCCCATTCCGCATCATGATCCGTATCAACGGCGATCAGCGCATCCTGCTCGCGACGTCGGAGCGAGAGGCGGCGCTCAAGGCCGAATCCGTTCTTCGACGATATGACGCCCCGCCCGGCGCGGCGGGTTTCATCATCGAAGCGACCGACACCCAGGCGAGCACGCGCATAGCGGCCTATCTGGCCGACGTGGCCCTCGAGATGGAAATCGCGTGATGGACCTTCGAGGATGACTGTGTCGGACAACGGGGTCCCATACGTGCTGGGTGCCGCGGGGGTGCGATCGGTCGTGATCATCGACGGCGGCAGCACATTGGCGGTCCGATTACGTTCGCCCAACGACAATGAGTTCTGCGTCTTGCTGCCGATCGCTGTCGTGGGCGACCTCCTGTTCCAGCTCGCGGATGTGATGAGGCTCAGCCGTGACCCACTTCCATGACCGAAAGGATGCCAGCATAGGCGAAGGCGATGACCCGGTGCTGGACGCGGTCGCCGTCCTCCAGTGCCACGGCTACACGGTTGAACCGGATGACGACTTCGCCCGCTGGCGGATCGACGGCGGTGACTGGATCACGCTCAACGCCCTGTTTGTGATGGCTTTGCGGTTAGGCTTGAGGGACGGGCCAGGTCGAGCACAGTAGCCGTTGCCGGCGAAACCAAGATCCCGACCGACGCGGGTTTCGCCGATATGATCCTGGGAAGGCTCACGGCAAACCCTCAACTGGGCCAATCCAACACTTGGTGCCGTCCGCTCAGGACCTCGGATCGGCGTTGTCCGTTGGCCCACGAATGACCGCTTTCGGGAAGCGCCGACGGCTCTCTTCATGACTGGCATGGGTCGGGCGCCGAATGGCCGGTGCAGGTGGATTCCTGTCGATCTGCTTGCGAGCAGCGCAGGCCTTGAAGCCGATGTTCTTTGCAGGGCCGCAATTGGCCAAACCCTGCTTGGGCGGGCATGCCGTATCGGCGCGCATCAGCCGCTGCCGGTCACGTGCGCTCCTATGGTGATGGTGTCGTCAAGACCAAGGGCCCGTTCCGGGTCGCGACAACCGTGTGCTCGTATTGCACTGTCGGAGCTCTTGGCTGGCTATAGAGCGTCCAGCCATCGTCGCCATCCTCGGCAAATTCTGCACCGAGAGACAGGAACGGCTCGACGGTAAAGACGAGCCCGTCCGTCATGATCCGCCGTTCTGAAGCATCGGGCCAAGTTGCGATCTCCGTCGGCTCTTCATGCAGCGACAAGCCGACCCCGTGGCTGGCGAGATTGCGCACGAGCGTATAGCCGTTCTGCCGAGCGAAGGTGCCAACGGCTCGACCGATGCCGGCAAATGGCTTGCCGGTGCTGACCTGACGCAATCCGGTCCACATTGCTCGACGCCCGTCGCGACAGAGCCGTTGGACCGCTCGTGTCACCGGAGGCACAGCGAACGACGCGCCCGTATCTGCGAAATAACCATCCTTCTCGGCGGAGACATCGATATTGACGAGGTCTCCCGCCCTGACACGACGATCGCCGGGGATGCCATGGGCGATCTGCTCGTTGACACTGATGCAGGTCGCGCCCGGGAAGCCGTAGACCAGTTCGGGAGCCGGGCGAGCACCGGCCGCGTTCAGGTGGTCCCGGCCGATTTGGTCCAATTCACGCTCGGTCATGCCGGGCTCGATGGCGCGGCCCATCACCTCGAGCGTGTCGGCAACGATGCGTCCGATCGTCTTGAGCCCTACGAGGTCGTCGTCGCTCGACACGGTCATGCGGTATCTCTTGCGAGCCCCAAAGAGGCTGTAGTGGAGCGAAATTCTAAAGTCCGCAATTTCCATATCGTTGCTGACCGCCGTCCACGCAGAGCCTCAAGCCACGGCTCATCGCAGATGACCGCTTCAAGGCGCTCGTGATGACGTTCCACATGCCTGACTGGGATCGAGTTTGTTGAAAGACTTGGGTCCTGTTCGAAGCAACGCCGCCAAGGATCTCGGCCCGAGAACTATCCACTATAGTTGAGCCCGTCATAGACTGCAGGAGCTGGATCGCACCGGCGGAGAGAGGTAAATTTTCTCTTCAGGCACCGTCTCTGGTGACATTTGGGGTGCTGGCACCGCGTTTTTCATCGAAACCGGTCGAAAGCGGCCTTCGCGGTCCTGAGATCGTGCTCCGGTATCAGGTCGAAGAGACGTGAACGCGGCCTCCACGGACCGCCACCGCGTCGAGTTCCGCCGGGTCTGAGTGTCGCCAAGCCGTCGGCCTCCAGGCACGCCAGCGCTCAGGCGGCGTGTTTGGCGCGCTCCCGGCCGGGCGGCCCGGCGCGCTCGGCGATCTCGGTGGGCGTAGACGGCTCGGATTTGGGCGTGGCCAGGAAATGCGGGCGGATGTCTCGGCGCGGCCGGGCGCCCCGAGACGGTGGAGCGTTCGGCATGCTGCTTACAAGCCATCCACGAACATGAGCAGCAGCGCTGAGACCAGCAACAGAGGAGCCAGAATGCTCGCTGCAAGCACGTCGCGCCTCTTCATTGCGTCACGTTCCCAGCGGGCGGCGGCCAGGTTCAATGCGGCGTAGCCGGTGATCGGCCCTGAAAGCCATAAGGCAGCGAACAAGATCCAGCCGGTGAGTGTCTGCGGCGTCATCGCGCTTGTCGCTTCTATCCCGACGACTTACGCCGACGCCGCTGCCAGCAGGCAACTGCGTGCGGTCTCGAGCCGCTCGTCGTCCGACCGTCCCGGCATATCGGCAGCGATCCTCGCGACGATCTCCCGCGTGGCCGCCTCGTCCAATCCTAGCGCGCGCGCAAATCCGTCAAGGCGCCGCATCATGTGCTGGATCGCCGCGCGCTGGCGCGAGGCCTCCGGTTGAGCAGACCCGACATCCGTCACCGCCACCGCTCCTCCTTGCAGGCGAGAAGGTGGACCACGTGCATGCAGCGCGCTTGGGCCGTTTGCGATTTCGCACCCGCCATGCACGCCTCCATGCCAATCGACAGCAGTCCGAGATCCAGGTCTTTCTCCGATGCACAGGTGAAGATCGGCTCAAATCCCTCGAAGCGGCTTACCCGCCAGAAAATGACTACGATCAACACCAAGCAGAACGCTGCAACCAGGATCTTGTTGTCGTAGAACCAGTGCCGGCCTTCGGCTGTGGCAACTCGTCCGCTCATCCCGTCACCGACTGTGCCAGCAGGATCGCGGTTCGGACCATGTGCCGCTTCCAGACCGGCTTGTCGGTGGTCAGCGCCTCGGCCGCGCGCGTGTTCGCGCGGAGCGTCTCGACGAGGTTGAGGGTCCAGCCCTTCGCGAGAGGGTACGATTCGGAGGCGAGGTCGGCCAGCACCGCGTGGACCGTGGCGTCGATGTCCTGGTCGCTGACCTCGGCGGCCTTGCGCAGCTCGGGGGCGGTCGCGGGTTCTTTGGCCATGGTGAAGAGCTACCGGAGGCGGCCTCAGCCGTCCATGAGGCCCATGCGTATTGCCTCATCGAGGAGCTCAGTGCCGGTCATCACCTCGCCATTCACCCGCCACAGCGCGGGATCTTCGGCAAACGGCTCGACCAGGTAGCCGGCGGCGACCAAGGCCGCGACAGCTTCGGGAATCGGATTGCGGGCAGGACACATTGGATGAGGCTAACGTGGCGGGGGGAGGGGGTCTATTGCGCGCTCGGAGGCAGACGCCGCGAGGTAACGCGCTCGCGTGAAATCGGTAGGATCGTCCCGAATGTTAGTCGCCTTGTCGCAGCTTCGAGTCCGGCTCGGGGAGCCACAAGACCGGCTCCATCACAATCAAGACTTTCAGCGCCCTCGCCGATACGAGGCCGCCGCTACACGGCGCCACGGTGAGGGCTCGACTTTTCCGCGTCCGCGGCAATCCGCTTTTCCAAATCGGCGCTCAAGCTCAAGATACGCGACCCGAACGACTTTGCCGTCGTCAGCAAGCCACGGACCCGTCGCTCAGCGACGGCGGGCGCGGAGCGCGTACAGAACCGCGAAGGCGATGATCACGCCGACGAGCAGCAAGGATGGCATGCCGAGGAGTCCGTTGGACTGTGCCGGCTCGGTTCCAGGTGTTGGATTGATCGCCTGCGCGTGAACGCGGGCGGCTGCCAAGCCGAGAAGCGACACCGCCAGGGAAACCGGTCTCCACATGAGGCGTCTCCGCCGTTGAACAGGAGGCCGGCAGACGCCCGGCCTCCTCAAAGCCGGATACCGAGCGCGGCGCGCCAACAAGGGTCTGCGACCGCCATGCCCGGCGCGGTCGCGGAAGACGCGGCCGACGCGCCGCGCCTCTGGGACAACCCGGCGAAACTTCTATGAGTGCTGCTGACGCTTCAGGCTGCTCTGCGCCCCGGAATCGTCTGTCTTCGGGTTTGCCATGCCGCTGGTATTGCCATCCTCTTCAGGCCCCACATCGGCGAGCACCTGCCGGTTGCCGGCATGGTCCTGATACTGCTCCGTCTGAACGTTCTTGCTGTCCAAGCCGCGCTCATCACTGTGTCGCGACTTATCACGGTTGCTGAGCACCATGTTCTCCGGCAACACGCCGTCGGGCAGCTCCGACATGGCCCCTGTTCCGGAGCCCTTGCCCTGGGCGCCCGGGCCGACCTTGTGTCGACTTGCATTCGCCATGATCATCCTCCGGTGCGGTTCAACGAAATCGTTGGGCGCAACCAGAGGCTGCACCCACGCGCAGCGGGCGCTCAGCGGTCCTGCTGGTAGCCCTGATTGGTGGTGTTCACCTTGGAATTTCCGGCCTGGCCGACCTTGTCCGGATCCTTTGTCTGAGATCCGGACCGACCCTGGGTGAGCGGCGCCTCCGTGGCGCTACCGGGCCCCTTGTCGGAGCGGTTGGCCGGAGGAACAGGCGGTGGCTTGGTCGTCATGTGTACTCCGCGGTGCCCAATGTGGGGCCAACCCGACAAGATCCGCATCGTTCCGCACCAGGCTTATTTGGCCACGCTTGACAGCTAAGCCTCGCGCGCAGTGCCGAAAGAGCACAAATATACGTTCTACTTCCCGAGAAGACGCCGCGATCGATCGGCACCGGCGGCATCTATACTGCGGTGACACGCGAAACAATGATCGCCGGGTCGGGTTGTCGAAGCAGGGGCCAGAGCTCCCGAGGATTTCTCAGAACGTGAATCCGGTCCGCGCCGTCGGAAAACGTCGGCGGGTGTGAGACCCGGCCGGATCGATTCAGCCGTCGAAGCGGCGGTCCGCCTTCCTGTTCGGCGCAGCGCGTCGAGACCCGTGCATCGCGGGCGCCTCGCCACCTTTGCAAGGAGCGTCATCATGACCGACTTTCCGAAGCCGCCCTTCGATCGGCAGCGACAGCTCACCCCGCCGGCCCGCGACACAGACATGGACCCGCGCCCGGATTACGGCGAGGCGCATTACCGCGGCTCCGGCCGGCTCGCCGGCCGCAAGACGATCATCACCGGTGCGGATAGCGGGATCGGCCGTGCGGTGGCGCTGGCCTTCGCCCGAGAGGGGGCGGATGTGCTGATCAGCTACTACGACGAGCACGACGATGCCCGCGAGACCTGCCGCTTGGTGGAATCGGCAGGCCGCACCGCCGTCGCCATGGCAGGGGACATCAAGGACCCGAAACATTGCCGTGCCATCGTCGACAAGGCGGTGGCGGCGTTCGGGCAGGTCGACGTGCTCGTCAACAACGCCGCGCACCAGAAAACCTTCGCCAATCCGGAGGAGATCTCCGATGAGGAGTGGGAGGTCACCTTCGCGACCAACATCCACGCGATGTTCTATCTGGTGAAAGCCGCTCTGCCGCACATGAAGGCCGGAAGCGCGATCATCAACACCACCTCGGTAAACGCCGATACGCCCAGCCCGCAATTGCTGGCCTACGCCACCACCAAGGGCGCGATCCAGAACTTCACCGGCGGCCTGGCCCAGCTGCTGGCGGAGCGCGACATCCGGGTGAATTGCGTGGCCCCCGGGCCGATCTGGACGCCGCTCATCCCCTCCACCATGCCGGAGGAGAAGGTGCGTACCTTCGGCTCGCAGGTGCCGATGAAGCGCCCCGGCCAGCCCTGCGAACTCGCCCCGGTCTACGTGATGCTGGCCAGCCCGGAATCGAGCTACGTCTCCGGCGCCACCGTCGCGGTGACCGGCGGCAAGCCGATTATCTGACCCGAGCCCGCTCCTTCTTCCCAGGAAAGCATCGATGACCCAGAATCCGGCCGATCCGAAACCATCCGCCCGACCGAACCTCCGCAGCTTCAGCGCCAATGCCGACCGAAACGGTCAGGATCTCGGGCAGGACGAAGCCCGGGATCTCGGCCGCCCGGCGGAACTCGAGCGTGAGCGCCAGTCCGATCCGAGCTGGGAGGCCGAGGTCGCCCGCATCGCGTCGGGGCAGCAGCGTCTCGACGCGGTGGGCGGCGGCAGCGTGGCCTCGGTCGAAGCGACGGAGGCCGAGACACCGCCCGAGAACCTCCGCCATCTCGGCGACGCGAGCACCGGCCCGCAATCATCCTGACCTCGCGAGGAGGACCGCGGGACATGATCCCGACCCGTATCCATGCCGTCAGCGACTATGTGTTTCCGGCCCTGATCGCAGCGCTGTCGCGGCGGCCGGGGCCGTGACCGATGGGCTGTGTGCCCTGTTCCTGCTGAGCGTGCTGCTGACCATGATCGCGCTGCTGGCCTTCTTCGGCAGCCGGCATGCCACCGGCCTCATCCTCATCCGATCCATGTCGGCCGGCTAGGGCGGACCGGCAGATTCTGCCGCTCGGCGAATCCTGCCGGAAGGAAGCCCCGGAGCATTGTTGAAATCATTGGGAGAATCCTGGAACGGTCCATGCCTGCCCTCACCGAAAGCGGTCGCGGAGGCGTACCATGTCGGTGAATGCGGTTACGGGCAGTTCTCTCCAGCGGGATCTTGTCAGCGCCCTGAGGCAGGCGCGCGCGGCGAATGCCACGCGTCTCGACATCGGCACCGCCGCGGCGGCGAGCCAGGCGACCGGCACAGCGGCCGACGCGGGGAGTACTGCCCAGGCCGCCGGCACAGCCTCGACACCGGCTATGTCGAACGATCTGATGGCGTCGCTCCTGCAACTGCAATCCGACTTCAGCCAGATGGGTCTTCAGAACGGCGTCACGGCGCCGGCGGAAGCCACGGCCAATGCTGACGACACGTCCACGACCGGCACGGCGCCGGACCAGGCCGCGGCCGGCGCCGCTCCCGTCCACCCTCATCGCGGCCACCATGGCCATCGGCCGGTTTCGGATGAGACGCAGAACGGAGAGGCCGAGCAGACCGGCAGCGCGTCGGATGCGTCCTCGTCCGCGAGCACGCCTGCCAGCGCGACGCCGACCGGCGAAGCCGCGGCGGCGACGGGCAGCGGGAGCGACCTGCAATCCTTCCTGCAACAGGTGACGAAAGCGATCACCGCCTATGCGACCGGCGGCCCTCTCGGCATCGCGGCCGCGCTCACCAGCAGCACCAAGGCTTGATAACCCCGGGCGTGCGTGGCGTCTGGAGCCGCGCCGTGACCTCTGGCATGATCCGACGAACCGGAGATCGCCATGCCCCTGACCGTCCTCGTGATCGTCGGCAGCGTTCGGACCGACCGCATCGGTATCCGCGCCGCCCGCTTCCTGATCGCGCAGCTTGAGGCGCGCGGCCACGTCGCTCCGCTGGTCGATCCGGCCGAGCTGAAGCTCCCGCTCCTGGACCGGATGTACAAGGAATACCCGGCCGGGACCGCGCCGGAGCCTCTGCAGCGGCTCGCCGAACTCTTCCGCCGTGCCGACGCCTTTCTTGTGGTCACGGCCGAGTACAACCACGGCGTCCCGCCGGCGCTGTCCAACACCCTCGATCACTTCCTCGAGGAGTATTTCTGGCGGCCCTCGGCCATCTGCTGCTATTCGGCCGGCCAGTTCGGCGGCGTCCGGGCAGCGATGCCGCTGCGGGCGATGCTCGCCGAAATGGGCATGTCCAGCATCCCCTCGCTCTTGCCGGTCCCGCGGCTCCATAAGGTCATCGATGCGCAGGGCGTCCCCACCGAGCCGTGGCTCGCGACGGCGGCCGCCCGCTTCCTCGACGAGCTGGAATGGCACGCCGAGGCGCTGCGGGATCGGCGCCAGCGCGGCACGCCGTACTGAGAAGCGGGGGCGCCGGCGGCCGGAACGCGCGACGCGCCGCGTCACCCGCAAATCAGCACTATTCGCGCAGCGACACGCGCCTTCAAACGCGCGAATCTGTGCGATGACGCTATCGAAGAGGCGCATTTAATACTCGAATTGCACAAATACTCAGCATATGATTGCAGAACAACTTTGCACGGGCGATCCACCGAAACGGTGAACCCGCGGAGCGAGGAGGTCGCGAGACAGTATTACGCTGTTGCAAAAAGGTGGCTGCACATGGCGTCGAAGTATGAGAGCTTGGCCGTGTTCCCGAACCCGGACCGATTCCGATGAAGATCGACGAGAGGGCGCTCCTGCTGGAGCGCGTGCGGACGCTTGTCCTGCGCCATGCCCTGGAAGCCGTGCTAGACCGCCTTGCCTCGGTCGCGCGCGAAGCTGGGAAGGATGCCGAAGCGGAATTCCTGAACCTGGAGCAGTCGCTCGTCACAGCGGCCCGCAGCCTCGCGGATCGGGCCAGCGCGCAGAAACTGGCAGTTCTGGTCGCCGTCGAGGACGCGAGCACGACCATCCGGGCCGCCTTCGACAACGCGCATGAGCGCCTCGATGTGCTGCGGCCGACCCACCTCACGCTCGTTGAACCGACCGCGGCCGTCGCCGCCTAGAGGCGGCGCGGCTTCGAGCGTGGCCGCCGGTTTAGGGAACCGGTGCCAGCAGGTCGCCCCTCGATGCATCCGGCAGCGCTGCGGTCGGCTTCCGAAGCGCGGATCGCCGTGACCGGTACTCTTCGCTGGTAATTGTGCCCTTCGGTATGGCCCGATAGCCGGAACGTCGGTCCGAGCAGGCTCGGCCGATGCCCGGCGGGTCACTGCTTGGCGCGGTTGATGATCGCCCAGAGAACGCGCGCGACCGGCTCGGTGACGGTGCGGCGATACTTGCGGTGAACCAATTGGCCGTTGTGGAAGACGTCCTGCTCCACATAAAGCCGCTCGCCGTCCCAGCGGACGATGTTGTCGGACTCGATGGTCTCCTCGACGCCGAGATCGCCTCGGAGAATCGAGTTGCCTGTCTGGGTCAGCATACGCGCGTCCTCGTTCACGCAGTCGGTTCCACCCGGGAAGCGCCATCGCGGCCCGTGCAGCGCGATCCCAGGCAACCCCCGACGCCGTGCAGCATAGGAGCGCATCGGTGCACATGCCAGCGGCGCGGTGGACGCATTCGACCTGCCGTCACGTCACGCCGGCCTGTTGCCGCGTTCGAAGGCCCGGGACCACGCTTAACGTTACCCATGTGCGCTTTGGCACGTCCAGCTCGACCGTGAGGTGCGATGCTTCACATGCGCATCCGGTCTGCATGCACGACGCAGGCTGAAACGGACGCGCAACGGAGGCGTCCATGCTCGCTCGCCCGTTCCGCCTGTTCGCTCCGGCGCTGGCGGCCCTCGGCCTCGTGGCACTGCGCCTCGCGAGCCCATTCGTAGGGCCGGTATCGCCCCAGCAGCCCAGCGCCTCCGAGGATGCCGGCGTGGTCTTCCGGCACTATCTCTGACGTTCAACCGCGTCGGCTGAGGACGGAAGCCGGACTCGGCAGCGGACAGGAGGCTCCGGCCGCAGGGCCGAGGACGATGTCCCCCTGGCGCGGATTGTTCACCGTGAACGGCGCCGTCTCCTGAAGGCCGATGAAGCCGCGCCCGAGCTGCGGGACGAACAGGTCGCCGCCGAACCGGACGAAGCAGCGGTCGAGCACCGCCTCATAGTCGAAGGTCCGTTGGGTGACCGGGGCCCCGCCCGCCTGCGGCATGCCGCAATAGCCCGCGATATCGATTTGGCCTGGCCGCGACAGCCGCACCGGCAGGGACCGACCCGGCAGCAGCGTCGCGGGGGGCCCGCCGTCCTGGCGGGCGACCAGAACGAGGTTCGACCGGTTATAGACGCGGCGCAGGCAATCCGCCGACGCGCTTGAGACGACCGAGGCCGCCCCGGCTATGCCGAGCACGAGGGTGGCCCATGCGCATGCTACCCGCTTCGTCACCGCAATTCCTCCGCCGGTCGGGCGCTCGATCGGTCGACGCCGTCAATGATGCCGTCCAAGACTTGAACAGCGGCCAGCTTGGCCGCGCAAGACGAACGCGGCAAGACCAAGGGCGTTCACGCGCGTCGCTTAAATTCCCGTTTGGCTGATGGTCGCGGAGCGCGTCTTCCCGCTCAGCGTCGCTCGTAGAGCAGGCGGGCGCGGATCGTGCCCGGAATGGCGCGGATCTCGGCGAGCAGCGCCTCCGCATCCGCATCGGTGGCGTCCGTCTCCAGCACCACGTAACCGACCTCGCCGTCGGTCTGGTAGAACTGCGCGGCGATGTTGACGCGGCCGCGGGAGAACACGTCGTTGAGGCGCCCGAGCATGCCGGGCAGGTTGCGCTGCACGTGGATGAAGCGCGTCCCAGTCGGACGTGCCGGGAGCTGCACCTGCGGGAAATTCACGGCGCCGCCCGTGGAGCCGATGTCGGAATAATCCACCAGCTTGCGCGCCACCTCGGAGCCGATGCGCTCCTGAGCCTCCTCGGTGGAGCCGCCGATATGCGGAGTCAGGATCACGTTCTCGAGCCCCTGGAGGGGGCTCACGAAGGGTTCGGCGTTGGAGCCGGGCTCCACCGGGAAGACGTCGACGGCCGCGCCCTTGAGATGACCGTCGCGCAACGCCGCCGCCAGCGCCTCGAGATCGACCACGGTGCCCCGCGCGTTGTTGATCAGGAAGGCGCCGGGCTTCATCGCGCGGATCTCGGCCGCGCCGATCATGTTGGCGGTGGCTTCGGTCTCCGGTACGTGAAGCGAGACGACGTCGCTCTGCGCCAGGAGCGCCTTCAGCGTCTCGACCGGCTCGGTGTTGCCGTGGCGCAGCTTATCGGTGTGGTCGTAATACAGAACCCGCATGCCCATGGCTTCGGCGAGCGTGGAGAGCTGCGTCCCGATATTGCCGTAGCCGACGATGCCCAGCGTCTTGCCGCGGACCTCCAGAGAACCTGTGGCCGACTTGTCCCAGCGGCCGGCGTGGGCGCCGACCGAGCGCGGAACGATCCGGCGCAACAGCATCACGATCTCGCCGATCGTCAGCTCCGCCACTGAACGTGTGTTGGAGAAGGGGGCGTTGAAGACCGGAATGCCCAGGTGGCGGGCCGCCTCCAGATCGACCTGGTTCGTGCCGACCGAGAAGCAGCCTACCGCCAGGAGCCGGTCCGCCGCCTCGAAGGCGGCCGCATCGAGCTGCGTGCGGGAGCGAATCCCGATCATGTGCACGCCCTGGAGCGCCTCATGCAGGGTCTCCCGGTCGAGCGCCTTCGGCAGCCGGGTCAAGTTGGTGTAGCCGGCTGCCCGCATCAGCGTCACGGCGCTGTCGTTGATGCCCTCGAGCAGGAGGACCCGGATCTTGTCCTTCGGCAGGGAAAGCTTGTCGGGTATCATGGGCATCGATCGTCCGGCATCAGGTCGTTGGGGCCGAAGCCCGCCGACCCTGGATTCGCGGGGTCAGGGAATAGGAGGCCGCAGTGTGCGTTGCAACATCGCGCGACGCCGGCCGGCCCCGCCAGGCCGCAGCCCCGCCCTCGCCCTGCTGCATGGCT
The DNA here is from genome assembly GCF_008329595.1 of Methylobacterium sp. P1-11. NCBI lineage: Bacteria > Pseudomonadati > Pseudomonadota > Alphaproteobacteria > Hyphomicrobiales > Methylobacteriaceae > Methylobacterium > Methylobacterium sp. P1-11. The sequence goes on from NZ_NPKS01000001.1 coordinate 374,774, forward strand.
TCGGTAGAAACGACCCGACCAGCCTGCTGCCGGATATTCAGGCAGCTCAAAGTGTCTTGAACCGGGCTCGCAGACGGAACTTGACATCGCCTCGTGGCTTGTAGGGCTCTCTACTGTAACGACCCGCCTTCCGGCACGACCGGACAGCGACCTGCCTCACGGTCCTCGACGATGCACATTCGCACCGGCTTCTCGATCGCCTTCGATACGTTCGGCCCAACGCCGATGAACCTGCTCCTCAACGTACGGCCGGAGCGTAGGCACGATCTCGTGACCCCGGAAGTGATTACGTTCGACCCTCCGGTCGTGGCGACGCAGCACGTCGATGCCTTCGGCAATGTCTGCACCCGTATCGTTGCACCGGGCGGGCGGATCACCATGGCGACGGATTTCACGATCGCCGACAACGGCGTGCCGGACGATCAGGCACCGGATGCCCGGCAGGTTGCCGTGCAGGATCTGCCCGAGGAAGTCCTGCAGTACCTGCTCGGTTCCCGTTACTGCGATACCGACAAGCTCTCGGGCATTGCGTGGTCCCAGTTCGGCGGCACGCCGGAAGGATGGGCCCGGGTTCAGGCGATCGTCGACTTCGCCCACTCGCGTCTGCGCTTCGACTATCAGCAGGCCGATGCCACCCGCACTGCCTTCGACGGCTACAATCAGCGCGTCGGGGTCTGCCGCGACTTCGCGCATCTGGCGATCACCCTGTGCCGGTGCATGAACATCCCGGCGCGCTACGCCACCGGCTACCTCGGCGATATCGGCGTTCCGAAGGACCCGGCGCCGATGGACTTCTCCGCGTGGTTCGAGGTCTTCCTCGAAGGGCCCGACGGGCCGCGCTGGTACACGTTCGACGCCCGGCACAACCGGCCCCGCATCGGCCGGATCGTCATGGCCCGCGGCCGCGATGCCACCGACTGTGCCCTGACCACGAGCTTCGGCGCAGCCCATCTGGTCCGTTTCGACGTCCATACCGACGACGTGACCGCAGCACCGGAAGCGCTGGCTCGCGCCGCCTGAGGCGACCGGGCGTTAGACGGTCTCGACGATCCCACGAACGGGTGCCGGGCTGTTCGCCAGGTGCAGGAACGTCGGATCGAACTCCGCGACTTCCGTCAGCGCATCCCAGTCCTCGATGGTCAGGATGCCACCGCTCAAGGTGACGAGGCCGCGGCCCCGCAGGGTGCGCAGAACCCTGTTCAGGTGGACGCTGGTCAGGCCAAGGGCATCGGCGAGCTCGGATTGCTTGGGGACAAGGGGGCAGCTCAGATCGCGCGCGAGCCCGACGGCCTTCTGTCGGAGATACAACTCGCAGAACAGGTGGGCGACGCGACCGAGGGCCTGACGCCGCCCGAGACTGGTGATCCGCTCGCGGTAATGGGCGGCATCGATGAGGCTGTCGCGCCAGAGAGTGGCCGCCAGTCCCGGGTTCCGCAGAAGGACAGGGCGCAGATCGTCATGTGCGATCAGCGCGACGACGCTGGCCGTCAGCGTGGCGAGGTTGTGATCCATCCGGTGCAGGTGGAGGCTTTGCAGGTCCGGCAGGTCGCCCGCGATGTAGAACGACAGGATCTGACGCCCACCTTCGGACAGGGCCGCGTATCGATAGACCCAGCCCTGCAGGACCAGACAGCTGTGGTTTGGCCGGTCACCGAACCGGACGATGTCGTGGCGGGCCGGCAGGTTCCGGACCGTGTGGGGCAGATGGAGGAGCGCGTCGCGGTCGGATTCCGCGAGGCGCGCGATGCTGTCGAGCTTGCGCGCCAGCATCTCCATCGGGGTGTTGTACCCGTCCGGCATCGGCTGGTCAGGTCCGGAATCGCGGCGCGCGCAGAGCTGCACGCTGAGGCCTGTCACGACGAAGTCGGGCAGCGCGAAAGTCGAGGTCAGGACGCGGCACGCTTCTCCCCCACATGGCCCCGGATCGCCGGACCGGCCCGGATCCCGGGCAACCGGGCCGGCCCCTGGCGCCCGGCGGATATAGCGCCGGCAAGTGTCCACCCGGGGACAGACTTGCTGCATCTGTTGCCGGCGGCAAGACCCCCCTTCCTCAGTGCCCCAATATCCGCCCGCCGAGCCTAAAACCCTCATCGGTTGAAGTCGCAAGGGTGATGTTGTAAGGGACGCGCGTCCTCCCGGATCCGCCTTCGCGCGCACGTCTTCTGGCGCGCCCGCAGGGCCACTGGCGGGACCGCCCTCGTCATCCGTATCGACGCGTCGGCAAGCCGGTTCCCGCGGGACCGGCCGCCTCTCCCGAAAGACTCCGGGGAGGCCGCGGCGAACGGGGGCGCCTGCAACGCGAGCCGCCGACGCAACGGGCCTCCGCCGGAGGCCGTTCAGGAGACAGAATGACCGCAGGTACCGCTCTGGGGCATAGCCCGAGCCGCGACGATTTCGCCGCACTCCTCGAGGAGAGCTTCCTCGAACACGAGATCACCGAAGGGTCCGTCGTCAAGGGTCGCGTCGTCGCGATCGAGAAGGACGTGGCCGTCATCGACATCGGCGCCAAGACGGAAGGCCGTGTCGCGCTGAAGGAATTCACCGGTCCCGGCCGCGAGGGCGAGCTGAAGGTCGGCGACGAGGTCGAGGTCTACGTCGACCGGATCGAGAACGCGCTCGGCGAGGCGGTCATCTCGCGCGACAAGGCGCGTCGCGAGGAGAGCTGGGTCAAGCTCGAGAAGTCGTTCGAGAACAACGACCGCGTCACCGGCACGATCTTCAACCAGGTCAAGGGCGGCTACACCGTAGACCTGGACGGCGCCGTGGCGTTCCTCCCGCGCTCGCAGGTCGACATCCGTCCGGTCCGCGACGTCACCCCGCTGCTCGGTACCCCGCAGCCGTTCCAGATCCTCAAGATGGACCGCCGCCGCGGCAACATCGTCGTGTCGCGCCGGACCGTGCTCGAGGAGAGCCGCGCCGAGCAGCGCTCCGAGCTGGTGGCCAACCTTGAGGAAGGTCAGGTCATCGACGGCGTCGTCAAGAACATCACCGAGTACGGCGCCTTCGTCGATCTCGGCGGGATCGACGGCCTGCTGCACGTCACCGACATGGCGTGGCGCCGCGTGAACCACCCGTCCGAGGTCGTGACCATCGGCCAGACGGTCAAGGTCAAGATCATCAAGATCAACCACGAGACGCACCGCATCTCGCTCGGCATCAAGCAGCTGCTGGCCGATCCGTGGGAGGGCATCGCCGCCCGCTACCCGGAGGGCGCCAAGCTCAAGGGCCGCGTGACCAACATCACCGATTACGGCGCCTTCGTGGAGCTGGAGCCGGGGATCGAGGGCCTGATCCACGTCTCCGAGATGAGCTGGACCAAGAAGAACGTCCATCCGGGCAAGATCGTCTCCACCTCCCAGGAGGTCGAGGTTCAGATCCTGGAGGTCGATCCGGTCAAGCGCCGCATCTCGCTGGGCCTCAAGCAGACCCTGCAGAACCCCTGGGAGGCCTTCGCCGAGAAGCACCCGGTCGGTTCCGAGGTCGAGGGCGAGGTCAAGAACAAGACCGAGTTCGGCCTGTTCATCGGCCTCGAGGGCGATGTCGACGGCATGGTCCACCTGTCGGATCTCGACTGGAACCGTCCCGGCGAGCAGGTCATCGAGGAGTTCAAGAAGGGCGACATGGTCCGCGCCCAGGTTCTCGACGTCGACGTCGAGAAGGAGCGGATTTCGCTGGGCGTGAAGCAGCTCGGCGGTGACCCCTTCGCCGAGGCCGGCGAGATCAAGAAGGGTCAGATCGTCACCTGTGAGGTGGTCGAGGTGAAGGATGCCGGCGTCGAGGTGAAGATCGTCGACACCGACATGCAGACCTTCATCCGTCGCGCCGAACTCGCCCGCGACCGTGGCGACCAGCGCCCCGAGCGCTTCGCCACCGGCGAGAAGTTCGACGCCCGCGTCGTCCAGTTCGACCGGAAGGCCCGCCGCGTGCAGGTCTCGATCAAGGCCCTCGAGGTCGCCGAGGAGAAGGAGGCCATGGCCCAGTTCGGCTCCGCCGATTCGGGCGCCTCGCTCGGTGACATCCTCGGCGCCGCCTTCAACAAGAAGCGCTCCGACGACGAGTAAGACGCCGCCATCCGCCGCCCGGCCGGTCCGGGCGGCGGATCCGCAATACCGAAACCCGCGCAGGACCAATGTCCTGCGCGGGTTCTTTTTTTGGTCCGACAATTCAAGGTAGTCGACGACCGATCCCAGGTCGAGCCCGACCGTCCCAGGCGACAGCGACGGGCCACCCCGACATTTTCTTCGCGCGCCCCATATCCACGCCCGCAGTAAATGCTCTAGAACACCGGCCTCGCACGGCTCGGACCGAGCGAGCCGAAGGAAACCAAGGACTTGCCCGGCGCGGGGACGCGGCTCCCGCACCCCGTCGAGGGGCCGGCCGGAGGGCTTTAGGGGAAGCGACTGCATGGCAGCCGATGCCGAACTGCTGATTGACCGGCGGCGCCTGCGGCGCAGATTGTCCCTCTGGCGCGTGCTCGGCGTCGGCGGGCTCATCGTGGCGGTCGGAGCCCTCGGCTACCGGGTGCGGTCGGGAGCGGATGGCGCGTTCGCGGTGCAGCCGCAGATCGCCCGCATCTCGGTCTCAGGCTTCATCGCAGGCAGCGAATCCACCGCCAAGCTGATGAAGCGGGTGGGCGACTCCGACGCCGTGAAGGGCGTCGTCGTCTCGATCAACTCGCCCGGCGGCACGACCACCGGATCGGAGGAGATCTTCCGCAACCTGCGGGCGCTCGCCGCCAAGAAGCCGATCGTCGCCTTCGTGGACGGCACCGCCGCCTCCGGCGCCTACATCACCGCCATCGCGGCCGATCACATCGTCGCGCGCGAGACCAGCTTGGTCGGTTCCATCGGCGTGCTGTTCCAGTATCCCGATTTCTCTGGGCTCCTGGACAAGGTCGGCGTGAAGGTCGAGTCGGTGAAATCGTCACCGCTCAAGGCCGAGCCCTCGGGATTCACCCCGACCTCGCCGGAGGCGCGCGCCGCGCTGGCCTCCGTGGTCGGCGACACCTATGCGTGGTTCAAGGGCCTCGTGGCCGAGCGCCGCGGCATGGATCCGTCCCAGCTCAACACCGTGTCGGATGGCCGGGTGTTCAGCGGGCGCCAGAGCGTGCCGCTGAAGCTGGTGGACGAACTCGGCAGCGAGCGACAGGCGGTGGCGTGGCTGGAAAGCGCCCGCGGCGTCCAGAAGAATCTGCCGATCAAGGATTGGAAGCCCTCGTCTGAGAGCAACTTCTCCCTTTGGTCGGCCGCCGGAATCGGCGCAGACCTTCTGGGCCTGGACGGCCTTGCGGCGCGGCTCAGGACCGTCGGCGCCGAAGCACAGGCCGCGCAGGGTGGGATGCTCGCCCTCTGGCGTCCGGAACCCTGAACGACCGCCGCCGCGCAGCCCGCCCCGATCCCGCGAGAAGACTAGACGCCATGATCAAGTCGGAGCTCGTCCTCAAGATCGCCGAGCAGAACCCGCATCTCTACCAGCGCGACGTGGAGATCCTGGTCAACGCGATCCTCGACACCATTTCCGATGCGCTCGCTCGCGGCGACCGGGTCGAGCTGCGCGGCTTCGGCGCCTTCTCGGTGAAGCGCCGCGAGGCGCGCCGGGGACGCAACCCGCGCACGGGTGCCGCCGTTGCCGTGTCCGAGAAGGCGATCCCGGTGTTCAAGACCGGGAAGGAGATGCGCCAGCGCCTCAACGCCGCGGGGATCGGCGAGAGTGCCTCGGCGGCCGAGTAGGAAGGACCTGAGAGCGCGATGATCCGTTTTCTGAAGAGCCTCGTGCTGCTGCCGATCGCCGCTTTGGTGATCCTGCTGGCGGTGGCCAACCGCGCGCCGGTGCAGCTCTCCTTCGATCCGTTCAACGCGGACGCGCCGGTCTTCAGCGTCGCCCTGCCACTTTACGCGATCCTGTTCGGTGCGGTTGCGCTCGGGATCGTCGTGGGCGGCATCTTCACCTGGCTGGGTCAGGGCAAGACCCGCGCCCGGGCGCGCTATCATCGCCGCGAGGCCGTCCGGCACGAACGTGAGGTGTCGCGGCTGCGGGCCTACGCGCCGGACAGCGAGACTTCGAGCCCCTACACGGTCCCGAATACCGGCCGGACGGCGCTGCCAGCGCCGCGGTAAGCCTCTCCCGATCAGCGCGACGGCGCCGAACACTTATCGCGGACGTCGCGCGGCCGCCACGAACGCCGCGATCTTGGCCGGATCCTTCGCGCCAAGCGCCGTTTCGACCCCGGACGAGACATCGACGGCGCCGATTCCCGTGCGGCGGAGGGCATCGGCGACGTTATCGGAATCGAGACCGCCCGACAGCATCGTGCCGGACGGAAGCGCGGCGCCGCGCAGGATTTCCCAATCGAAGCACCGGCCGTTGCCGCCCGGCAGGGTGGCCTCCGGCGGCGCCTTGGCGTCCAGCAGGATCCGGTCGGCGATCGCCGCGTAAGCCGGCAGGAATGCGAGATCCGCGGGCGTCGCGATACCGATCGCCTTCATCACCGGCCGGCCGGTCCGGGCGCGGATCGCCGCGACGCGCTCCGGGCTCTCGCGCCCATGGAGTTGGATGAGATCCGGGTCCACGGCCTCGAGCGCCGCGGCAAGCAGAGCGTCGTCCGGATCGACGAGCAGGATCACCCGCTCGGCCCGCCCGCGGGCGCGGGCCGACAGGGCAGCGGCCCGGTCGAGCGCGACGTGCCGAGGGCTGCGCGGGAAGTGCACGAGGCCGATCCAGTCCGCTCCGGCCTCCAGGGCGGCGGTCAGGGTCTCTTCGGTGCTGAGCCCGCAGATCTTGACGCGGGTCGTGGGCGCGGATTGGAAGGCCATCCAGCTCCTATAGCCGATCCCGCGGCGCCGATCAGGCCCGCGCTGCTGTCGATCACCGCCGCGCGGGCCGAGGCTCGCACATCAGGCAAGACGCATCCCAGATCGGCCGACGATTGCGCCGGGGTCGAGACCGCGCGCCCGTTTCTCCCATTCATCCCGGGATCGGGTGGCGGAGCCCGGGATCCGGACATGTCGACGCGCTAAGAACACGCCCCGGCCATGGTTCAGGGCTGCCCGCCTCTGGCATGCCCCAGCGGGTCCAGGCTTGACTGCGGCCCACCCTGATCGACGGCGGGTGGCATCGATGGGGAGCCCTCAGGCCGCGCGAGAGAAGAATCGCAGCGCTGCATCCAAACCGACGACGCCGGCCCGGCTCCCGGCACGAACAGGAACCGCGCTAGTACAGCGCCGGCACGAAGACGTTCGGGATCGGGAAGCCGCTGAAGACGATTTTCCCGTCGACGAGCCGAAGGGGCGGAAGTGCCTTGAGCGGAGTCGCATCGGCTGGCGCGTCGGGGCTCGGACGCCGGCTGAGCCCCAAGAGGCCGCCGACCAGCTGGCCCACCAGGGCGCCCCTGTCGGAACCGAAACGCTGACCGACGATGCTGCCGACCAGCGCATCGACGCCGGCCGCCCGCAGATCGATCTGGCCCGCCGGGCGATGGCCATTGTCGAGGGCGAGGGTGCCCGTGGCCTGGACGCGCTGCGCCCCCTTGGCGAGCGCCAGAGCGGTGAGATCCAAGGTGCCGCCGGCCCGACGCCAGCGCTCCAGCTCGCGTTCCACCGTCCCGGTCTGCAGCACGGTGGCCTGTGTCAGGGTCGCGTCCAGGGCCAGATCGGCCGGGTCCTGGCTACCGGTGACCGCGTCGAGCTGCGGCACCGCGGCCTGGTTCAGGCGCAGGCTGACATCCACGGCGCCGTCGGATTCGTAGCGGCCGGGGCTCGGCCGCGCATGGAGTTCAAGATGCCGGCCCGCGACCGCGATCGGACCGGGCTCGGCGCCCTTCACGGTGACGTTCGGTTTGTCGACGACCAGCGAGGCTCGGGTGAAACCCTCCGCGGCGCCGTGGAAGCTGCCCTGAAGGGCTCCCCAGGAAGCATCACCGATCAGATCGCCCTGCTCGACATGGAACGGGCCGACGCTCTCGAACACGACGAGACGGGGCTGGTAGATCTGCACCACTGCGGTGCTCGGCCCGAGGCGGAAACGTCCATCGGCTCGGTCGAGGGTCACGCCGCTGCAGCGCAGCTCCAGACGGAACGGATACCCGCCGAGGGCGCGATCCGTGCAGGTCCAGGTGCGCCCGGCCGCCGCCTCTCGTGCGGTCCAGCCGTCGATCTCGCTGGCCGCGCGCTCCCGCATCCACAGCCAGCCGGCCGACCATCCGACCAGCACGATCGTCAGCAGGATGTAGGGGAGGAACAGCCCGAGCCGGGACCGCCGTGCGCCCGGTCCCGGGGCTGTCTGGGCGGCGCCCTCCGGCCGCGTCCGATCCTGCACCATGCGTTCCGCTCCCCGACCCGGTCTCCGCAGAGACATCGCGGCCCCGCCTTGAGGCCACGCAAGGGGCGAAACTGGGGCAGTAGCGCCCTGGGTCGACCGCCGCCAACCAGATCCGACTGCGCGTCGCGTTTCCGGTCAGACCTGCGCCGGCTCGACGGTGTCGACCTGCAGATCCTCGACGATCGCCACCCGCTCGGCCTCGTTCTCGGCAAGGCGATGCACATGCATCTCGGTGGCGCCCCGGCGGCGGACACGATCCAGCCAAGTCCGACGCAGATGATCGCGCGGGCTCTCGCTGGAGCTGGCCACCGAGACCATCTCGGCAATGCCGGCATTGTCCCGACGCACGGCGATCACCACGGCCTGCGCCATCTCGTCGAGCTCGAAGCCCCCGGCCGGATGGACCCCGACCACGTAGCGCCGACCGGACCGGCCGCGCCAGGCCGAGAGCGGAAGCGCGGGGGAGCCGCGAAGACCTGCGGTCGTCTTGAGGCGTTCTTCACGCACGTCCTGCCTCCGGCTGCGATCGTCCTTCAGGTCGCGAAGCGCGGCCGACCAGGACAGGGCTCTTCTGTTCGCCATTTGTTCCAACCTAACGCGCGATATCCACAGGCGTCAAGGGCGACGTTCCTAAGAGCGGATGTGGTGATGATGCCCGTTATCCACAAGCGGAGGCGACCTATTCCGGAGAAGGAAGCATCCATCGCGAACGGCCTGGGACCGCGTCCGAGCGCGTGGCGATAATCGACCGGAGGCCCCGATTCGACACGGCCAGGCGGGTCGTTGCATCGGCATCCTCTGGCTCCGGTGCCCCGATACGGCGCCGGCCTCTAAGAGGCCCTTCGGCTGGCGGTGCAGTCCGCCGAAGTTCGCCTTCAGGATTGGTGCGCAGCACTTCTCGCTGACGCAGTGACCGGACGGCTCGGCGTTGCTTGCCCGCCGTCGCTTGGATCCAGAGCCACCCCGCGACGGAGACCGGAACGGCTCAGCGGCGAGGCCCCGCCGCGGCCGCGGCCTCGTCCGCTGGTACGGCGTGGCCGGCGGCTGCGAGGCCTTCCAGCCCACCCTGGACCAGGGCGTTCGAGGCGGTCTCAAGCCGTTCCTGTACCAGCGCCTGGAATTCCTGGCGCGGCAGGCCGGGCGGGATGGCGGGCAGGAATTCGATCACGGCATTCCCCGGCCGACGCACGAGGCTGTTGCGCGCCCAGAACAGACCGGTGTTCAGCGCCACGGGCTGACAAGGGACCTGCAGCGCCGTGTAGAGATGGGAGAGCCCCTGCTTGTAGGCGGGGGGCGCCCCGACAGGCCGGCGGGTACCCTCGGGAAAGATGATGAGCTGACGCCCTTGCCGAATTGCGTCGCCGGCGGCGGCATTCATCAGGCTCATGGCCCGGGTGCCCTTGGACCGGTCGATCGCCACCATGCCGCTGCGCGACAGGTACCAGCCGATCAGCGGGATGAGCAGCAGCTCCTTCTTCAGGATGTAGGCGAAATCCGGCAGCACGGTGCAGAGGGCCAGGGTCTCCAGGGCCGATTGGTGCTTGGCCGCCACCAGCAGCGGCCCCGGCGGGATGTTGTCCAGCCCGCGGAACTCGACCTGGATCCCAGCGACGACCCGCAGCAACCACAGGGTGATCCGCCCCCAGGCGCGGGCGAGCCGCAGCACGGATCGCCCGGAAACCAGCATGGGCAGCCCGGCGACCGCGAGGACTGTCGTGACGGCGTAGAAGCAGAGGTTGAAGGCGAAGGAGCGCAGGGCGAGCATCGGGTACCGTGTCGTGGCGGTCTTCCTGTAGCGCGCCCGCATGTCCGCGGCCAAGGGCGACGTCACCGAGGCCGATCAGGCGCCGTCCGGCAGCCCTGCATCGCGGATCAGCCCGGCCTTGCGCCCGGCGACGAGCCAGTAGACCAAGCCGGCACTCGCACCGACCACGAACAGGATCAGCGTCAGGCGCACCTCGCCGGCGAGAAGAGCGGCGTCGCGGCCCCCGCTCGACCGGATTGCGCCGCGCGTCAGCCAGGGGAGGGCGGCGGTCAGCAGGCCGCAGCCGGCGCCGTACCACAGGAGGCCGCGGCGCCCGAAGATCTCACCGCCGAGCCCGATTAGCGCAGGGGGCATGAACAGCAGCACGAACAGCGCCTTGGCGAGGCCGGCGATCAACAGTGCCAATCCCTCCGGCGGCAGGCCGGCGGAGAGGTCGGACAGGGCCATGTCGAGGCCGGCGAGCGCGCCGTTCGTCATCCAGACCTGGGCGGCCGGATCGACGAACAGCGCCAGGACGAGGACGGCGAAGCCGGTCGGAACCGCGAGCAGGAGGGCGAAGGCCCAGAGAATCAGGCGGCTGAAAGCATACATGCCGCGAGCCTCTACACCGGCCGTCCTCACCCGTCGCGCGAAAGCCGCGCCCGATCCTCGCGGATCCGGCGCGGCTTCCAGGATGTGGCCGCCGAGGCGCCGCGCGTCAGCCGTGGGCCTGAGCGGCGCCGCCGGGATCGCCGTGGGTGTGCTTCTTCCGGAACCGGCCCAGCCACAGCGAGAAGTGGCGGATCACCACGTAGAAGACCGGCGTCAGGAACAGGCCGAAGAAGGTCGCGCCGATCATCCCGAAGAACACCGCGGTGCCGAGCGCCTGGCGCATCTCGGCGCCGGGACCGGTGGCGACGACCAGCGGCAGGGTGCCGAGAATGAACGCGAAGGCGGTCATCAGGATCGGGCGCAGGCGGAGCCGGCAGGCCTCCACCGCCGCCTCGACCGGGCCGCGATGCTCCCGCTGCTCGATATCGTGCGCGAACTCGACGATCAGGATCGCGTTCTTCGCCGCGAGGCCGATGAGCACGATCAGGCCGATCTGGGTCAGGATGTTGTTGTCCTGTCCCCGGAACTGCACGCCCGCCAGGGCGGCGAGCACCCCGGTCGGCACCACCAGCAGGATCGCGAGCGGCAGAGCCCAGGATTCATACTGCGCGGCGAGCACCAGGAAGACGAGCAGCACGCCGAGGGCGAAGACCGCGCCCGCGGTGCCGCTGGCCGCCTTCTGCTGGTAGGCGATCTCGGTCCAGTCGTAGGAATAGCCATCGGGGAGCGCCTTCTTGGCGATCTCCTCCATGGCGTTGAGCGCCTGACCGGTGGAGACGCCGGGTTTGGCCACGCCCTGCACCGGTACCGAATAGTACAGGTTGAACCGCTGCACGATCTGCGGACCGGTGACGTCCCGCACCGAGGCGAGCGTCCCCATCGGTACCAGCGCGCCGGTGGAGGAGCGCACCTTGATCTGCGAGATGTCCTGCACCGACGAGCGGAATGCCGCGTCGCCCTGCAGGCGCACCTGGTAGATGCGGCCGAGCGTGTTGAAGTCGTTGACGTAGGTGCCGCCGAGATCCGCCTGGACCGACGAGAAGACGTTGGCGAGCGGCACGTTCAGCATCCGCGCGATGGTGCGGTCGATGTCGAGGAAGAGCTGCGGCGTCGAGTTGTCGAAGGTCGTGAAGACGCGCTGCACGTCCGCGCTCTGGTTGGCCTGACCGATCACCTCGCCGGCCGCCGCCATGAGCGCGCCGATGTCGGACGATTGGCGGCTCTCGATCTGCATCTTGAAGCCGCCGCCATTGCCGAGGCCGCGGACGGGCGGCGGCGGGATCACGATGACCCGCGCCTCCTGGATGTCCGAGGTGGCCTTCAGCACGTCGCCGGTGACGACCGCCGCACTCCGGCCCGTCACGGCACGCTCCTTGGCGCCCTTGAGGGTCAGGAACATCACGCCGGCATTGGTGGTGTTGGTGAAGGTCGCTCCGTCAAAGCCCGCGATGATCACCGCATTGGCCACGCCGTCGACCGTACGGGCCTGCTTGGCGGCGCGCAGGATCACGTCCGTCGTACGATCGAGGGACGAGCCCGAGGGCAGCTGGACCACGCCGATCAGGTAGCCCTGGTCCTGGTCCGGGATGAAGCCCGTCGGCGTCGTCTGCGCGAGGTGCAGCGTGCCGGCAATCACCGCCGCGTAGATCAGCAGCATCACGCCCAAGCCCACGATGCCGCCGGTCAGGACCCGGATGGTCCGGCCGTAGGCGTTCGAGGTCGCGTCGAACGCGCGGTTGAAGCCGTTGGCCAGCCAGTTCACGAACCGGGTCAGGAAGAATTTCGGCTCCTTGCGGGCATGGTGGGGCACCAGCAGCAGCTTGCAGAGGGCCGGCGACAGGGTCAGTGAGTTGAAAGCCGAGATCAGGGTCGAGGCCGCGATGGTCAGCGCGAACTGCTTGTAGAACTGGCCCGAAATGCCCGGGATGAACGCCGTCGGCACGAACACCGCCGCGAGCACCAGTGCGATGGCGATCACCGCGCCGCCGACCTCGTCCATGGTCTTGTGGGCGGCGTCGCCCGGCGACAGGCCCTCGGCCATGTTGCGCTCGACGTTCTCCACCACCACGATCGCGTCGTCGACCACGATGCCGATGGCGAGCACCAGCCCGAACAGGGTCAGGTTGTTGAGCGAGAAGCCGAAGGCCGCCATCGCCGCGAAGGTGCCGATCAGCGAGACCGGAATGGCGATGACCGGGATTAGCGCCGTCCGCCAGCTTTGGAGGAAGACCAGCACCACGATGACGACGAGGCCGACGGCCTCGAACAGCGTCTTGTAGACCTCGTGGATCGATTCCTCGATGAACTCCGTCGGGTTGTAGGCGATGCGGTACTCGACGTCCGGCGGGAAGTTCTTCTTGACCTCCTCCATCACCTTCTTGACCGACGCCGCCGCGTCGAGCGCGTTGGTGCCCGGCCGCTGGAAAGCGCCGATGCCCACAGCGGGCGTGTCGTTGAGGAACGAGTTGGTCGTGTAGTCCTTCTGGCCCATCTCGACGCGGGCGATATCCTTCACCCGCACGAGGCGCCCGTCCTGCGCCTTGATGATCACCTCGGCGAATTGCTCGGGCGTCTTGAACCGGGCCTGCGACTGCACGACGAGCTGGAACGCCTCGCCCTTAGCCGCCGGCGGGCCGTTCAGCTGGCCGGCGGCCACCTGGACGTTCTGCTCCTGCAGGGCGGTCGTGACGTCGGTGACCGAGAGGCCGTAGGCGGCGAGCTTGTTGGGATCGACCCAGACGCGCTCGGCGTACTCGTTGCCGCCGAAGATCGTGATGTCGCCGACGCCGTCGAGGCGCAGCAGCTCGTCGCGGATGTTCAGGTAGATGTAGTTGGCGAGGTAGTTCTGATCGTAGGTCTTGTGCGGCGAGAGCAGGTGCACGACCAGCATCAGATCGGGCGAGGCCTTGCGGACCGTGACGCCGAGGTTGCGCACGTCCGGCGGCAGGCGCGGCTGTGCCACCGAGAGCCGGTTCTGCACCAGCACGTTGGCGATATCGAGGTTGGTGCCGACCTTGAAGGTCACGGTCAGCAGCATGTTGCCGTCGTTGGTCGACAACGACGTCATGTAGAGCATGTTGTCGACGCCGTTGACCTCCTGCTCGATCGGCGTCGCGATCGTGGCGGCCACGGTCTCGGCATTCGCGCCCGGATATGAGGCGCGCACCGTCACGGTCGGCGGCACGATCTCGGGATACTGCGAGACCGGCAGGCTCTCGTAGGCCACGAAGCCGAGGATCAGGAACACGATCGACGTGACGGACGCGAAGATCGGCCTGTCGACGAAGAAATGGGCGAAACGCATCGGTCAAACCTCTGAGGCCCGCCGGTCTCCCGGTCGGGGCCCTGCGTCGTCGGTGCGGAGCGCGCCGCGCGGCGCGCGCGACGGCGTTCGTGTCGAGCCGCTCGGGCTCAGGTCTTGCTCGGGGGCAACTCGATGGTCTCGGGGGTGACCTTCGCGCCCGGCCGGACCCGCGAGAGGCCATTGACCACCACGGTCTCGTCACCCTTCAGCCCCGACTGGATCACCCGGTAGCCGTCGACCTTCGGTCCCAGAACGACGTCCTTCTGCTGGATCACGTTCTCGGGTCCGACGATGTAGACGATCCGCTTGTCCTGGTTGGCGGCGACCGCTTCGTCGGGGATCAGCACGCCCTGGGCCGGCTTGGTCGCCGGCATCGAGACGATGCCGAACAGGCCGGGCTTGATGAACAGGTCGCCGTTGGGGACGGTCGCCCGCAGCAGGATCGTGCCGGTGGCGTTGTCGACGCGGTTGTCGACGAAGTCCAGGGTTCCCTTGCGGCTCGGCTTGGCCTCGCCGGACAGGGCGATCAGGATCGGCACGCCCTTGCCCTGCTGGGTCTGGCCCATGCCGATGCCGAGGCTGTTCTGGTACTTGAGGAACGACTTCTCATCGACCGTGTAGCTGAAATAGATCGGGTCAAGGGACACGATCGTCGTCAGCATCGTCTGGTCGGCGCTGACGATGTTGCCCTCGGTGACCAGGCGCCGGCTGATCCGGCCGTTGATCGGCGCCTTCACCTCGCTGAAATCGTAGTTCAGCTGGGCGTTGTTGAGGGCGGCCTGTGCGCTGTCGACGTCGGCCTGAGCGGTCAAGGAGGCCTGCCGACGCTGGTCGGTGACCTGCTCGGAGATGTTGCCGCTGCGGGACAGGGTCTGGGCGCGCTCGAGGTCCGTCTGGGAGAAGGACTGGCGCGCCTTGGCGGAGGCCAAAGCTGCCTGGGCCTGCTCCAGGGCCGCCTTGTAGGGCCGCCGGTCGATGACGAACAGGACGTCGCCCTTCTTCACGGTCTGGCCGTCGACGAAGTTGATCTTCTCAAGGTAGCCGGTGACGCGGGCACGGACCTCCACGTATTCGATCGCATCAAATCGACCGGTATACTGGTCCTGCTCGACGATCTGACGCACCACCGGCTTGGCCACAGTGACCTTGGGTGGCGGCCCGCCCGGCGCCTGCGCGCGGGCCGGTGTCGCGAGAGGGCCTGTCGCGAGACCCGCGATCAGGCCTGACAAGACGGTGAGAAGGCTGGGAAGCCGGCTGCGCATCGGGTCCTGCTGTCCGTTGGCCGACCGTTCGGTCGTGCCGAGCTTGACGATTGTTCCGCCGCGAGTGGGCCGTAACCCGCGCCTCACGCTCTTGCTTGTGCGCGAGCGCACATCACGGGCTCGTGAGCTGGATTGAAACAGCAGGTCAGGCGATTGTTTCGCCTGCGCCGTACCAATCCTTGAATCCACCTTTGTAGTGTTCCGCGAGATCGAGCCCGGCATTCTGCGCGGCCATCAGCGCGTGGACCGAGCGGACGCCGGAGGCACACGAGAAAACCGGCCGCCGGCCGTCCGCCGCGACGAGGTCTGCCACGGCTTGCGGGTCGAAGGTGGAGAGGGGATGCGAGACCGCGCCGGGAATGTGCCCGGCCTCATATTCATGCGGCTCGCGCACATCGATGATCAGCATCGAGCCATCGCGAATCCCGCTTTTGACCGTCTCACGATCGAGGTCGACCACCCGCATCGGCAGGATCTCCGTTCCGCCCGCGCTTGGCCGGCCTGGCTGACTGACGCTTTTCCTTATTCGTCAGACCCGAGCGGCGCAACGTGCGTGGCCGGCTTCACCGGCTCCGCGGCCGGGAGGCGGCGACGCGGAGTGGCCCGCCGCGCGGATCGCGGAGCTCTCTCAGAGCATGGCGAGGGTCGGAGTCACGGCGGCGAAATGCGCGGGCCAGTCCGGCGGACGGTACCCGTCGAGGCGTCCCGTCAGTTCGGCGCGCAGGGGTGCATCCGGCTGTGCCAGCGCTTCGATCGCCTCGATCCAGCCGGGGCCGTCCAGGGGATCACGGAACAGGGCGAAACCCTCGCCGATCTCCCGGTGGACGGCAATGTCGGAGGCGATGACCGGCAATCCCGAGGCTGCCGCCTCGACCACGGGAATGCCGAACCCCTCGGTGAAGGACGGCATCAGCAGGCCGGTGCAGCTGCGCATCAGCGCGGCGAGCCCGTGCGTGGACAATCCCGACGCCTCGATGACGTGGGCGCGCACGCCGGGGCACCGCTCGAGCATATCGATGGCGCTCTCGGCCTCCCAGCCGCGACGCCCGACCACGATGAGCCGCGGGGTGGCGGCTCCGTGGCGCTCGGCCAAGAGCCGCCAGATCTGGAACAGCAGCAGATGGTTCTTGCGTGACTCGATGGTGCCACAGACCAGGAAGGTCGGCCGGTCGGGCCTGAACTGCGGTCCCGTGCGTCCGAAGGCGGGCTCGACCCCGAGATGACCCACCGCCACCGGCGGCCGGCCGAATCCCTCGGCGGCGAGATGCGCGAGGGTGCGACGGCCGGTATCCTCGGAGTTCACCAGAATCGCGGCGGCGTGCCGGCCGATCGTGCGCAGGCGCGCCCGGTGGCGGTCGGCCTCGCCGAACCGGCCGTATTCGGGATGGGTGATCGGGATGAGATCGTGGACGAAGAAGGCGGCCCGCACGTCGCGCCGCGTGTAGAGCCAGTCGAAGCGCCGCGGATCGTCGAGGCGCAGATGCGAGGTATGCAGGTAGAGCGAATCCCGCGGCAGGGTGGCGACCGAACGTCCGCGCAGCGCGATGTCGACTGTCTTCCGCGCCTGGATCCGTCGCCGGTCGGCGGCACCGGCCTGCGGCGCGGAGAGGGACGGCGGCACTGCGGCCGGGTCTCCGCAGCGGGTCGCCAGTTGCCGATAGACCGGGTCCGATACGGCGTGCCGGTCTTCGACCCAGCCGGCCGCCACAGCCTCGACGATCGCCAGAGCCTGCGCGCGATCAAGGATGCGCGGGCCGAAAGCCGTCGAAACCACGCCGACGGCTGTCTCCGCTGGGCCGAGAAAGGCACGCGCGTAGGCGAGGTCGACACGGTCGATCCCCGACGGACTCGCGTGGCGCAGGCGCGTGACGAGGCGCGTGAGATCGAAGGCGATCGGTCGGTCCGTCATGATCCTCTGGCAGTCGTCGGGGCAGGGCCTCCCGTAGCGGTCCTGATCCGCAAGTGCCAGCATCTCGGCGCATAACCCCGGCCCCGCAGGGGTTGCGCGGGCGCAGCGCGGAGGCTAAGAGCCGCAAGCCCAAGCGGCGTCGGAGTGTAGCGCAGCCCGGTAGCGCACCTGTCTGGGGGACAGGGGGTCGTCGGTTCAAGTCCGGCCACTCCGACCATTTTTCTTCCACGATGATCGATCAGCCGTAGAAGTCTCGTGCCGGTCGCCGAGCCGGCCGATCGCCCGTCCTAAGCGCGCCCGAAGTGACGAAGCACGAGTGGCTCGCTCCGCGCGAGCCGTATGCCGCGCGGTTGCGACCGGGCCGTGCGTCCGGCGAAGAGGGCGAGGCCGATCAGGCCGACCGATCCGGTCAGGGCCACGGCCACGCACCACCAGAAGGCGACATCAAGCATGGCTGCTTACAGGGCTCCGATTGCGATCGGAACTCTCAAGCCGCTTGGTGAACGGACGGTTAAGCACCGGCTCGCCCGAGAGTTGTTTCCTCCAGCGCCATCCGAATCGTGCGACCGAGCCGCCGCAGGCGGGTTTACCCATGGGTCGGCGTCACCCCGCCCGGGTCTTCGGGATCCCGGCAGCCGCCCCTACGCCCAATGGATGAGGATTGAGAACGGAGCCTTGCCGCTACGCCCCGATTCCGGTGCGAGCGGAGTCCGGGGACAGAGATGCAGATCGGGATCGTCGGCTGCGGCTATGTCGCAGACTTCTATATGACGACCCTCGTCAACCACCCTGAATTGGTCTTGGCCGGCGTCTACGACCGGGACCCGGAGCGGCGTGCCGCCTTCTGCCGTCACTATCAGGCCCGCGCCTTCGACAGTCTGGAGGCGCTGCTGGCCGAGCCCGCGATCGGTCTCATCCTCAACCTGACCAATCCGCACAGCCACTTCGCGGTCACCAAGGCCGCGCTGGAGGCCGGCAAGCACGTCTATTCCGAGAAGCCGCTCGCCATGGAGTACGCGCAGGCCGAAGCCCTGGTGGACCTCGCCGAATCAAAAGGCCTGTCGTTGAGCGGTGCGCCCGCCAGCATCCTGGGTGAAGCGGGGACGACGGTGCGGGACGCCGTCGCGGCTGGCCAAGTCGGTCGAGTCCGGCTCGTCTATGCCGAGCTGGAGGACGGCCCGGTGTTCCGCGAGCCGGTGCATGAATGGCGCAGCGCGACCGGGGCGCCCTGGCCGGCGGAGGATGAGTACCGCGTCGGATGCACCCTCGAACACGCCGGCTATTATCTGACCTGGATGGGCATGATGTTCGGCCCGGTCGAGCGCATGACTGCCTTCGCGTCCCGCCTCTACCCGGACAAGGGCACCGGCCAGCCCCCGGAGGCGATCGCCAACGACTTCTCGACAGCCTGCCTGGAGTTCCGCTCCGGCGTCGTCGCGCGGATCACCTGCGGCCTCGTCGCCCCGCAGGATCGTTCCCTGCACATCGTCGGTGATCGGGGCGTCCTGACCGTGACGGATTCCTGGTCCAGCCAGGGCCCGGTCTACCTCCGCTCGCCGAGCGGCGAGGCGCCCGGGCGCCTCGGCCGGCTGCTGCACCGGATCCAGCGCCATCTCCCGGGCCGCAGCTTCCTCGGCCGGAAGCTGCCGGTTCCCCGCTTCGACGGCAGGCTGCCGGCCTACCCGTCGCGCATGGATTTCGCGCGCGGGCCCGCCGCCCAGGCCGCAGCGATCCGGAAGGGCCAGCCGGCCCCGCTCTCGGCACGGTTCGTCCTGCATATCACCGAAATCGCCCTCGCCATGCAGAATGCCGGCGGCGGTGCCGTGATCCAGCTGAAGTCGCGGTTCTAGCCATGGCCCGAACCATATCGTGGGGCATCCTCGGCACCGGAACGATCGCCCAGCGGTTCGTCAGCGATCTGCTGGGGCGGCCGGACGCGCGGCTTGCCGCCGTCGGGGCGCGCAGCCCCGGCAGCGCCGAGGCCTTCGCGCGCGCCTTCGGCGCACCGACTGCCGTGGTCGGCGTCCAAGCCCTGGCCGCGCGGCCGGATGTCGACATCGTCTACATCGCCACACCCAACAGCGACCACATGGACAGCGCGCTGGCCTGCATCGAGGCCGGCAAGGCCGTCCTGATCGAGAAGCCGATCGCGCTTTCCGCGGCGCAGGCGCGGCGCATCGCAGAGGCGGCGGAGCGGAAGGGCGTCTTCTGCATGGAGGCGATGTGGATGCGCTTCACGCCCGGTGTGGTGCGGGCCAAGGCGATGCTGGAGGCGGGCGAGATTGGCGATCCCCTGCACCTCGACGCCCGCCTGTTCTTCCCCCGGCCACAGCCCATCGCGGGCCAGACGCACGACCCAGGGGAGGGCGGCGTGCTCCTCGATCTCGGCGTCTATCCGGTGTCGCTGGCACTGCATCTGTTCGGCGCCCCCGCCCAGGTGTCCGGCACCGTGCTCGACCGTGGCGGCGCGCATGCCCAGCAGGCTGCGCTCGCCCTCGCATGGGATGACAGGAGCGCGACGCTGAGTTGCGGCTCGACCGGCGAAGCCGACAATGCCGCCGTGATCATCGGCGCGCGCGGTCGCATCCACCTGCACCGTCAGTTCCTCTGCCCGCCATTCCTGACGCGTGTGCGCACCGCACCGGCTCCGGCGCTGGCCGAACGCGCCGCGCCGCGCCGCCAGAGCGTCGGCCGGTTCGCCTTCGCCAAACGGCTCCTGCAGCCGCTGGACGTCCGCCGGGTCGCGCTGATCCCGACCCCGTTCGCCGGCTTCGGTCTGCGGCATCAGATCGACGAGGTGCACCGCTGCCTGGGCACCGGCGAGCGCGAGAGCCCGATCATGCCCCTCGCCGACAGTGCCCGCACGCTCGACATCCTGGAGCGGATCCGTCCCCGCCGCCCGCACCCGGTGGAAGCCGTCGCCTGACCGGCGACGGCCCGTCGCACCGACGGACGCGATCCCCGGGGGATCGTGTCGCAGCCCGCTAGCGCGCCGCCGGGCTGAGCGTCAGGGTTCCCCGGAAGGGTTGCGACTTGTCGTTCACGCTGGTGCAGCCATAGGGATACTGACCGGCCGCGATCGTCCGCACGCGGATCTCGCCCTTGCCATTCTGCTTGACCGTGTAGCCGTCATTGCTCGCGACGTGCACGACGTCGCCGTCGTGGTGAAGAACGTTCTTGTTCTCGAAGATCTGCGGCGCGGTCAGGACGATCTGGCTCGTGGTGTGGTTCTCGACCCGGATGCTAACATCCGTATCGGCAGGCAGGCGCAGGTCGGCTGGCGCGCACTTCGCGGCTCCGTTCTCAACCGTCATGATCAGATCGACGGTCGGCATCGTCCCGGCGGCGCCGGCGCCGCCGGCGATCGACCCGACCACGAGAACCGCCGCGACGCGCCAAAGCGACCGTGCGGCCACAGGTCGGTAACCGGATCCAGACATCATACGCGTTCTTCCCGCCATGTCGTTGCAAAGAGTCACGCTGGCTCAACCACACGGGGGAAGTTGCAGTTCAAACCTGCAATGGCCCATCCGCCGCCGCTGATGGGCTCAGCGAACCATGGGCGTCGGCTTGGCCGAAGCGAGCTTGCGCAGGATCCGCTCGATATGCGCGCGGAGGGCACCCGTCTCGGGCACCGGGTCGCCCTGACCGGTGGCTGCGGTTGGCTCCGGGAGAGTGATGAGAGAATCAGTCATCGACGCGGGCGCTGTGACGGGAAATCGACCATACTGCCGGGCTCGGCGGGTGAATACATCATTTCATAGATTTTCTTGACCGGCTCATGCAGTGTTGGCGCGGGTGATAAGGGGGAATTCCCGGCGGCAATAGAGACCGGCACCCGGGCGGCCGACTCACAGTACCCGAAGGCCCCATGGACGGAGTCTTCGCCGAGGGCCAGTGGCGCAGTCCCGCCCTGTTTCCAGGGCGATCCTCGGACCATCGCCTTGCGCGACGATCTTTCATGATCTCGGTACTCTTCATCCTGTCCGCGGATCGCAAATTATTCGATCTCGAGGTTGGCCGGACCGGTCCACGCTTCGGTGGAGACCATCACGTGATCATGGGCCTGAGTGAACTTCGAAGCCGACACGGTCCGACGTCGTGACGACCATGCGCCTTCAACGCGCCATCAACGGACACGCCATGCGCACCATGCAGCTGTAAATTTAGCAACTTATCGGTGCACTAAGCAGTTTTCGGTTGTGTTTTTCGCGGTGCGTGTGGGTTAGTCGCACGCGTCCCGACGTGCCGAAGGTTTCCATCCAATGTCCTCCTCCCCGAAGCCGAAATCTGCCACCGAGGCCGATCGCACGATCGGGGGCCGCATCGCGACGCTGCGCGTGGCTCAAGGGCTGAGCCAGACGGATCTCGGTCAGGCGATCGGCGTCAGCTTCCAGCAAGTTCAGAAATACGAGAAGGGCCGCAACCGTATCGGCGCAGGCCGGCCTCCAGGCGATCGCCGACCTGCTGCGGGTGCCGGTCAATACCTTCTTCGCCGATCCGCGGGACGGCGACAGCGGGAAAGTGGGTCCGACGGCCCTGTTCGATGATCCGAAGGTCATGGAACTCGTAGTGGCGTTCACCAGCATTGCCGACGAGACGACCCGCGGCGGAATCCTGTCCATCGTCAAGGCGGCAGCCGCGCTCCACGAAAGCCGCACGGGCGCACGAGACCCGGACGCCGCCGTCGAGCCGTAACAAAGCCGGTACGGCGAGAGGGTTTCCCGGGATCCACGGCACGAATTCCGATGATGGCGCTCACGCGCATCCACGGCGAAGCGCGCCTTAACTCAGATTAACCAAGACAAAGACCGGCAAAGATGTAGACAGGCTCCCGCATTCAAAGCGTGATTTACAGCATTTTAGCGGACAGCATGTTTCAATCTTGCGACGGAAGCCGGATCCAGAACATGCCGACCGAAACGTCGACCGCCTGGGGCCGCGGCGAGTTGTATGAGACCCTGTGCCTGCTCGTCATCGGGGTCGGGATCTGGTTCGTCGGTGTCACGCTCGGGACTTTCGCGTATCTCAACGGCCTCGTCGGCACCTACAACCTGACGGATCTCCTGCTCCTAGCCGCCTGCATGGGGGTGGCGCAGTGGGGCGCCAGCATCCGCAAATCGATCATCCTCCGCCGGCTCATGCTCGAACGCGCCGCCGCTGCCGCACAGGCCGAGGCGATCGCGCGGCATGACGGCCTGACCGGTCTCGCCAACCGCCGCCGCTTCATCGAGGCCGTGGAGCGGGCGCACGCATCGGCGCCCGAAGACGCGGCGGTGCTGCTGATCGACCTCGACCGGTTCAAGCCGGTCAACGATCTCTACGGCCACGCAGCCGGAAACGCCGTCCTGTGCGCCGTGGCGGAGCGTCTCCAGCAACTCGTGCCGTCGGGCGGCTTGGCGGCCCGCCTGGGCGGCGACGAGTTCGCCATGCTGGTGCCGCTGCGCTACGAAAGCGAGGGGCTGACGCGCCTCGCCCAGGCGGTCATCACCCGTATCGCCGAGCCGGTGACCTGGAACCAGAACGACCTCAAGGTCGGCGCGACGGTCGGCGTCGCCGCGGTGTCGGCCGAACACGGGGATGCCGACGCGATCCTCCACGCGGCCGACCTCGCCATGTACCAGGGCAAGAAGGACGGGCGCGGCAATTTCCGGTTCTTTCGCAGCACCATGGATGCGGAGCTGCGCGCCCGCGCCCGCATGGAGACGGAACTCCGCACCGCCATCGAGACGGGAGCGATCGAACCCTTCTACCAGCCGGTCGTGTCATTGCCCGAGAAGGAGATCGTCGGCGTCGAGGTGCTGGCACGCTGGCGCCATCCGACGCGCGGACTGGTCGGCCCCAGCGAGTTCATCCCGGTGGCCGAGGAGACGGGGATGATCGCCGATCTCAGCTACAATCTGATCCGTCGCGCCTGCCTGGATGCGCGGGCCTGGCCGCCGCACCTGATCCTCGCGGTGAACATCGCGCCGCAGCAGTTCCAGGACGCCTGGCTCGCCCAGCGGATCCTGGCGATCCTGACCGAGACCGGCTTCCCGCCGCGGCGCCTCGAGGTTGAGATCACCGAGAGCGCGCTGATCCAGGATCTGGAGGCGACACGGATGACGCTGCTGTCGCTGCGAGAACTCGGCGTGCGCATCGCGCTCGACGATTTCGGCACCGGCTATTCAAGCCTGTACCACCTGCGCGAACTCAAGTTCGACAAGCTGAAGATCGACCGCAGCTACGTCGACGCGATCACGATGAACGATGAGCGCGCCAAGCTGGTCGACGCCATCATCAAGCTCGGGGCGAGCCTCGGCCTCTCCACCACGGCCGAGGGGATCGAGACCGATGCAAGCCTAGACTGGCTGTCCGACCAAGGCTGCCATTTCGGCCAGGGCTATCTGTTCGGTCACGCCATGCCGAAGGCCGAGATGGATGACGTCCTGGCGGCCACCCAACCCGTGCCGCCGCTCCAGGATTTCGCGCGCGCCTCGTAGGCGCGGGATGGCCCCGCCGCCCGGAGCCGTGACGGTCAGCGCGGCTCCTGGTAGGCGGAGCCGTCCGCCGCGCCGAGCGGGTGGTCGACGAAACGTCCCCGCTCAGGCACCGCGACCCGATCGAAATCCTTCGCCAGGGCGTCGAGGGCGCGTCGCATCTCGGGCCCCTGCAGCGGGCGTCCGTGCCCGGTGATGACCCGCTCCGGCTCCAGCGCGGCGAGGGCGCGCACCGACGTGCGGGCCGCAGGCCAGTCGATCGTCAGATACATCGGAGGCCCGTGCAATTCCGGCGCCTGCGTGGCGACCGCGTAGGCGGATTCCTGCGCCGTCGTGATGAACGCGTCGCCCGCGATCAGCGTCCGGTCGGCCTCGCGCCAGAGCGATACGTGGCCGGGCGCGTGGCCCGGCGTGTGGATCCAGCGCCAGCCGGGCAGGGGCGGCACGGTCCCATCCTCGGGCAGGATGTGCAGCCGCGCGGAGACGTCGACCGGCTGAGTCGGGAACAGGGGCGAGAGGCGGCCCAGGAGACCACCGCCAACGCTCGGGTCCGGCATCGGGTAGGCGGCGCTGCCGTCGAGATAGGGCCGCTCGAGCGCGTGCGCGTAGACCGGGACGTCCCATTGCGCGGCGAGGTCCTCCAGAACGCCGACGTGATCGAAGTGGCCATGCGTCAGGACGATCGCGGCCGGCCGCGCATCCGTGCCGAATCGCGCCGCGGCGGCCGCCTCGATCCGGCGCTTGGAGCCCATCACGCCGGCATCGATCAGGACCCAACCCCGATCGCCCGCCCCGGGGGCGCCCACGAACACGACGTTGACCAAGACGTGGCGCTGATAGGCCACGTCGTCGGCGATCGCATGGGTGGCATCGTCCCGCTCGGCGTCGCGCCGGGGATCGTCGGCCCGGGCCTGCGGGTCGACGGGGATCTGCTGGGCCATCTGGTAGACACTCCCGTATCCGGTCGCGGAGGGGACGGTCGGGCGCGTCCCGGCCGAGGCCGCGGGAAGCGGGCCCCCGTCGCAGCCGCGGGGGTCTCGGCGCCGGATGGCGAGACTGCCCGTATCCTGGCCAACCGGGCTGCCCCGGACGTGTTCCTGCCGCCGCGCCGCGCCGCGCGGCATCGCGCCGGTCGACACGAACCCCATATTGGCGGCATCGATGCGCCGTCGCAGGTCACAGCATGGCACCGAGCCCCCTCGCACTCATCGCTTCCGCCGCCCTCGTGGCCGTCATCGCCGGCGGCACCGGGGCGATCGTCCTCCAGCAGGGCTCGCGGTTCAGCCATAACCGGAAGGTCGGCGGCCCGTTCACGATGGCGGATCTCGACGGTCGCCCGGTGACCGAGGCCGACCTCCGCGGCAAGCCGGCCGTGCTGTTCTTCGGCTTCACCCACTGCCCGGATGTCTGCCCGACGACGCTCGCCACCCTGGCGACCGCCCTTGGCCGGATGGGCCGCGACGCCGACCGCCTCACCGTCGTCTTCGTCACCCTGGATCCGGAGCGCGACACGCCCGACACCCTGCGGGACTACCTCGCCTCCTTCGACCCGCGGATCCGCGGCTTCGTCGGCACGACCGAGCAGGTCGCCCGCATGGCCGACGCCTACCACGTCGCCTACAAGCGCGTGCCGACCAAGGATGGCGACTACACGATGGAGCATTCCGCCACCGTGGCGCTGTTCGACAAGACCGGCCGCATGGTCGGCGAGATCGGGTACGGCGAGGACGAGGCCCGCACCTTCGCCAAGCTGATCACCCTGGCGCTGCCTGGCCAGTGCCCGCCGGGGGGCGGCGCCAATCTCTGGGCTACCGACGGCAGCACCGGCAGCTGCGGCCCGCGCAGCTGAGCTGCGGCCCGGGAAATTGCGTCCTGGCGCCAGCGTGGCTAGAGGGCGGCGCGGGCCGCGAGGCCCGGCCGCATCCGGGGGATCCCAGTTGATCACGCGCCGCGTCCTGACCGCCATCGGGCTTCTCGCCCTCGCGCCGCTCCCGGGCCTCGCCCAGGCCGCCACCGGGGGCCCGCGCCTCGCGCCGCCCGAGCCCATGGATCTCGAGCGGCTGAAGGATCTCGCCCGGAGGCTGCGGGACCAGCCCTACGCGCCGCCGCCCGAGGCTCCGGCCTCGGCCGCCCTCGACGCCCTGACCTACGGGCCACTCCAGGAGATCCGCTACCCGCCGGGCCACGCGTTGTACGCCGAGAGCCCGTATCCGGTGACCTTCTTCCACCTCGGCAACTTCTTCCGCCACCCCGTGAAGGTCTACGCCCTGGAAGGCGGCCAGGCCCGCGAGGTGCTCTACGCCCACGACCTGTTCACCTATCCCACCGGCAACCCGGCCCAGGACGTGCCGGACGGGGCGGGCTTCGCGGGTTTCCGGTTCCAGAAGGCCCCTGCCGGCCAGCCGGGCGACGACGGCGATTGGCTGGCTTTCCTCGGCGCGTCCTACTTCCGCGCCGCCGGGGACGGCGCGCAATACGGCGCCTCGGCACGGGGCATCGCCATCGACACTGCGCCGGCGCCGGGCAAGACCGAGGAATTCCCGGTCTTCACCCGGTTCTACGTCAGCCCGGCCGCGGACGGCGCCGTCACCGTGCTGGCGCTCCTCGAAGGTCAGAGCCTCACCGGCGCCTACCGCTTCGTCGCCCGGAAGGAGCCGCACGTCGTCATCGACGTCGCCTGCACGCTCTACATGCGCAAATCGGTGGAGCGGTTCGGCATGGCGCCCCTGACCTCGATGCTCTGGTACTCGGAGGGGATGAGCCGCTTCGTCGCGAGCGACTGGCGCCCGGAGGTGCACGATTCCGACGGTCTGCTGATGCAGACCGGGGCCGGCGAGCTAATCTGGCGCCCGCTCAACAATCCGCCCCGCCTCAGCGTCAGCGCCTTTGCGGACCGCTCGCCCAAGGGGTTCGGCCTGCTCCAGCGCGACCGCGCCTACGAGACCTACATCGACGACGGCTTCGAGGAGAACCGGCCCGATATCTGGGTCGAGCCGCAGGGCGATTGGGGCCGCGGCAGCGTCCAGCTCGTGGAGATCCCGACCCACCAGGAGACCGACGACAACATCGTCGCCCTCTGGGTGCCGGACGATCCGCCTCAGGCCGGATCCGACCGCAGCTTCGCCTACCGTCTGCGCTGGACCGTGAAGGAACCGGTCGGCACCGATCTCGCCCGCTGCGTCGCGACCCGCGCCACCAAGGCCGCGTGGCTCGCGGATGCGGAGAGGCGCCCGGGCCGCGCCAACCTCGTGCGGCAATTCGTTCTGGAATTCGCGGGTGCGGCCCTGTCAGGCCTCGATCCCGAGAAGGCCACGGTCGCGCTCACCCTGTCGCGCGGCAGCGCCGGGGAGGTCGCCGCCACCTGGGCTCCGTACGGCAAGCCGAGCCCGTGGCGAGTTTTCCTCAAGGTCTATGCCGAGGGCCCGGATCCGGTGGAGATGCGTCTCCAGTTGAAAGCGGGGGACCGGCTGCTGTCCGAGACCTGGGCCTACCAATATTACCCGCAGGCGCCCGGCACGGTGCTGTGAATGGCTGGCGGACCGTCGGCAGCGGCGAACCGGCCGGGCCCGCGGACGGACGGACAGCCGCACCGCTCCCGCCTTGGGCGGGTTGGACCGGAGTAAGCCCATCCTCGCATCCGAGGCCGTCATGACCGGTGAGACACCGCCCGGCCCGAGTCTTCCGGAGGCGCTGACGCGCCTCCTCAAGGCCCCAAGAGCGGCGATCTGGCCGACACCGGAGGATCGACACCGCCTGCGTCTCGGCCGGCCGCAACCGCGCCAGCCGAGCCGGGCCGTGCTGGGTGTCTGGATCTGGGCGATCCTCTACAACGTCTTCGGCTTCGCGATCCTCGCGGGCCTGTGGTGGACGATGCGCTGACCCGATGAGCCGACACGCCCTGATCACCCGCCGAGCGGCCCTCGCGGCGGCGCTGCTGCTCGGCCTTGCCGTCCACCCCTGTGCGGCGCAGAGCCCGGGCGACGCGCTGAATGCCGATGACGGCACCGGGGCCGTCAAGGTCTGCTCGCCGGTCGCGATGCCGCGCTGGCGGTCCATGACCCCGGTTCCC
The DNA here is from genome assembly GCF_008329595.1 of Methylobacterium sp. P1-11. Taxonomy (NCBI): domain Bacteria; kingdom Pseudomonadati; phylum Pseudomonadota; class Alphaproteobacteria; order Hyphomicrobiales; family Methylobacteriaceae; genus Methylobacterium; species Methylobacterium sp. P1-11. Next base: position 402,469 of record NZ_NPKS01000001.1, read on the forward strand.
AAGACCTGGACCTTCCTGGATTGTATGGGCTTCGCGGGCGAGATGGGGGCGACGCATTTCCAGCTCGGCTGCCTGTTCGCCAACGTCACGCCCCACGCCCAGAAATACGCCTGGGGCGCGATGGTGCCGATCGAGAAATCAGCGATGGCCAAGGCACAGCCGCCGGTGCCGAATTGCGGCTGGTAGAGCGGGCGCTCAGCTGTCGGTGTCCCGCCAATCCAGGTTGAGGGTGAGGCGGGCGCGAAAGACCGTGCTTCCGGCCGCGTCCCGGACCTGCGCCTCCAGGATCAGGCCGTCATCCCCGGGGAGCGGCCGGTCCGCCCGGACGCGGAGCCGGTCATGCGCGGCCTCGATCAGCGCTTCCGTCGCCGAGAGACACGCCTCGTGACGATGAGCGAAGTGCAGTCCCTCCTCGTCGCGGGACAGACCCTGATCGTCGGTGAAATCGGTGAAGTAGCGCACGGCGCAGGACCTCACGGCCAGATGACGAACCTGGGCCGCCGCAGGAGCGATGTCGTTAACCTGTGTGTGGACGCCGGCCTCGCCCCGCGCGACAGGGTCGCCGATTTCTCCAAGCCGCGGCGTCCGCGCAGAGAACGCGATCCCCGCGCGAGTGATCCCCGGCCTGCCGCAAAAATGTATGGTTTCGCACAGACATTTGATCGAACGCTCCCGGCCGAGGCGATGGGCCTCGGCATGAAGGGTGTGCCCGGCGTGCGCAAAGCGTCGTGATAACGCGCGATGCCGGCTTCGTCGGCGCCGAAGGCTCCTATGCCAGCGCGCTCTGCGTCCGCCGCAGCGGGCCGATCAGCCGCTCGTACTCGGCTTCGGCAGGCCCATAGGTCTGCCCGGCGGCCTCTTCCAAACGGCTGCGGCTCAGGACCCGGATCCGGCCGCGCCGGGCGCGGATCAGGCCAGCGCCCTCCAGGGTGTGGATCGCGACCGTGACGGTCGGTCGGCGCACGCCGAGCATGATCGACAGGAATTCGTGTGTCACGGAGAGATCGTCGCCGTCCTGCCGGTCGTGGTACATCAGGAGCCACCGCGCGAGCCGCTCCTCGGCGGGTGCCCCGGCATTGGCGATGGCGGTCTGGGCGACCTGCACCAGGAAGGTCTGGACGTAGCGCAGGAGCAGGTTCCGCAGCGACGGGCTGGACGTCAAGGCGTCGCGCAGCGCCGGCACGGAGATGCGTTGCCCGCGACCTGCGACCTGCATGAAGACCTGGTACGGGATCGTATCGGTTCCCAGCAGCAGCGCCGGCGCGGCCATGCCGTCACGGCCGAACAGGCCGACCTCGATGCGGGCGCCCTCGGCGAGGGTCGAGACCATGGAGCACAGGCCGGTGTCGATGAAGACAGCGTGCGGAATCGCGGTGGCCGGCTCGACGAGCACCTTGCCGAGGGGAAGGTCGACCGCCTCGAGATGAGGCCCGAGCAGCGCGCCATCCGCCTCGGATAGGGCAGCCAGAAGGCGGTTCTGATGCGGCATCGGCGAACGCGTACGCAGAAGTAGACATACGCGCTCCGGCTCAAGTCCGCGAACCGGAACGCGCCTCCGTGCCATGCTCGGATCACCACGCAATAGCGAGCGGATATTTCATCTAGTGTCCGAACCGTCTGCGAACAGACAAAGCAATGTGCGGCTTCATCGGACATGTGGGCCGTGACGTGCGGATGAATGCGCAAAGCTTCCTTTAAGATCTGACGTCACACTGCCGAGGGACCGGCGCTGTGGCCGCCATGCCACGCGCTCGGGACCGAGACGCACTTGCCAACATGTGCATGCACGGACGCGCTTTGACGCGCGGATCGGATCGAGCTAGAGAAAGCGCAACGGAGCAAGCAAGAACCATGCCGTGAGCAGCGTGGCTCCGGCTGGCGAACTGCGCCGGAAGGGCATCGGGGCCTCGCATGAGTTTGGTGCAACGGCTGGAAGTGCGTCAGGGCCAGGCCCTGGTGATGACGCCGCAGCTCCTGCAAGCGATCAAGCTCCTGCAATTGTCGCAGCTCGATCTCGCGGCTTATGTTGAGGCCGAGCTGGAGCGCAATCCGCTGCTGGAACGCGCGGAGCCTGAATTGCCGGGCGCCGGCGAATCCCCCGATATGGGCGGCCACGCGGAGGAGGCGGGTTCGGACGGATTCGAGGGGGCGGAACCCGAATCGTGGCTGTCCGCAGACCTTAATCCGAACCGCAGCGAGATCGAGAGCGATTTCGACACCCGGCTCGACAATGTCTTCCCGGACGAGGTGCCGGTTCAGGCGCGCGAAGCGGGTGGGGGCGACATGCTCTCGCTGACGCCGCCGCCCTATGGCAGCACCGGCGGCAGCTTCGATGCCGAGGCGCCCGATTTCGAGGCGACCCTCACGGCGGAGACCTCGCTGCGCGATCACCTCGCGGGCCAGCTCGACCTCGCGACCCGGAATCCCGCGGAGCGACTGATCGGCGGCTTCCTGATCGACGCCGTCGACGAGGCCGGCTACCTCCGTGAGACCGTGGAAGGTGTGGCCGAGCGGCTCGGCGCCGACCCGTCCCTCGTCGGCCGGATGCTGGCGCTGATTCAGACCTTCGATCCGCCGGGAATCGCAGCCCGCGATCTCTCGGAATGCCTCGCGATCCAGCTGCGCGAGCGCGACCGGTTCGACCCGGCGATGCAGGCGCTGGTCTCGCGCCTCGACCTCGTGGCCAAGCGCGATTTCGCGGCGCTGCGCCGACTCTGCGGTGTCGATGACGAGGATCTCGTCGACATGCTGGGCGAGATCCGCCGGCTCGATCCGAAGCCGGGCCGCGCCTTCGGATCGAGCGCCGTCGAGGTTCTGATCCCGGATGTGTTCGTGCGCGCCGCGCCGGACGGCTCCTGGCTGGTCGAGCTGAACAGCGAGGCGCTGCCCCGGGTTCTGGTGAACCAGAGCTACTACGCCCGCGTGTCGCGCAACGCCGCCGCGGAGGGCGACAAGGCCTTCCTGTCGGAGGCGCTCCAGAACGCCAACTGGCTGACCCGCTCGCTGGAGCAGCGGGCCCGCACCATCCTCAAGGTCGCCACCGAGATCGTCCGCCAGCAGGACGGGTTCTTCGTCCACGGGGTCAGCCACCTGCGTCCGCTGAATCTCAAGACCGTGGCCGAGGCGATTGGCATGCACGAATCCACCGTCTCGCGGGTCACCTCCAACAAGGCCATCGGCACGAGCCGCGGCACCCTGGAGATGAAGTATTTCTTCACCGCGGCGATCCCCGGTGCAGCCGGTGCCGCCGCCCATTCCTCCGAGGCCGTGCGCCACCGCATCAAGCAGCTCGTCGACGGTGAGACCCGGGACGACGTGCTGTCCGACGACGCGCTGGTGCAGAAGCTGCGCGGGGAGGGTGTCGACATCGCCCGGCGCACGGTGGCGAAGTACCGGGAATCGCTGCGGATCCCCAGCTCGATCGAGCGCCGCCGCGAGCATTTCGCCCACGGCTCGGGCCAGCACGCCGCCCTGGCTCTTCGCTGATCACCCGGATGGGGTTGCGCCCGGCTTCCGTCCGGCCCATCCGTCCTGCCGTTTGATCGACGCCTGGACCCGCGATGACCCCGACCGGAACGCCCCCGCGCAGCCTCACCGCCATCGTGCTCGCGGCCGGAAAGGGCACGCGAATGCGCTCGGACCTGCCGAAGGTGCTCCACCGGATCGCCGGGCGCAGCATGCTCGCCCACGTCCTGGCCGCTGTGCAGGCGGCGGGCGCGGGCCGGATCGCCGTGGTGGCCGAGCCCGGCCGCGACGACGTCGCCGCCGAGATCGCGAAGGCGGCGCCCGGTGCGCAGGTCTTTCCGCAGGTCGAGCGGCTGGGCACCGCCCACGCGGTCCTGGCTGCGCGGGAGATCCTGGCCGAGCCGGACGACGACGTGGTGATCGCCTTCGGCGACACGCCTCTGGTCACGGCCGAGACGTTCCTGCGCCTGCGCGCGCCCCTCGCCGACGGCGCCGCGGTGGCCGTGCTGGCTTTCGAGACCGCGACGCCGACCGGCTATGGTCGGGTGCTGACCGAGGGCGACCGGGTCCTGGCGATCCGCGAGGAGAAGGATGCGAGCGCGGCCGAGCGGGCCGTGACCCTGTGCAATGCCGGTCTGATGGCGCTTGCCGGGCGGCACGCCCTGGCGCTGCTCGCCCGTATCGGCAACGACAACGCCGCGGGTGAGTACTACCTGCCCGACGCGGTGGCGCTGGCTGTCGCCGACGGGCTGCCCGTCACGGTCGTGCCGGTGGACGAGGCCGAGGCGCAGGGCGTCAACGACCGGGTGCAGCTCAGCGTCGCGGAAGCGGCGATCCAGGCCCAGCTGCGCCGCACCGCGATGCTGGGCGGCGCCACCCTGATCGCGCCGGAGACGGTGTTCCTCAGCCACGACACGATGCTGGGGCGCGACGTGATCGTGGAGCCCAACGTCGTGTTCGGTCCCGGCGTGCGCGTGGCGGATGGCTGTACCGTGCGGTCCTTCGCGCATCTCACCGAGACCAACCTGGAGGCGGGCGTCCGGATCGGGCCGTTCGTGCGGCTGCGCGGCCACGCCGTGCTGGAGGCCGGCGCGGAACTCGGCAATTTCGTCGAGCTGAAGAACGCCCGGATGGGCGCGGGCGCGAAAGCCGCGCACCTGACCTATCTCGGCGATGCGGAGGTCGGTGCGAAAGCCAATATCGGCGCCGGCACGATCACCTGCAATTACGACGGCGTGCTCAAGCACCGGACGACGATCGGCGCGGGCGCCTTCATCGGCTCGAACTCGGCGCTGGTCGCCCCGGTCACCATCGGGGAGGGGGCCTACGTGGCCTCGGGCTCGGTGATCACCGACGACGTGCCGGCCGACGCCATGGCGGTCGCCCGCGGCCGGCAGGCGATGAAGCCGGGCTGGGCGAAGGAGAAGCGTGCGGCGCTGCAGGCCGAGAAGGCGCGGCGCCGGACGGGCTCCTGAGACCGCTTCGGCAGGCCGAGCACGACCGGGGCTGGCCCTGCGCCACCCCGATCCGGTAGAAGTCACGCTTGGACCCGCGCTGAGCGGGGCGGCCCGGACTCTGCGCAGCGCCTCGGCGCGGCCAGCCGGGCGTCAGAGCGAGAGACACTCCTATGTGCGGCATCGTCGGCATCGTCGGACGCGACGCGGTGGCGGGGCAGGTGATCGAGGCCCTGCGCCGGCTCGAATACCGCGGCTACGATTCCGCCGGCATCGCCACCCTGGAGCATGGCCGCCTGGCGCGGCGCCGCGCCTCCGGCAAGCTCGTCAACCTGGAGGCCAAGCTCGCGCAGGAGCCGCTCACCGGGACGATCGGCATCGGTCACACCCGCTGGGCGACCCATGGCCGGCCGAACGAGACCAACGCCCACCCGCACGCCACCAAGCGGCTGGCGGTCGTCCATAACGGCATCATCGAGAATTTCCGCGAGCTGAAGCAGGAGCTGGAGGCTGACGGCGTCGTATTCGAGACCGAGACCGACACCGAGGTCGTCGCCCAGCTCGTCAGCCGCAACATGGACCGGCAGATGGGTCCCGTGGAGGCGGTGGCGGCGGCCCTGCCGCGGCTGCGCGGCGCCTTCGCCCTGGGCTTCCTGTTCTCCGGCGAGGAGAACCTGCTGATCGGTGCCCGCCATGGCGCGCCGCTGGCGATCGGTTTCGGCCAGGGCGAAACCTATCTCGGCTCCGACGCCCTGGCGCTCGCCCCGTTCACCGACGCGATCACCTATCTCGACGAGGGCGACTGGGCGATCCTGACCCGGACCGGCGCCGAGATCCGGGACGCGTCGGGCGCGACGGTCGAGCGGGCGCGCCAGAAGATCGCCACGCAGGCCTACCGGATCGACAAGGGCGAATACCGCCACTTCATGGCCAAGGAGATCCACGAACAGCCCGAAGTGGTGGGCCGCACGCTCGCCCATTACGTCGACATGGCGCAGGGTCGCGTGATGCTGCCGGAGGCGCTGCCCTTCGACTTCGCCAAGCTCAGCCGGGTCTACATCACCGCCTGCGGCACGGCCTTCTACGCCGGCCTCGTCGCCCGCTACTGGTTCGAGCAGGTGGCGCGCCTGCCCGTGGAGATCGATGTCGCCTCCGAGGCCCGCTACCGCGAGGCACCGCTGGAGAAGGATGGGCTGACGCTGGTCATCTCGCAATCCGGCGAGACCGCCGACACCCTTGCCTCCCTGCGTTACGCCAAGAGCCAGGGCCAGCACACGCTGAGCGTGGTCAACGTGCCGACCTCGACCATCGCGCGGGAATCCTCCGTGGTGATGCCAACGCTGGCCGGGCCGGAGATCGGCGTCGCCTCCACCAAGGCGTTTTCATGTCAGCTCACGGTTCTGCTGTGCCTCGCCATCGCGGCGGGCCGCGCCCGCGGGACGCTCGACGCGGCCGGCGAGCGGCGGCTGGTCGACGCGCTTATCAAGGCACCGGGCCTGATGGCCGAGGCGCTGACTCATGAAACGGCGATCGAGGTGCTGGCCCGGGAGGTCGCGAAGGCGCGGGACGTCCTCTATCTCGGCCGCGGCACCAGCTATCCGATGGCGCTGGAGGGCGCGCTGAAGCTGAAGGAGATCAGCTACATCCACGCCGAGGGCTACGCGGCGGGCGAGCTGAAGCACGGGCCGATCGCGCTGATCGACGAGAGCGTGCCGGTGATCGTCATCGCGCCGCACGACGCGGTGTTCGAGAAGACGGTTTCGAACATGCAGGAGGTGGCCGCCCGCGGCGGGCGGATCGTGCTGATCGGCGACGCGAAGGGCGCGGCCGAGCACGGGCTCGACACGCTCGCGACCTTCACCATGCCGGCGGTCAACGCCACCGTGGCGCCGATCGTGTACGCGGTGCCGATCCAGCTGCTCGCCTACCACACGGCGGTGTTCATGGGGAAAGACGTCGACCAGCCCAGGAACCTCGCCAAGTCGGTCACAGTCGAATAGGCGGTCGCTCCCTGAGGCCCGTCGTGAGCGTCGCATGAGCGTTGCGCCGATCCTCCGGGTGCGACGTAGAACTTCCAGGCAGAACGACTGCGTGGAACCCTGAACAGGATCCTCCGCGCATTCGCGCGATCCCGATGCCCCTCGCCAGATGCCGCGGCCCGGCATTTGGTGGAGTGGGTCAGACGTGAATTGGCCAGGCTCGGCCGACCATGCCTGGGAGATGGCATCGTCGGGCGCAAGACCCCGGAGGGTCTTGAGGTGGCGGGTGAAGTGGTAGGCGCTGACGAAGCCAGTCAAGCGCTCACGGGGCTGCACGCGACGGTCGCAATGCTCGCGCGCGACCGTCGAGCCCGCTCAAGACGATAATCTTTTGCAATCGGCTCCGCGCGTCGAAAAGCTTCGCGCAAGCTTACATGTTTACAAATCCCTGTCGGCTCCTCAAAGATCTCTGTTCGCCACTACAGATTGGTCGGCATTATTCAATTTGACTTGTAGTTCACATTGTAGGCTTGCGATGATGATTGAGTACGGCCTCCCGAAATCGCAGATCGTTTCTCAGTCAAATTACTCCCCCTGGTTTGCGGACCCGGAATTTCATGCCGCATTCCAGAAAGCGGGGCCCTTGACAGCGGTCGACCACCTCCGCTGCTACGAACTCTGGCAACTGACAGAACAAGCCGCGGTAATTGAAGGCGATATCCTCGAAGTCGGTGCCTGGCGCGGCGGAACGGCAATCCTGTTTGGTCTCGCCTCCAAACGTTTTCTCGCTACGCGCCCCGTTCATGTCTGCGATACATTCGAAGGCATCGTGAAAGCCGGGGTCAACGACCCGTTCTACAAAGGCGGCGAGTTCTCTGATACAAGTCTCGATTTCGTGCAGTCGCGAATGTCCGAGTTCGATCTCGGCCACGTGCAGCTCTACAAAGGCATTTTCCCTGACGACACGGCCCATCTGCTTCGCGACAAAATATTTTCGCTCGTCCATATTGATGTTGACGTCTATCAATCGGCAAAAGAAACGTTCTATTGGGCTTGGGACCGCTTGTCCGTCGGGGGCGTCGTCGTTTTCGATGATTACGGATGGGTCGATTGTGCGGGCGTCATTAAGTTTGTCAACGAAGAATTACGGGCAAGACATGACTGCATCACGTTGCATAACCTCAACGGGCACGCAGTCATTATCAAGACCCGCCTTCAAGGCTGAGCGTTCAGGGCAAGGAACGAGTGTGAGGGTCACATCGCCGCTCGATCCTTGTCATCAGAAAGGGGTGTCACCGCCGGCACCACGGAGTCAGTGACGGCGTACCAACCCAGGTTCTTCGACGCGTGGCAGGAGACAAAATCGTCGGGGACGGTTCAGCATCATGGCTTCGAAGAGGTTCAGACGTGGAGTCTGAATAAGCCTCTCGCCTCCGGATGGGGCCCAACGGCCGTCGAGCGCCGGCCGTCAGCCCAGCGGATTGCAGCGACCCTCGATCTGGCTTGAGCGCGGCACGGCCCAATCCCTCGCCGGGCGCGGGCGATGGTCATCGAGGAAGCTTGTCCGAGCCTCCGGCCACTCTCAGGCAATATCGGCAGGATAAGCTCGGCCTGATGAATCCGCGCCTTGCTCGAGTCGGCACCGACTTTGCGAGCGCTGCGAAGCAGTCTTTGCCACGCTCCGTCGCGAGAGGTTGCGCAAACCTGGATTGCCTCGCTTTGCTCGCGCAGCCGGTTCGACGTACGGTTCATCGATCCCGGTACGAGGAACCTCATGATGGAAGGTGATGCCGTTCGCTGGCTCGAAGATCAGGAGGGTGCGATGCTATCGCTCCTCGAAGAGCTGGTGAACATCGATTCCGGCTCCTACGACAAGCCGGGCGTCGATGCTGTCGGCTTTCGCATCGCGGAGTTTCTCGCCGGCCACGGCATCCCGGTCACGACGATCCCGGTTGAGGGTTACGGCGACGCCCTGAAGGCCGAGGTGGCCGGGTCGGGCGGCGGCAACCGGCCGGTCGTCCTCATGGGCCACCGCGACACCGTCTTCCCGAAGGGGGAGCCGTCCCGGCGGCCGTTCCGGATCGCCGAGGGCCGCGCCCACGGGCCCGGTGTCGCCGACATGAAGGCGGGCCTCGTGATGAACGCCTTCGTGCTTGCGGCCTACCACCGGGCCGGCGGAGCGCCGGTGCCGCTCGTCGGCCTGTTCACCAGCGACGAGGAGATCGGCTCGCCGGCCTGCCGCCCGATCATCGAGGAGACCGCGCGCGGCGCCCGCGCGGTGCTGAATTCCGAGCCGGGCCGGCCGACCGGCAACGTGGTCACCGGCCGCAAGGGTGGCATCTTCATGCACCTGGAGGTGCTCGGCAAGGCAGCCCATTCCGGCGGCAACTATGCCGACGGGCGCAGCGCCATCCTGGAACTCGCCCACAAGACCGTCGCGTTCCACGCGATCACCGATCTCGACCGCGGCACCACGGTGAATGTCGGGCTCATCGCGGGCGGCCAGTCGGTGAACACCGTGGCGCCCCGCGCGACCTGCGAGATCGACCTGCGCTACGTGACACCGCCCGATCGCGAGGCGGCCATGGGCCGGATCGCCGCGATCGTGGCGCATTCCACAGTGCCCGGCACGACCGCGCACCTGACCATCAAGGGCGAGTTCCTGCCGCTGGTGCAGGATGAGGCCTCGCGGACCCTGTTCGAGACCTACGCGCGGGTCAGCGCGCAACAGGGCACGCCGGTGGCGGGCGAGTTCGCCGGCGGCTGCGCCGATTCCGGTTTCACCGCCAGCGTCGGCTGCCCGACCCTCTGCGCCGTCGGCCCCGTCGGCGGAAAGGCCCATTCCCCGGAGGAATATCTGGAGGTCGGAAGCCTCGTTCCGCGGGCGCGCGCGATGGCCGAGACCATCGCGGCCTTGGCGGCGGGCTGACGGTCGGAGATCGACCAGCGCCAGCGCCAGCGACGCGTCGCCGTCGCGCGGTGCGCGACCGGTCTCCTGCGGCATCGCGCGGTCGATGGCCTGACGGTCCGCCTCAGACAGCACGAGGTCGGCCGCAGCCGCGGCCTCTTCAAGCTGCCGGATCCTGCGCGTCTCGGGGATCAGGACGCTGGCGTCGCCGCGATGCGGGACCCAGGCGAAGCCGCGCCGGGACGGCAAGGGTGAAGGCCGATTGCGACGCGCGCGATCCTCGAGCCGTCCCTCTCCGCACCCGGACGGACCGTGATGACTACGAGAGCGCCCCTGGCCCCGTCGCGGCTGCGAGGCGCAGCAGGAAGCCGTCGAGGGCGGCCTTGTCGATCCAGCGGAGGATTGCGACGAGGTCGCGTTCCGGATCGCACCAGATCACGTTGTTGCCCGCCCCGAGCGCGCTGAAGGCGGAGGCGGGAAGCTGCGGCTTGGCGGCGGCACCCCGGTTCAGCCACCAGAGATAGCCGTAGTTGTCGAGGGTGGGGGAGGGGTCCAGCATCGCGCGGATCCATCGCTCGGACAGAAGCCGACGGCCATTCCAGGCACCGCCGCGGGCGATCAGGAGACCGAAACGTGCATGGTCGTCAGCCCCGATGAACAGGCCGCCGCCCCAATGGCCGCCGCCGGGGACCGACTGAATCCGGGTGCCGTCGATCTCGACCCAAGCAGTGTCGTAGCCGCGCCATTCCCAGTCCCGGGAGGCACCGATCGGGTCCATGATCCGCTCGCGCAGCACCTCCGGCAGGGCGCGGCCGAAGCGGCACATCAGACAATAGGACAACAGGTTCACCCGCACGTCGTTGTACTCGTAGTAGGAGCCCGGCGGGCGCGGGATCCGCTTTTCCCCCTTCCGGCTGTTATCGGCGCCCGGACCGATCTGCCGGAAATGGTCGACCTGATCGGACTTGCCGAACAGCGTGCCCTGCCACTCGCTCGATTGCTGCAGCAGGTGGCGCCACGTGATCGCGCCGTTATGCGGGCCGTCGAGAAGCGGATCGGGAACGCTCTCCCGCACCGGCGCATCCACGTCGGGGATCAGCCCGTCGTCGGAAGCGAGGCCGGCCAGCACCGCGAGGTAGCTCTTCGCGATCGAGAAGGTCATGTCCGGCCGGCGCGTGTCGCCCCAGGCGGCGACGCGACGACCGCCCTTCAGGATCACGCCGGCGGGGCCGCCCCGCGGGCGGACCGGACCGGCAATGTCGCTCCATGGCCCCCGCTCGTTCCACTCGACGATCCCGACATAGCGGCCATCGGGATAGTACAGGCTGCGCGGCCACAGGCTCTCATGGGCCGCGGCGAAGGCGACCGCCTCCGCCAGCCGCTCGGCATCGAGTCCGGCCGAACCCGGGTCCTGTTCCGCCCAGACTTCCGTCGGCCAGTACGGCTCGGTTCCTTGGGTCACGCGCGATCTCCTGAGGGACTTCCCCCGTCGCTGCGCATGCAGGGGCTGCGCCGTGGGGCTCCGGGCAGGTAGGGCGGTGTCGCCGAGCCGGCAGGGCTCAGGCCGTTCGATGTCGGAGCCGCATCGGTCGTCGCGATCGATCTTGCGCGACACGGGCTCCGCGGGCCCCATCGCCGCGGCAGGATCTGCCTTCGAGAATTCCGGGATCGGGGTCGAAGGGTTCAGGCCGCCATCCGCATGGCCGGATCAGAGCTTTCCGGTGAAGCGCACGGCGCAACCCGGATGGGCCGCAACGAGATGCGCGCCCCGCGCGCGCCCCAGGACCATGCAGGCGGTCGACAGCCCGTCGGCGAGCAATCCGGTCGGCGCCGTCACGGTCACGGACGAGAGGGAGCGCGGGGATCGGCCCGTCGTCGGATCGAAGATGTGGTGGTCGGCGCGATCATCCGAGAAGCGCATGTTGTAGTCGCCCGAGGTCGCTGCGAAGCCGGTGAACGGGGCGATGACGGCGGCGACGGTGGCGGGGTCGCGGGGATCGGCGAGGCCCAGCCGCCAGGGCGTACCGTCGGGATGCGTGCCGGACGCACCGAACTCGCCGGTATCCACGAAGGCATCGCCGATGCCGCGCATCCGGAGCGCGGCCATCACCTGATCGGCGGCGTAGCCCTGGATCAGGGCGTTCAGGGTCACCGCCGTTCCGGGCTCCAGGACGATGCGGTCCGGCCCGATCTGCACGCGCCGCCAGCCGACCTGAGCCAGGGCCGCGCGGAGGGCCTCCGCACCCGGTCGCTCGCCTCGGGCCGCCGCACCGGCCCAGACCGGCCAGAGCGGCTGCACGGTCGGGTCGAAGGCGCCGTCGGTCTTGTCCGCGAGGGTGAGAGCGAAGCGCAGGAGAGCGAGGAGGTGCGGATCGGGTGCCTCCAGAGCGCCGTCACGGTTGAGCCGCGCCAGGGCGCTGTCGGCCCGGAACAGGCTGGCGGCGCTCTCCACGGCGCGCATCGCCGCGAACCCGTCCGCAAGCGCGGCCTCGACGACGGAAGCCTCCGACCCGGCGGCGGTGAGTGCCACAGTTGTGCCGAAGGCGAGCCCGGCGCGCGTGCGAAGTGTCAGCCCCCGCGTCGCCGCGGAGGCGCAAAAGGCGGCGATCCCGCCCAATCCCGCGAGCCCGGCAGCTCCGACGAGGATGCGGCGGCGCGCGCGGGCGAAGCGACCCGGCGCGCTCATCCCACGGTCACCGGCCGCGGCGCGACCCGGCGCGCCCGCTTGCGCGCCACCACCTGCGGCACGCATTGCGCCGGATCGCGGATGATCGTCACGCAATCCATGCACTGGAAGCACTCGGCGTAGTCGACTCGGCCGGAGGGGGCGATGGCCCCGTAGCGGCAGCGGACCTTGCAGAGCTGGCAGGGGGAGCCGCACTCCGCCCGGCGCGGGATCCAGTCGAGGAGCCGCACGCGGCCGATGAGGGCGAGACCGGCGCCGAGCGGGCACAGGTAGCGGCAGAACCCCTTGTAGACGAAGAGATTGAGGACGAGCAGCCCGGCCGCGTAGGCGACGAACGGCCAGGATCGCACGAAGGAGAGCGTGATGGCGGTCTTGAACGGCTCGACCTCCGACACGGTGTCGGCGAGGGGCGACCCGGCGGCGGCGGCACCGAGGATGCCGAAGAGCACGACGTACTTCAGCTGACGCAGCGCCCGGTCGAGGCCGGCCGGCACCACGACCTGCCGGATGTGCAGGGGCCGCGCCAGCAGCGCCACGCATTCCTGCAGCGCGCCGAAGGGGCAAAGCCAGCCGCAGAACGTGCCGCGTCCCCAGGCCACGAGCGCGGACAGCGCGAAGACCCAGAGCACCAGCGAGGGCGGATCGTAGAGCAGGAAGGTGAGGTCGTGGGTGACGGTGGCGGCGCGCACGAGGCCGACGAGGGTGACGATCGAGAGTTGCGCCTGCGCGTACCAGCCGACGAATCCGAGGGTCAGCGCCAGGAAGCCGAGGCGGAAGCGCGCGAAAAGCCGTCGATCCGCCACCAGCCCGCGCTGGCGGCCGAGGACCGGTACCAGCACCGCGAGCATCAGCCCGATCAGCCCGAGTTCAGGTGCCCGGGCGCGCCACGGATCGGTCCAGCCCGGCCCGTCCTCCGGGTGGATGCGGGTAAACAGATCGGCGGGAAGTTTCGTCTCCACCATGAAGGTGCGGGCGATCTTCTCCGACAGGATCTGCCCGCGCTCGCGCACGATCGTCTCGGCCAGGACCCAGGGCGCGGACGGGTCGAAGCCGGCCGCCTGATCGATCCGCAGGATGGTCCAGGGGCCGGGCGGCAAACCCTCCGCGCGGCCGGCATCGCGGCGCTCCACCGCCATGTCGCGGGCGTTCACGATCAGGCCGCCTTGGCTGACGGCCAGCCGCTCGGGCACCGCCCCCAGCACGAACCTGTCGCCGATCGGGTTCTCGGGCGCCTCCTCCGGCCCGGCGCTGATCACCATCACCGCGTGGTTGCCGGGGCCGAGTTCGCGCATCAGCGCGTCGTACCCGGCCCTGCCCAGCAGGTTGCGGCCGATCGCCGGCACGTTGAGATAGGCGACGGGGAGGTCGGTCCGTACCGCATCGGGCGGTCCCTCCGCGCGGTCGTCCGCGCCGGTTCCCTTGAAGGCCGCGGCGGCGGCGGCGTTCGTGACCGTGAGCCGTTTGACCCAGCCGCGGGCGAGCAAGTCAGGCAGGGTGAGAGGCGCGTAGAGGTCGGCCCTGGCCTCGACCTTGAGGCCGACATTGACGGCTCCGAAACCGAGCTTCACGCGCGCCACCGCGAGCGCCGAGGCCAGGATCGACTGGTTGATGACCCGGGTCGAGGCGGTGGCCATGGAGATGCCGTCGACGGTGGTCTGCGGCGCGGCGCCGGCGGCCCGGGCGTTCGGCCGTCCGACCCGGATCGCCTGGCGGGCCGAGAGGCCGGCATATTGCTCGACGAAGGCGAAGAGCGGCTCAGAGCCGAGGCCCTCGAGGAAGACCGGCTCGTGATGCGCGATTACCTTCACGTCGCGGAAGGTGCCGTCAGGCGCCAGCGCGATCAGCAGGTCAGGGGGCGTGCCGCCGAAGCCGGGGATCGGCGCGAGATCGACGGATTCGAAGGCGTAGGCGAAGATTTCGTAGGCGCCGGCCTGCTGCTTCAGGATCGGCCAGACCGGGAGCCTGTCGTCCGTCTCGCCGACGACCAGCGGAGGCGGGAAGTATCGTTCCAGGGCTGCGCGGTCGAGTTGGCCGGCCCAGACCGGAAGGGTCGGCAGGAGCAGGACGAGAAGAAGTAGCGCGGCGCGCAGGAGCATACCCGCGACCCGGCCGCCACCCACCGCGGTTCGGAGCGCGGGCGGGCCCGGAGACGGTCCGCTCCGCATCGGCCGGGCATCCTCCCTGCCTCCGCCGCCGGCTCCGCTGGTCATACATCCGGGTCGAACACGGACGCCGGCTGCAACTCGCGCTGGCTGCCCGCGCCCGCACGGGAGAGGGACGCCGCGCTCCGTCCCGAAGCCGCGCCGGCAAGGCCGATGAGCGGACCCGGTCGCCTGTGCGGGGGAGGGGAATGCAGCCGCGCGGGATTGCGGAAAACTCACGGCGCCGCACCGGCGGCGCGCGCCTCCGCTGCAGCGGCGCCGGGCATCGGCCGCGCCGCCACGCCCCAGGGGAAGCGGCCGACCTTCACGGTCTTGATCGGCTTGAACGTCTCGGCATCGATCACCGTCACGTCGCCCGAGACGCCGTTGGTGGTGAAGAGCCGCGTGCCGGCAGCGTTCAGGGCGAGCTGCCAGACCCGGCGGCCGACCAGGATGTAGCTCTCGACCTTGAAGGTCGCGGTATCCACCACCGCGACCCGGTCGGACGGACCCAGCGCCACGAAGGCGTGGCGCCCGTCCTTCGACATCTGGATACCCACCGGCTGGATCCGGTCGGCCGCGATCCCCTTCACGGCGAACGCGATCGTCTCGGTGACCCTGCGGGTGGCGACGTCGATCACCGAGACGGTGCCGCCGATCTCCGAGGAGGCCCAGAGCCGCGTCCCGTCCGCCGAGAACGCCGCGAAGCGCGGCCGCTGCCCGACCGGCGTCGCGTCCATCGCCTCCAGGCTCTTCGTGTCGATCCAGTGGACCATGTTGGTGGTCTCCGAGGTCGTCACGGCGGTGCGACCGTCCGGGCTCACCGCGACGCCCTCCGGCTCGATCCCGACATCGATCTGCGCCAGCACCTTGCGGGTCTGCGCGTCGACCACCGTGGTGGTGGCGTTCTCCTCGTTGGCGATGAACAGCGTGCGCCCGTCCGGCGCCAGGGCGAATTGCTCCGGATCCTCGCCCGAGGGCAGGTTGTGCCGGACCTCGCCGGTCTCCGGGTCGATCACCTGCACGGCGTCGGAATCGCTGGCGCAGAGGTAGAGCGACCGCCCGTCCTGCGAGAAGGTCAGCCCGCGGGGCCGCCGGCCGACCGGGAAGGTGCGCATCACCGCGAAGCTGTCGCCGTCGAGCACCGAAACGGTGTTGTCACGCTCGTTCGAGACGAAGATTTCCTCGGCCCGCGCCGGCACCGCGAGGCAGAGCAGGAGGGCGAGGGCGGCGCGCCGGCTCATCCTGGCGTCCCGGCGAACGCGCGGCAGGCACTCTCGGGCTCGTCGAGTCCGAGCGTGTCGAGTTCCGTGCGGTGATGGAGGTAGCCTTCGATCGGCGCCGTCGCGGCGACGGCCCCGGGCCAGAGCAGGAAGACCGGCTGGCGCAGTTGCCCGTCCCAGGCGCGAAAGCTCAGGGGCCGGCCCTTGAAGCCGCCGACCTCGAAGCCGGGCGCCGTCAGGGCGGCGCGGACTTTCGCGGGATCGGTGCTGCGCGCCTTCACGGCCGCCTCGCCGACGGCGTGTACCGCCATCCAGCCGGCCCAATCGACGGGCCGCATGGGCCGCCCGGCGAGCTTCCGGAACCGGCCCTGGAGCTGCACCGCCGCCCAGGCCTCCACGGGCCGCCCCCAGGCGGCCGGCGCGAGGCCCTGGGTGCCGACCAGGGGCCGGGGAGAGGCGGTGTTGTAGTTGAGGCTCGCGCCGAACGCGCCGGCCTCGTCGGCCACCGCCACCACGTCGTGCTCGGGCCCGCGGGTCGGCAGGGCGAACTCGCGCAAAGCCGTGTCGCGGACGTCGCCGCCCTGCGGGTCGTAGCGCGACTCGGCGACGATCCGCGCGCCGAACTTCCTGGCGCTGCGCCTCAGCGCCTCGGCGTAGAGCGCGTCCCCGGGCGCCGGCCCGGACACCAGCAGGATCCGCGACCAGCGCCTGAAGGCCAGGAACTGCACCAGCGCGTCGGCCAGCATGGCGCGGGAGGGCAGGATGTGGAGCAGGTTCTTCCGGCAATCGACATCGCGCAGCCGCGTGTCCGGCGCAGCGATGTTGAGGAGCACGCTGCCCTGCGCTTCCGGCAGGTCGGCGAGGGCGATGACATCCGCGGCCGGCGCGTTGACGACCACGAGGCGGGGATCGGCGAGATCCCGGAACGCCTGGCGGATGTCGTCGCCCGGCGCGACGACCTTCGCGTCGAGGGCGAAGCTCAAGCCGAGGAAGCGGCCGGTGGCATTCGAATCCTTCAGGCCGAGATCCGCGCCCTTGGCCCCCTCATCGTCGGGGATCGGATCCTCGTTGTTCAGCGGTACCGGCCGTTCGACCCGCCGCTCGAGGTAGTGGATCGTGAGGGGCGGCCCCGCCATCGGGGTCGCAGCCTCCGCCGGGGAGACCGGCGCGAGGCTCGCGAGGATGCACGGCAGCAGGACGGCCAAAGGCCGCCCGCACGTCGAGACCCGTCGCGCACCGGGGGATACCATCCTCGCCCGCCTCCCTCCGTCCCCGCGGATCTGATCGTTGCGAGAACTCTAGAAGCGAGATGCTGACTGCGGATATTGGACCAAGGTGCACCTATCAATCTTGATGCAGTGCAACACAAGTCGTGCATCGGCATAAACTGGTCGATCCGTACCAAAGCATAATGGGTCGCGAGCCCGGAGCTTGATAACCGTCGGTGAAAGACGATGGGAGGCGGGGCATGGGCAGGATGAAGACGGCGGCGGTCGGCGTGTTCGTGGCGCTCGGGCTGGCTGTCGGCGCCGGCGGCGCCCTCGGGCACGGCGACGTCCAGCCCCAGCCGGTCAAGACCGACGGCCTCAAGCCGCTGGGCACCGAATGGGTCGCCGAGAACCCCTACAAGGGCGATGCGCACGCGATTTCGATCGGCGCCTCGGGCTTCAACCAGAACTGCGCCCGCTGCCACGGCCTGGAGATGATCTCCGGCGGCCTCGCCCCGGACCTGCGCTACCTGCCGCAGGGCAAAGAGGGCGACGAATACTTCGTCGAGCGCATGAAGCACGGCGCCGTGATCAACGGCGTGACCAAGATGCCGGCCTTCGAAGGGATCATCTCGCAGGAAGGCCTCTGGGCGATCCGCAGCTACATCGAGTCGAAGCATGAGGAGTAGTGCGCGGTTCCTCCTTGCCGGCGGGCTTCTGCTGGCACTCCGGTCTCCGCCGGAGGTCGCCGCGCGTCCGCTCGATCAGGTCGTCGCCGACGGAACGCTGCGGGTGGCGGTCTATGGCGACAACGCGCCGTTCTCCGACACGGTGAACGGCAAGGCACACGGCATCGACTCCGATCTCGCGCAGGCCATCGCTGACGTGCTCAAGGTGAAGCTCGACCTGCGCGTGGTCGATGCCGGCGAGAATGTCGACGGCGACCTGCGCCTGAACCTGTGGCGCGGCGACCTCGCTGGCACGCCACTCGCCGACCTGATGCTGCACGTGCCCACCGACCGCCAGCTCGCCCTGCGCAACGAGCAGGTGTTCTTCACCGCGCCGTATTTCGAGCAGGAGATCGCCTTCGCGTACCGGAAGGACGCGCTGGAGGGCTTCGCCAGGCTCGACGATATCGGCGACCGGAGCGTCGCCCTGGAGGGCACGGGCGCGGCCGACCTGATGCTGCTCACCGCGCAGGGCGGCCGGTTCCGTCAGAATCTGAAGCACTACAGGAGCTTCGAGGAGGCCGCGAAGGCCTATCTCGCCGGCGAGGCGCCGATCCTGGCCGGCACGCGGGCGGCGATCGAGGCGGCGCTGTTCGCCGCGAAGGCGCCCCAGGACGACAACCCGATCGCGACTTTTCCCTCGACGGGGCTGGTCAAGACCCGCTGGGAGATCGGCGGTGCGGTGCGCACGGATTCCCGCGACCTCGCCTACGCGGTCGGGGACGCGCTCACGGCCCTCAACGCGGACGGGCGCCTCAAGATGATCTGCGCGCCCTATGGCGTCAGCTACACGCCGCCGAAGGGTTACTGAAGGCCGGCGCACCCGACGCGACGGACGACGAGAACGGAGAACGGCTTGACCGCGCCCTCATCCTGAGGTGCGGCGCAGGCGCCGCGAAGAAGACCTCCGGAAGCCACTGCGATCCCTGGAGCCCTCCTTCGAGGCCTCCGCCGCGCTCCGGCACCTCAGAAGGAGGGGATCGGGCTGGACAGTCACCGCAAGGCCACAGGCCGCCATTCCGGGCCGAAGACCGGACCGGCGGCGATAACCGCATTGCCGAATACAGTCTTTCCTCCAGCCTACGCACTGACCCATTGGACCAATGGCCAATAAGACTTCTCTGAGAACATCGATAGCTTCGTCCTCCAAGGGAGCGTCCCGCGACTCGTGCGGTCCACGCTGAAACCCGGATGCTCCGGCCACATGGACCGGAGTCGAAGACGGAGGAGACGTCATGAGAATGCGGACCCGGTTCCTCGCCGCGGTGGGCGTCGCCGCCCTCGTGGCGGGCGGCGCCCTGCCGGCCATGGCCGAAAGCGTGAGCGAGCAGGACATCATCAACGACGCCAAGACGCCCGGCGACGTCGTCACCTACGGCCTCGGTCCGCAGGCCCAGCGCTTCAGCCCGCTGAAGACCCTCAACCGCGACAACATCAAGGGCCTCGTGCCCGCGTGGTCGTTCTCGTTCGGCGGCGAGAAGCAGCGCGGCCAGGAGAGCCAGGCGCTGGTCAAGGACGGGATCATCTACGTCACGGGCTCGTATTCGCGCATGTACGCGATCGATTCCCGCAGCGGCGAGAAGAAGTGGGAGTACGACGCCCGCCTGCCGGAGGGCATCCTGCCCTGCTGCGACGTGGTGAACCGCGGCGCCGCCCTCTACAAGGACAACGTCTATTTCGGCACGCTCGACGCCAAGCTCGTCGCCCTCAACGTCAAGACCGGCAAGGTGGTCTGGCGCAAGGACATCGACGACTTCAAGGCCGGCTACAGCTACACGGCCGCCCCGATCATCGTGAAGGGCAAGATCATCACCGGCGTGTCCGGCGGCGAATTCGGCGTGATCGGGCGGATCGAGGCCCGCGACGCCGAGACCGGCGAGGTGGTGTGGAAGCGGCCCGTGATCGAGGGCCACATGGGCGAGCTCAACGGCAAGCCTTCGACCATGACCGGCAAGGTCAACGAGTCCTGGCCCGGCGACATGTGGAAGTTCGGCGGCGGCGCCACGTGGCTCGGCGGCACCTACGACCCCGAGACCAACCTGATCTACTTCGGCACCGGCAACCCCGGCCCGTGGAACTCCTGGCTGCGGCCGGGCGACAACAAGTGGACCTCCTCGCGCCTCGCCCTCAACCCCGACAACGGCGAGATCGTCTGGGGCTTCCAGACCACCCCGCACGACGGCTGGGATTTCGACGGCGTCAACGAGTTCGTGCCCTTCGAGCTGAACAAGGGCGGCAAGACCATCAAGGCCGGCGCCACCGCCGACCGCAACGGCTTCTTCTACGTCCTGGACCGGACCAACGGGAAGTTCATCTCGGCGACGCCGTTCGTCGAGAAGATCAACTGGGCCAAGGGCATCGATGAGAACGGCCGCCCGATCTACAATGAGGAGAACCGGCCCGGTGATCCCAGCAAGGCCCAGGGGGACGACAAGAAGGGCAAGTCGGTCTTCGCCGTGCCGAGCTTCCTCGGCGGCAAGAACTGGATGCCGATCGGCTACAGCCCCGAGACCAAGCTGTTCTACGTGCCCTCCAACGAGTGGGGCATGGATATCTGGAACGAGCCGGTGAACTACAAGAAGGGCGCGGCCTATCTCGGCGCCGGCTTCACCATCAAGCCCGTCTTCGACGACCATATCGGCTCGCTGAAGGCGATCGACCCGGCCTCCGGCAAGGTCGTGTGGGAGTACAAGAACAAAGCCCCGCTCTGGGCCGGCGTGCTCACCACGGCGGGCAATCTCGTCTTCACCGGCACCCCGGAGGGCTTCCTGAAGGCCTTCGACGCCAAGACCGGCGAGGAGGTCTGGAAGTTTCAGGTCGGCACCGGCGTGGTCTCCTCGCCGATCACCTGGGAGCAGGACGGCGAGCAATGGGTCGGCGTCGCGGCCGGCTGGGGCGGCGCTGTGCCTCTCTGGGGCGGCGAGGTCGCCAAGTCCACCGCCGGCATCAACCAGGGCGGCAGCTTCTGGGCGTTCAAGCTGCCGAAGACGGTCGCCTCGCGCTGACGGCGCTCATCAGAAAGCGTGCCGGCCTCCACCGGCCGGCACGCCGCGGCCCCGGGGCGACGGCGATCGTCTCAACACCCGCTTGCGCGCCGGGGCTGCATCGATCACCTTCGGACCTCCCGCCCGCGTATTCGGCGGATCCTGTGAGGCTCTCGAGCGAAGGACCGAGGTCTCCGTGCATCTCCTGATCGTCGATGACCACCCTCTGTTCCGGGACGCCCTGGCGGCCACGATCCGCCTCGCGCATCCGGACGCGGTTCTGCACGAAGCCGACGGGATCGAGGCGGCCTGCGCGGTGCTGGCAGCGAACCGCGGCATCGACCTGACGCTCCTCGACCTGTCGATGCGGGGCGTGACCGGCTTCGACGGGCTGATCACCATCCGGGCGAGCTTCCCGCGCATCCCGATCCTGATCGTGTCCGGGCACGAGGATCCGCGCATCGTCCGCGAGGCCCTGCAGCACGGGGCGGCGGGCTTCGTCCCGAAGGCCATGGACAAGGCGACGCTCACCCGGGCGATCACCGAGGTGATGAGCGGCGCGCTGTTCCTTCCCCCCGGTCTCGCCGAGGCCAGCGCGCCCGCGCCGCGGAGCAAGAAGGCGCCCTTGCCCGAACGCCTCGCCCGGCTCACGCCGCAGCAGCTGCGGGTCCTGATGATGATCCGGCAGGGCAAGCTCAACAAGCAGATCGCCCATGAGCTTCAGGTCGGCGATTCGACCGTCAAGGCGCATGTGTCCGAGATCCTGCGCAAGCTCGAGGTCATCAGCCGCACGCAGATCGTGATCGACACGGCGTCGCTCGATTTCGACCAGATCCACAACAGCCACTCGGCCTGACGGGCGCGATCATCCGGAGCGCGCGATGCTCGATCGCGTCTTCCGGAACCTCTGGCTGAGGTCTCTCACGCCGTCATCCCGGGACCAGGCTGCGGCGCCGGGGATCCGGATTCGCCACGCACCAAGCCCCTGTCGCCACAGCGATTCTGGCTTCCGGGCTCGCCTGCGTCGCACCGGAAGGACGGCGAGGGCCGTCGTCCATGCGCTTCGCCGGCACGGCAGGGGAAGCATCGCACGCGTGTAACGCCTCGATCCAGCGCAGAGCGCGCGGCGGCAGAGGTAAGGCTGGACCGCGGACGCGGCCGCGCTGCTTCGTGATGGATCCCCGGCCGCATTCCGCCGGCGCCGCATGCGCCTGAGAAAGCGAGAAGCCCATTCTTCCCTCGCAACCCTGATCCTTCAGGACCGACCCCAAGCCAAATCGATATGATGCTATCTATCAGGATGCGAGCTGATCGACCCGGGATCTTCCCCGGATCCGCGCCGCACTGGTTCTGGCTGTGCCCGATATCGAAGATCCGAAGACGCGCGAGCGATTGCAGCAGGCCGTCACCCATGCCCTCCTGACGACCGGCCGTCATTGGCGCCGGGCCGCCAACACGGTTGGGGAGACACATGGCCTGTCCGACGCGACCGCGCACCCGCTCATCATCATCGGCCGGATGGCCGAGGAGCCGCGCCAGAACGTCCTGGCTGAAGCCGTCGGCATCGAGGGGCCGTCCCTGGTGCGCCTCCTCGACCAGCTCGCTGCCGCCGGGCTGGTGGTCCGCCGCGCGGATCCCTCTGACCGCCGTGCCAAAGTGCTCGGCTTGACCCCGCGCGGCCGTCAGATCTTCGAGCGGATCGAGGCCGAACTTACGACCCTGCGGGCCTGTGTCTTTGCGGAGATCGGTGATGGTGACCTGGAGGCGAGCCTCCGGGTCTTCGCGGCGCTTCAGCGCTACGGCCGCGCATCCACCGCGCCCGAGCAGGAGCCGGAATCGTGACCGTTCCCGGGTGGCGCGACTGGGCCTTCGCGCTGAAGACCTACGCGGCGGCCATGCTCGCCCTGTACCTCGCGCTCTGGATCGACCTGCCGCGTCCCTACTGGGCGCTTGGCACCGTCTACATCACGAGCCAGGTGCTGTCCGGCGCGACGCGCTCGAAGGCCGTCTACCGGGTCTGCGGCACGGTGCTCGGCGCCGCGATGAGCGTCGTGCTGGTGCCGAACCTCGTCAACGAGCCGATCCTGCTGAGCCTCGCGGTCGCGCTCTGGGTCGCCCTCTGCCTCTACGTCGCGCTCCTCGACCGCACGCCCGCGAGCTACCTGCCGATGCTCGCCGGCTACACGGCGGCGCTGATCGGCTTCCCGGCCGTCGACGATCCCGGCGCGATCTTCGACACCGCCGTGGCGCGCGCCGAGGAGATCTCCCTGGGGATCCTCTGCGCCAGCCTCGCCGCCACGCTGGTGCTGCCGCAATCGGCCGCGCCGGTCATCGTCGCGCGGCTGAACCTCTGGCTGGACGAGGCCCGGACGTGGACGCAGACCGCCCTCGCGGCGGCCGGCGCGCCGAATGCCGGCGACGCGGACGAGGACCGGAACCTGCGCCTGCGGCTCGCCTCGGACGCGATCGGGCTCGATGCCCTCGGCCTGGCCCTGCGCAACGAAGCCACAGGCGCGGAGCGCGCCGCGGCGGCCTTCGCGCCGCTCCGCCAGCACATGCTGATGGTGCTGCCGATCGTCGCGGCGGTGGCCGATCGCGTCGCGATCCTGGAGCGGGAGGGTGCCCTTCCGGCACGGGTCCGGGCCTTCCTGTCGGACCTTGCCGGCTGGCTCGCCGACGACGGCGACGATCCGGAAGGCGCCGCGCAGCTGCGCAGCCGGATCGACGGGTTCGAGCCGGCTCTCGGCCGAGACCCCGATTGGACCACGCTGCTGCTGGCGAGCCTCTCGGTTCGCCTGCGCGACGTGATCGACCTGCGCCAGGACCTGCGGGCGCTCCGCCTCCACCTCGCGGCCGGCACGGCGCCGCGGGCGCCCCTCGCCTTCGCGTACACGGCGCGGGTCAGGACCGTCCGTCACCGCGACCACGGGCTCGCGGCCTTCTCGGCGTTCGGGGTGTTCGTGGGCCTGCTGGTCTGCTGCGCCGTCTGGATCGCGACCGGCTGGCCCGACGGCTCGGCGGCCCCGATGATGGGGGCGGTCGCGTGCTGCCTGTTCGCCGCGCAGGACGACCCCGCGCCGCAGATCCTCAGCTTCACCAATTCGGCGATCGTCGGCGCCATCGGCGCCGGTCTGTACCTGTTCGCGGTGCTGCCGCTCGCCACCACCTTCGAGATGCTGGCCCTGGCGCTGGCGCCCGCCCTGATCCTCTGCGGCCTGATGATGACCCAGCCCCGCTTCGCCCCGATGGGCATGGGCGCGGCCCTCAACGGGGCGACACTGCTGGCGCTCCAGAACGGCTACAGCGGCGACTTCGCGCCCTTCGCCAACAGCGTGGTCGCCTCAGTGGTCGGGATGTGGATCGGCGCGGTCGTGACCCGGCTGATCCGCTCGGTCGGCGCGGGCTGGAGCGCACGCCGGCTGGTGCGGATCAACCGCCGCAGCCTCGCGGCCGCCGCGGACGGGCGCGGCACCGGGCACGGGCTCGAACTCGCGGCCCTGATGCTCGACCGCGCCGGCCTGATCGCCCCGCGCCTGGCGACGCTGCCCGCCGAGGCGTCGGTCGCGATGGGCGACCTCCTGGCCGACGTGCGGGTGGGCATCAACCTCGTGGAGGTCCGGCGGGTGCGGCGGCAACTCACGGGCGCGGCCCGCACCGCCGTCGATCACGTCCTGGCGCTGGCGGCGCGTCAGCTGCGTCGCCGGACGGGCCGCGGCGACACCGATCTCCTGGCCGCCCTGGACGATGCCCTCGATGCCGTTGCCGGCGTGCCGGCGTCGCCGGAGCGTCGGGCCAGTCTGATCGGTCTTACCGGCCTGCGCCGCGGCCTGTTCCCGGATGCGCCTGCCTACCGGGCTGCCCCGGTGCTGGATCAGCGGGAGATGGCGGCATGATGGGCGAGATCGACCTCTACGGCGTGTTCGTGCCGGGGCTGGCCCTCTGGATGGCCATCGCCTTCGCGCTCAGCCTGCCGCTCCGCCGCCTCCTCACGGCGACCGGGTTCTACCGCCTCGTCTGGCACCGGCCGCTCTTCGACCTCGCCCTCTACGTCGTCCTGCTCGGCGGCGTCGTGGCCCTCGCCCACCGGACCCTGCAATGACTGCCCTTCTTTCCGTCCTCGGCCGCGTCTTCGTCACCCTCGGCATGGTGGCCGCGGCGCTGATCGTTGGCGTCGGCCTCTGGGACTACTACATGGACGCCCCCTGGACTCGTGACGGGCGCGTCCGTGCCGACGTGGTGGCGGTGGCGCCCGACGTGTCCGGCCTCGTCACCGAGGTGCTGGTGGAGGACAATCAGGTCGTGCGGAAGGGCGACGTCCTGTTCCGGATCGATCCGGACCGGTTCCGCCTCGGGCTGCGGCAGGCTGAGGCGATGGTGGAGGGCCGCAGGGCCACCGCCGAGCAGACTGCGGCCGATTACGCCCGCTACAGCAAGCTCTCCGACGCGGCGGTGTCGCAGCAGAAGGTCGAGGCCGCCAAGGCGGCCGACCTATCCGCAGGGGCCGCCTACGAGCAGGCCCTGGCGGATCGCGACCTCGCCAAGCTCAACCTGGAGCGTTCGGCGGTGCGGGCCTCGGTCAACGGCCGCATCACCAACATGGAGCTGCGGCCGGGGGCTTACGTCACCACGGGCCGCGGCGTCATGGCGCTGATCGACAGCGACACCGTCCGGATCGAGGGCTATTTCGAGGAGACCAAGCTGCCGCGGATCCGCGTCGGTGCGCCCGTGACCATCCAGTTGATGGGCGAGGACGGCGTGCTCAAGGGCCGGGTGGCGAGCATTGCCGGCGGCATCGGCGAGACCGGCCGCAGCGACGCGACCAACCTCCTGGCGAACGTGAACCCGACCTTCTCCTGGGTGCGCCTCGCCCAGCGGATTCCGGTGCGGATCACCCTCGACGGCGGCACGGCGGATCCGCGGCTGGTGAGCGGCCGGACGGCGACGGTGTCGATCACCCCGGCGGGCGGGGAAACCCTGCGCTGGCCCTGGACCGCGTGGCGCGAGGCGCTCGCCCGCTGAGGCGGCTGCCGAACCATCCCGGGGCAGCCGGGTTGGCCTGACACCACGTTTCAGGAGGTACCATGTCGAAGACGATCCTCGCGCTGGCCACGTCACTCGTTCTCGCCACATCCGGCGCGGCGCTGGCGCAGGCGCCCCATACGGGCGGGGCCGACCAGGGCAACGTGAACAAGTCCGGCGCGGTGGGCGGCACCGGAACCGGGACGATGGAGCGCACCGGCTCCACCGGCGTCGGCATGGCGCCCGGCACCAGCGGCGGCCCGCGCGTCAGCACCCCGGGCGCGCCCGCCGGCAGCAGCTCGGGCAACGGCACCACCGGAAGCGGCGCCGCGCCGAGCGGCCGGTAAGGCGCGCCGGCTCTCCCTCCCCCCTTCGCGGTGGTAGGGAGAGCCCGTCAGATCGCGATGCGTATCCAGTCGAGGCCGTGGCCTCAGGCGCCGAGCCCGCCGACGCACAGGTACTTGGTGTTCAGGTAATCCTCGATGCCCTGGTACGAGCCCTCGCGGCCGAGGCCGGATTCCTTCACGCCGCCGAAGGGCGCCACCTCGGTGGTGATGATGCCCTCGTTGATTCCGACCATGCCGTATTCCAGCGCCTCCGCCACCCGGAAGGTGCGGCCGAGGTCGCGGGTGTAGAAGTAGCAGGCGAGCCCGTACTCGGTGTCGTTGGCCATGCGGATCGCCTCCGCCTCGTCGCGGAAGCGGAACAGCGGCGCCAAAGGCCCGAAGGTCTCCTCGCGGGCCACCGCCATGGCGGGCGTGGCGCCGGTGATCACCGTCGGCTCGAAGAACTGGCCGCCCAGCGCGTGGCGATGGCCGCCCGCGACCACGCGGCCGCCCTTCTCGACGGCGTCGCGGATATGGGCCTCGGTCTTCTCCACGGCCGCCATGTCGATCAGCGGCCCCTGGGCGACGCCGTCCTCGACGCCGTTGCCGACCTTCAGGCGGTTGGCCGCCTCGGCCATCTTCTCCGCGAAGGCGTCGTAGATCCCGTCCTGCACCAGGAAGCGGTTGGTGCAGATGCAGGTCTGGCCGGAATTGCGGTACTTGGCGAGCATCGCGCCGGCGACCGCCTTGTCGAGATCGGCGTCGTCGAACACGATGAAGGGCGCGTTGCCGCCAAGCTCCATCGAGACCTTCTTCACCGTGTGGGCGGCCTGCTCCAGCAGCACCTTGCCAACCTCGGTGGAGCCGGTGAACGTGATCTTCTTGACGAGCGGGTTGCCGGTCATCTCGGCGCCGATCGCCCGGGCCGAGCCGGTGAGGATCGAGACCGTACCGGCCGGGAAGCCGGCGCGCTCGCACAGCACGCCCCAGGCGAGGCCCGAGAGCGGGGTCTGCGAGGCGGGCTTGATCACGATCGGGCAGCCGGCCGCGAGCGCCGGGGCGATCTTGCGGGCGATCATCGAGGACGGGAAGTTCCACGGCGTGATCGCCGCCACGACGCCGACCGGCTCCTTGGTGACGAGGATCTTGCGGTCGCCCCAGGGGGAGGGGACCACGTCGCCGTAGACGCGGCGCGCCTCCTCGGCGAACCACAGCACGTAGGCCGCCGACATGGCGACCTCGCCGCGGGACTCGGTCAGCGACTTGCCCTGCTCGGCGGTGAGGATCTGCGCGAGATCCTCCTGATGCTCGGTCACGAGCGCCGCGAGCTTGCGCAGCAGCACGGCGCGCTCGTTGGCGGTCTTGGCGCGCCACGCCGGGTAGGCCTCGTGGGCGACCTTGATCGCCCGGCGGGTCTCGTCGGCGCCGGCATTCGGGACCTTGGCGATCAGCGCGCCGGTCGCCGGGTTGGTGACGTCGATGCTGCCGGAACCGGCCTTCGACCATTCGCCGCCGATCAGGCAGGCATCGACCAACAGGGCGGGGTCCTTCAGGGAGGGGGTCTCGAATTCAGGCATCCAACGGTTCCTTCGGCGGCCGCGGCATGTCGGGCTGAGACATACCGGGCCGCGGCTTGAGAGGCACGCTCTGGGCCGTATTCCTCGCCTGCGCCTCGGCTTTTGTCTCGAAGACATGGGGAGCCAGATCGCGGCTCGCCAACGAGGCGCCGAGTTTCAATCGCAAGAACGCGCTCGTGGTATACCGGGACGCGGTCTCGTAATAGCGGTTTTCGAGGTAGGCGATCGCCGAGAAGTAAGCGTCGCTCACGGTCGGGTCGATCTCGAATCCGTCGTAGTTGGCGATCAGGTGGACCTTGCGGCCGATCTCCTGGCAGGCACGCTCGTATTCGCGGCGCACCAGCTCGACGTCGTCGATGGTCCGGACCTGGAAACCCTCGAGGTTCGAGAACAGGATGTTGCGCTCCGGATCGTAGCTGATCCGCTCAGAGAGCGAGAGGCCCAGCAGCCACGGCTCCAGCGCCATCACGGCCTCGCGGAACAGGCGCGGATCCATCGGCTGCGGGTCCTGCACGATCGGGGTGAAGCCCATCTGGCCGAGGATGTCGCGCGCGATGTCGATCCCCGGCGCCACCTCGACGAGCTCCATGCCGGCCCGCGTCCGCCGGAACACGCAGCGCTCGGTCACGTAGAGCACCGGCTGGCCGCGCTCGGCCGCGTAGGACCCCGAGAAGGTCACCTGCTCCACCGCGTCGATGAACTTGCGCGAGCGGCCCTCGGCGAGGATCCGGATGCCGCCATCCTCCACCGCGACCTTGAGGCCGTCGGCCGTGAAGGTGCCGGCGAAGACGAGGCTCTTGGCGTTCTGCGAAATGTTGATGAACCCGCCCGCGCCCGCGAGCTTCTTGCCGAAGCGGCTGACGTTGACGTTGCCCTCCGCGTCGCACTGCGCGAGGCCCAGGCAGGCGAGGTCGAGGCCGCCACCATCGTAGAAATCGAATTGCTGGTTCTGGTGCAGCACCGCGGCCGGGTTCAGGGCAGCGCCGAAATCCAGCCCGCCCTGCGGCAGGCCGCCGATCACGCCGGGCTCGGCGGTGAGCGTCAGGTACTTCAGCACCCGCTCCTCGGCGGCGACGGCCGCGACGCCCTCGGGCATGCCGATGCCGAGATTGACCACGCCGCCCGGCGGCAGCTCGAAGGCGCAGCGGCGGGCGATGACCTTGCGGGTGTCGAGCGCCATCGGGGCGATCCGGTCCAGCGGCACGCGCTGGCGGCCCGTGAAGGCGTGGTTGTAGGGCGTGCCGTAGGTCTGCCGGTGGTTCTCGGGCTGGCTGAGCACCACGCAATCGACCAGCACGCCCGGCACCTGCACCTCGCGCGGGTTGAGGGAGCCGGCCTCAGCCAGCCGCTCGACCTGGGCGATGACGAAGCCGCCGGAATTCTTCGCCGCCATGGCGGCGGCGAGGTTGTCGAGGGTGAGCGCCTCACGCTCCATGGTGATGTTGCCGGCGGGGTCGGCCGTGGTACCGCGGATCAGGGCGACGTTGACCGGGAAGGCCTTGTAGTGGAGCCAGGACTCGCCGCCGAGCTCGACCACGCTGACGAGGTCCTCCTGCGTCACCGCGTTGAGCTTGCCGCCCTCGAGCCGCGGGTCGACGAAGGTGCGTAAGCCCACCTTGGTGATGTGGCCGGGCGTGTGGGCGGCGATCTCCCGGTAGAGGTGCGAGACCACACCGAGCGGCAGGTTGTAGGCCTCGATCTGGCCCGCGACCGCCATGGCACCGAGCTTCGGGACGAGCGCCCAGTGGCCGCCGACGACGCGGCGGACGAGGCCCGGGATCGCGAGGCGGTTGAGGCCGCGCTCCTTGCCGTCGCCAGGGGCGGCGGCGAACATCAGGCCGAGCCCGTGCGGGCCGGCGCCGGATTCGAACCGGCGGGCCAGTGCCAGGATCAGCTCGTCGGGCGTGCCGATCCCGACGAAGCCCGACACCGCCACCATGTCGCCGTCCTGCAGGATGGCGACCGCCTCGTCGGCGCTGACGATCTTGTTCTTCAGGCTGCCCATGGGGTGGTCCTCGGCGCCCGGGATGCGGCCGGAGCGGCTCGGCGCGCCCTTCTGCGGGGAGCAACGATGTCCATCGGCCTGGATTGAACGCCCGCCTCGGCGGCAGTCTGCGACGCGCTCCCTCTCCCTTGCGGGAGAGGGTTGGGGTGAGGGACGGGACGCGTCAGGATGGAGCACGCCCTCGAAGCGCCGTCAGGTTGCGCATTTTTCGGACAGACCTGATCCCTCACCCTGTCCCTCTCCCGCACGGGAGAGGGGACCCGCGCTCGATCCCGCCGCCACGCCGCCGCGCACGATGTGTGTGTCCAGTAGCCGTCCCCGCAGCGGGGGGAGGGGAGGGGCGTCGTGCTCATCGAGAACCGTTGGGCAGACATCCTACCCCCGCTGGCCCAGCCAATCGGCGATGCCCGACCCCAGCAGCTTCTGTGCCTTGCCGCCGACGAACACGCCGACATGGCCGCCGGGCAATCCCATCTCAGTGTAATCGGTGGTGCCGATCTTATCCTTCAGCGCCTGCGAGGTGGCAGGCGGGATGATGTGGTCGTCCTGGGCGAAGACGTTCAGCACCGGGCAGGTGATGGCCTTCAGATCCACCCTCCGGCCGCCGAGCTCGAAGGCGCTCTCGACGAGCTTGTTGTCCTGGTAGAGATCCTTCAGCCACTGCTTGGCCGCCTCGCCGGGATGATCCGGCCGGTCGGCGATCCACTTCTCCATGCGAAGGAAATTCAGGAACTTCTTCTTGTCGTCGAGGGCATCGAGCAGGTCGAGGTTGTACTTCGTCATGGTCCGCATCGGCGTCATCATCGAGAACACCGAGCCCATGAAGGCGCCGGGCAGGGAGCCCTGCGCCTCGATCAGGCGGTCGACATCCTCGGGCGTGAGCGAGCGCGTCCAGACGTTGATGAAGCCGTGGCCGGCCCGGTTCTCCCGGGTGTCGGCGTGGAAGTCGATCGGCGTGATGGTCAGCACCATCGCGTTGACGGTCTCGGGGTAGAGCGCCGCGTAGCAGGTGGTGAAGACACCGCCCTCGCAGATGCCGAGCAGGCTGATCTTTTCCCGACCGGCCGCCTCCTGGATGAAGGCGACGCACTCGGCGAGATAGCCGTCCACGTAATCGTCGATGGTGACGTAGCGGTCGGCTCGGCCCGGATTGCCCCAATCGACCACGTAGAGGTCGAGCCCGAGGTTGAGCAGATTGCGGACGAGCGAGCGGTCCTCCTGCAAATCGGCCATCGTGTAGCGGCCGATCAGCCCGTAGACGATCAGCACCGGCGGCAGGCCCTTGCTCTCGGCGAGCGGCCGGTAGCGGTAGAGGCTGACCTTGTCCTGGCTCCAGACCAGATCCTTCGGCGTGGTGGCGATCTCGACATCCGCGTCGCGGACCTCCGCGAACAGCTTGGCGCCGGCGCTGATGCGCCGGCCGAGCGTGTTGACCTCGGCCAGCATCTCGGCCGGGGTGAGGGCGAGCGGCGCGGCCGGCGCCTTCGGGCTCTCCTGATCAGCCATGAGCGTCCTCCCCGGACTGTGAACCACCCGCCTTCGAGACCTTGCCGGCCTGCCGTCGCTCGCGGCGCAGCGCCCGGACCTCGCGGCGCAGCTCGGTCAGGCTCTTGTGGACGTCATCGAGCTCGGCCCGGGTCGGCTGGCCGTAGAACTCGGACAGGAAGGCCGCGACATCCTGCTGGGCGAGCCGGAGGTCGGTGGAGGCCCGCAGCACCGTCCGCTGCGAGGCCAGGAATTTCTCCGAGCGCTGGACCTCCAGAAGGACCGCGTTGGCGGTGTCGATCCAGCGGGTCATCATGTCCCGGGCGGAGGTGAAGCTCTCGCCCCGCTCGGCGCGGGCATTGGCCTCCTGGGCGAAGGTTCCGGCCGCCCGCGTCCAGGCTTCGAGCATCACGGCCTGATGCTCGCTCTGCGCCCGCCGCAGGCTCGCCCAGGCGGTGAACAGGGCCGCGTAGCGCCGCTCGGTCTGCCACAGGTCGGCGAGCTGCGGGCCCTCGGCCATGCGGGTCAGCGCGGCGTCGAACTCGCCCGAGCCGCCGAGCCAGGCCTGCGGATCGAAGATCCGGGCGAGCACCGCCCCCGCGGTCGGGTCCGGCGCGCCGGGGCCGCCCTGGAGCGATCGCGTCAATGTCTGCGAGAGGGCGGTGGCGGAGGTCCAGGCCTCGGTCAGCTTGGACTGCGCGGCCGCGAGAGCCGCGAGATCGCCCCCCGGGAAAACCGGCCAGCCGAAGCCGGGTGCGGCCTGCCCGGCGCCGGGGGTGAAGAACCCCGCGCCGGCCCGGGTCCAGAACTCGCCCATGGCCCGGAACGCGTCGAACTGGTCCATGCTGGCGTTCCTCCCGGCCGTTCCGGCCCCACGATGCCGCGGAGCGTGTCGTCAGCGCACGGGCCCGTCCGGGCCCTCATCCAGACCGCCGATCTCCAACTCACTCTCCTCATCCTGAGGTGCCGGAGCGGAGCGGAGGCCTCGAAGGAGCCCTCCAGCCGGCCGCGCGATCCCTGGAGCCCTCCTTCGAGACCCGCTGACGCGGGCACCTCAGGATGAGGGAGAGGGTGGGAGATCGCGAGCGGTCGGGTATTCATACCGCCGGGCGCGTCTCCCCGAGGGCCTCAGCGTAGATCGCGAAGGCGTCGTCGTAGGTGACCTCGCGCGGGTTGTTCACGAGGAGCCGCGTCTGCTTCATCGCGTCGGTGGCCATGCGCTCCAGATCCTGCCGGGCGACCCCGACCTCGGCGAGCGAGGCCGGCACCTTGCAGTCGCGGCAGATCGCGTCGAGGCTCTCGACGAAGCGCTTGGCGGCCTCGGGCCGCGGCAGGTCCGCGGCGGCGGGGTCGAGGATCGGCGCCAGCTCGGCGTAGAGCGCCTCCGCGTGCGAGAGGTTGAAGCGCATCACCCCCATCAGCACGAGGGCGTTCGAGAGCCCGTGCGGCACGTGGAAGATCGCGCCGACCGGGTAGGCGAGGGCGTGCACCGCCGCGACCGGCGCGTTGGCGAAGGCCATGCCGGCCAGCATCGAACCGAGCAGCATGCCGGAGCGCGCCTCGAGGTTCTTGCCGTCCGTGCAGGCGGTGCGGATGTTGGCCGAGAGCAGCGCCAACGCCTGCTTGGCGAGCTGGTCGGAGATCGGGTTCTTCTTGTTCTTGCTGGTGAAGGCCTCGATGGCGTGGACCATGGCGTCGATGCCGGTGGCGGCCGTCACGTGGGACGGAAGGCCCAGCGTCAGCTCCGGGTCGAGCACCGCCCAGTCGGGCAGGAGCTTCGGGGCGACGACGCCCTTCTTCTCGGTGGTCGGCGTCGTGACGATCGAGATCGGCGTCACCTCGGAGCCGGTGCCGGCCGTTGTGGGTACGAGGATCAGCGGCAGGCGGTCGCCCTTGGCGAGGCCGACGCCGTAGATCGCGTCGAGCGGCTCGTCCGACTTGGCGAGGTAGGCCACGAGCTTGGCGGTATCGAGCGCCGAGCCGCCGCCGATCGACAGGACGAGATCGGTCCCGAGCTCCCGGGCGCGCCTGGCCGCCGCCTCGATCACCGTGGAGGGCGGGTCGGCAACAACGTCCTCGTAGACGTCCAGCGTGACGCCCGCGGAGGCCAGAGCCGTCTCGGCGGCCCGGGTCAGCCCGGCGCCGCGCACGCCCTTGTCGGTGACCAGCAGGACGCGCTTGGCCCCGAAACTGCCGACGATCTGCGGCAGCTTCCGGGAGGCGCCGGCCTCGAACAGCACGTTCGGCGTGGTCTGGAAGGTGAACGGATTCATCGCGCTTCCCTGTCTTGCATGCCGAGTCTCTGCGAGGCCGAGGTCACTCGGCGGGCTCGAAATCCTTCACCTTGGCGCGCAGCTCGTCGACCAGCACGCGGGTGTTCTCGGAATAGTCGATCGGCACCGCCACGAGGTGGACGCCGCCCGCCGCGAAGGCCCGGTCCAGCGTCGGCACGAGGTCGTTTACCGACTCGACCCGGTGGCCGGTGGCCCCGTACGACTTGGCGTAGAGGACGAAATCCGGGTTGTTGAAGGTCATGCCGTAATCGGCAAACTTGTCGACGGCCTGCTTCCAGCGGATCATCCCGTAGGCGGAATCGTCGAGCACCAGCACCACGAGGTTGAGCTTGAGCCGCACCGCGGTCTCCAGCTCCTGGCTGTTCATCATGAAGCCGCCGTCGCCGCATACGGCCATCACGCGCCGCTTCGGGTAGAGCATCGCCGCCATCATGGCCGAGGGCAGGCCGGCGCCCATCGTGGCGAGCGCGTTGTCGAGGAGCAGCGTGTTGGCGACGTAGGTCCGGTAGTTCCGGGCGAACCAGATCTTGTACATCCCGTTGTCGAGGCAGACGATGCCGTCTTCCGGGATCACCCGGCGCACGTCGCGCACGAGGCGCTGCGGCGTCACCGGGAAGCGATCCTCGCCGGCCCGGTCACCGATATGGGTGAGGATATGCTCGCGCAGGTGCAGCAGCGCGCCCGCGTTGGGGAGCTTGCCGTCGAGCTTGTCGGCCAGCAGCTTCAGCGTCGGGCCGAGGTCGCCGACCACCTCGGCGTCGGGGTAGTAGACCTGCTCGACATTGGCCGGCATGTAGCTGATGTGCAGGACCTTCTGGTCGGCCTGCCCCATGAAGAAGGGCGGCTTCTCGATCGTGTCGTGGCCGATGGCGATGATCAGGTCGGCCTTGTCGATCGCCTCGTGGACGTAGTCGCGCTCCGACAGCGCCGCGGTGCCCATGTAGAGGTCGGTCCCGCCCGCGACGGTGCCCTTGCCCATCTGGGTGGTGAAGAACGGGATGCCGGTGCGCTGCACGAAGCCGCCGAGCTCGCCGGTGGCGCGGGGGCGGCTCGCGGCGGCGCCCAGCATGACCAGCGGTCGCTTGGCCCCGAGGATCATGGCGGCGGCGCGCTCGATCGCGGCCGGATGGGCGACCGGAATGTCGATCGGGTGGGAGGGGACGAGGTCGGCCTCGGCCTCCTCGGCGGCGATGTCCTCGGGAAGCTCCAGCAGCACTGGGCCGGGCCGCTCCTCGGTGGCGACCCGGAAGGCGTCGCGCACGATGGTGGGGATCGAGGAGGCCGAAACGATCTGCCGGGCCATCTTGGTGATCGGCTTCATCGACGAGATCACGTCGACGATCTGGAACTTCGCCTGGCGCGAGGTCAGGATGCCCTTCTGGCCGGTGATGATGATCATCGGCATGGCGCCGAGATGCGCGTAGGCGGCCCCGGTGGAGAAGTTCAGCGCGCCCGGGCCGAGCGTCGAGAGGCAGACGCCCGGGCGGCCGGTGAGGCGGCCGTGGGTGGCGGCCATGAAGCTCGCCGCCTGCTCGTGACGGGTGAGGACCAGCTCGATCTTGGAGTTGCGCAGGGATTCGACGACGTCGAGATTCTCCTCCCCGGGAATGCCGAAGATGCGGTCGACGCCCTCGTTCTCGAGCGCCGCGACGAGGAGATCTGAACCCTTGGGCATGCGAAGTCTCGCTGATGCAACGGCGTCCCGGAAGCGCCCGGAGCAGTTCCGGCCCTCCGATCGCGAGGCCGTGAACGGCACAGGACGGGGGATTAACCCCTGACTATTCGGTTCGTTAGAGGGCTCGCCTGTAGAGTGGTCAAGGGCCGTCCGGGCCCGAGAAGTCACAGAGCCGGCCGGATGCTAACGCGTGGAGGTCTGCCCCGGCTCGGGGCGGATGACCGTGCGGTTGAGCCCGTTTTGCATTCCAAGGTGGGACATCGATGGATCGCATCGGAAGCGACAAGACTGCGCCGGAGGACCGGGACACTGACGCTCCGGGCGTGGAAGCGGTGCTCGCGCCGGTCGCAGACTTTCCGCGGATCGACCTCCGCATGGGCGTCGAGGCCTGGGACAAGCGCCGCAGGGCCGGCAAGCGGCTGCGCGCCGAGGTGCCCCATGCGGGCCAAGCCACGCTGGTCTCCGATCCGGACCGGCCCGACCCGATCGCCCTGATCGAGGCCGCCCATAAGGGCCGCCAGCCGCACCTGATCCCGCTGCGGGTCGCCCGGATGGCGAGCTCGCCCTTCGCGTTCCTGCGCGGGGCCGCCCACGTCATGGCCTGGGACCTTTCGCGCGGCCCGCGCAGCGGCATCGACGTCGTGATGAACGGCGACGCGCACACCGACAATTTCGGCCTGTTCGGCACGCCCCAGCGCGACATCGTCCTCGACCTGAACGATTTCGACGAGGTCACGATCGGCCCGTGGGAATGGGATCTGAAACGGCTCGCCGCCGGGCTCGCGGTCGCCACCGCGGATGCGGGCGCACCGGCGAGCGAGCGGCGCGCGGCCGTCATGGAGGCGGTCTCCGCCTACCAGCACACGATGCGCCGCCTCGCGCCGCAGGGCTCCCTCGACGTCTGGTACCAGACCACGCGCGCCGACGCCCCGGACATCGCCGGGCTTCAGATGGACGCGGAGGCCCGGGCCGTGGTCAGGCGCGCTGTCGACAAGGCGCGGCGGCGGAACAACCGCAGCCTCCTCGCCCAGGTGGCCGAGCGGCGCACCGACGGCAGCTGGCAATTGCAGACCGATCCGCCGATCCTGACGCCCGTGGACGAGGCGACCCGCGCGGGCGTCGTCACCGGCCTGGAGCGCTACGCCGAGACCCTGCCGCGCGAGCGGCGCTTCATGCTCGACCGCTACCATGTCGTCGATGTCGCCCACCGCGTCGTCGGTGTCGGCAGCGTCGGGACCCGAGCCTACCTGGCGCTGCTGTTCGGCAATTCCGACGCGGACGCACTCTTCCTCCAGGTCAAGGAGGCGGTCCGCCCGGCGCACGCGCCGTACCTGCCGGGCGTGCCGGCCCCGTTCTCCGGGCACGAGGGCGAGCGGGTGATCTACGGCCAGCGCCTGCTCCAGGCGGTGGGCGACCCGCTGCTGGGCTGGACCAGCATCGCGGGCCGGCCGTTCTACGTGCGTCAGATGAAGAACCTGAAGGGCGCGATTCCGCTGGCGCGGATGTCCGGCGCGCCGCTTCTGACCTTCTCGTATGCCTACGGGACGCTGCTGGCCCGTGCCCATGCCCGAACCGGGGATGCGGCTGCGATCGCCGGCTATTGCGGCAGCGGCAAGCACCACGACCTGAGCGGAGCGATCGCCGACTGGGCCGCCGCCTACGCGGAGCGCAATGCGGCCGACTTTGCCCTGTTCCGCGCGGCGATCGCGAGCGGCCGCCTGGAGGCCGCGGACGATCCCTGCCTGTGAGCGCGGGGCTCAGATGATGCCGGGGGCCGGCGGCTCGTGGGCGAGCCGGACCAGGAGATCCCTCAGCCAGCGGTGAGCCGGGTCGTGGTCGTAGGAGGCGTGCCAGAGCATCGATACGGCCACGTCGTCGAGGGGCACCGGCACGGGGCTGACGCTGAGCGCCAGGGCACTGGCGAAGGAGGTGGCGAGCCGGGCGTGCATCGTGGCGATAACCGGCGCCGCCCGGACCATGAACGGGACGACGAGGAAGCGCGGGGTCGTCACCGCCAAGGTGCGCGAGCGCCCGATCAGCGCGAGGGCGTCGTCGACCACCCCGTGGGCGGTCTCGCGCAGGGACGTCAGCACGTGCGGGAAGCGCAGGTAATCGTCGAGCCCGATCGGCGGCTGGAGGCCGATCAGCGCGGCGTTGAACAGCACCACGTAGCTGTCCCGGTAGAGGAGGCGCTGCTTATGGTGGAGCTGCCCCTCCGAGAACAGGCCGATGGCGAGATCGACCCGGTCGGCGTCGAGTTCGTCGAGGATCCGGGTCCGGTCGATCGAGCGCAGCAGCAGCCGGATGCCGGGCGCGTCCCGCCGGAGCTGCGCGATCAGGCGCGGGCCGAGTAGCGCCTCGACGCTGTCCGGCAGGCTCACCGTGAAGGTGCGCTCGACGGTGGTGGGATCGAACTGCTCCTCCCGGTGCACCAGCGCCTGCACCTGCCGGAGGGTGGCGCGCAGCGGCTCGGCGATCTTGAGGGCCCGGGGCGTCGGCCGCATTCCGTCCGGTGCCCGGGTCAGGAGCTCGTCGTCGAACAGCCGCCGCAGGCGGGCCAAGCTCGAACTCATCGCCGATTGGCCGATCCCGACCCGCGCGGCGGCCCGCGTGACGCTGCGCTCGTCGAGAAGCGCGTCGAGGGCGACCAGCAGATTCAGGTCGATCCGGCTGAGATCGATATGGTCGATGGCCACGGGCGACGCGATCGGTGAGGGCTCGGATGCCCGACATAGCAGACGTGGCCGCTTCCCCGTCATTCCCGGGAGCAGGGTGCGCCGACATGCCAGGATTCCGCTCCGACGGCGGCTCCTGGGCCGTTCCCGCTCGTGCTGCAACGGTGTGAAAGGCAGGCGTCATCGGTCGAGACATCCGCGCCCTACCCCCTCTCCCGTGCGGGAGAGGGGGCCCGCGCCGCGCGCTCACGCGTCGAGACGTCCCGTCGCTCCCCGATCTTGACAATGTTCCTATTTTGTGCTTCCTAGCCGCACCTGTCCACGGCACTTCGGGAGCGATCCCGCGGCGTCCGTCATGGGGCCCGTCTGGTGGCTGACCGGGCGGGTCCGTGGGTTAGGGCGGTGCCCGCGTCGGTGGCTCTCAGCCGCCATCGCCCCGGGCGGCGAACCGGTACGGGGCGTGTCTCGGTGGCGGGCGTGAGACCGGGCGGTGCTTTGCCCGGCGGGTGCGGAAATGCCCCCGCGCCGACCCGCTTCTGGGCCGACCCTGAGCGACCTGCGAACCCGCCCACGACGAGGCGGGACGGCTGGAAGGCCACGGCGCTGATAGCGGGTTCCGGAGGTGCGTGCGCCTCGCAGAGACCGCTTGGCAGGCAGGCGCAGGTCCGGGGCGTCGAAAGACACCGCGACGAGAAAGACGGCACCGGCCGGGGACCACGCCCGGTCGATGCCGCGGGCGCCGCGGGGATCGGATCCCGCGCGTTGACTGGCCGACACAGGGTTCCCGCGGCGTCCCGCGTCCCTCGTGATCTCCCGGGCCATGCCCCCGGCGCCAAAGGCGCGCGGGGACGATGACGCATGTCCGGAGATGGCCGAGTTCCCCCTGCCGCCCGGATCGGCCGACGACGCCATGGCGCCGGTCTCACGGGCGGCACCGGTTGCGTCCCGGCTCCGGCCGCGCGACAACGCGGGCAGCTTCCCGCGCTCATCTGGAACACCACAGACGTGACGTCCAACGCCCCGGCGAATCCCCGAAAGACCTTCGGTCTCTCGACCGCGATCTCCTATCCCAACGGCGCGCCCCATATCGGCCACGCCTACGAGGTGATCGCCGCCGACGCCATCGCGCGCTTCCATCGGCTCGACGGCTACGATGTGCTGTTCTCCACCGGGACCGACGAGCACGGGCTGAAGATCCAGCAGGCGGCGACCCGGGCCGGCACCACCCCGCGCGCATACGTCGACGGCACCGCCGCCCGGTTCCAGGCCATGGCCGACCGGATGGACTGCGCCTACGACCGCTTCATCCGCACCACCGAGCCCGGCCATTACGAAGCCGCCCAGGCGATCTGGCGGCGCATGGAGGCCAACGGCGACATCTACCTCGACAAGTATGCCGGCTGGTACTCGGTCCGGGACGAGGCCTATTACGACGAGGCCGAGACCCGGCTCCTGGAGGATGGCAGCCGCCGCAGCCTCGCCACCGACACGCCCGTGGTGTGGATGGAGGAGGAGAATTTCCTCTTTCGTTTGTCCGCCTACCAGGACCGGCTGCTGAAGCTTTACGAGGACCAGCCCGGCTTCATCGGGCCGGACACACGAAGAAACGAGGTGGCGAGCTTCGTGCGCTCCGGCCTCAAGGACCTGTCGGTCAGCCGCACCAATTTCGACTGGGGCGTGCCGGTGCCCGGCCACCCGAACCACGTCATGTATGTGTGGGTCGACGCCCTGACCAACTACTTGACGGTCACGGGCTTCCCCGACGCGGAGAACCCCAACACGAAATTCTGGCCGATGGACCTGCACGTGATCGGCAAGGACATCGTCCGGTTCCACGCGGTCTACTGGCCGGCCTTCCTGATGTCGGCCGGGCTGCCCCTGCCCAGGCGCGTCTTCGGCCACGGCTTCCTGCTCTCCAAGGGCGAGAAGATGTCGAAGTCGCTGGGCAACGTCCTCGACCCGTTCGAGCTCGCCGACACTTACGGGGTCGACCCGGTGCGCTACTTCGTGCTGCGCGAGGTGCCGTTCGGCGGCGACGGCAGCTACAGCCACGAGGCGATCATCGGCCGGATCAACGCCGATCTCGCCAACGACCTCGGCAACCTCGCCCAGCGCTCGCTCTCAATGGTCGCCAAGAACTGCGACGGCGCGGTGCCGGATCCAGGCAGCCTGGACGACGCGGACAGAGCCCTGCTGGCCCAGGCCGATGCCCTGCCGGCGCGAGCCCGCGCCCTGATGGGCGAGTTGGCGCTCCACACCGTCCTGGCCGAGATCTGGGCCGTGGTGGCCGAGGCCAACCGCTACTTCGCCGCCCAGGAGCCGTGGAAACTGCGCAAGTCCGACCCGGCGCGGATGAACGCCGTGCTCTACACGACGCTGGAGAGCTTGCGCGTCTTCGGCATCCTGACCCAGCCCTTCGTGCCGGGGGCGGCCGCCAAGCTCCTCGACCTGCTGGCGGTGCCGGCCGACCGGCGCAGCCTCGCCGCTGTGGGGGAGGGGGGAAGGCTCGTGCCCGGCACGGCGCTGCCCGCCCCCGCGCCGATCTTCCCGCGCTTCGAGCGCCCCGAAGCTCCGGCAGCCTGACGGCCCTGAGACCCGATGCTCATCGACAGCCACTGCCATCTCGACTTCCCGGACTTCGCGGCCGACATCCCGGGCGTGATCGCCCGCGCCAGGTCGGCGGGCGTCACCGGCATGCTCACGATCGCCACCCGGGTCGCCAAGGCCGACACCTACCGGGCGATCGCCGAGGCCCATCCGGAGGTCTGGTACACGATCGGCACCCATCCCCACGGCGCCGCCGAGGAGCCGGACGTCGCCGCCGAGACGATCGCCGCCATCGCCAAGGCCAACGCGCGCTGCGTCGGGATCGGCGAGGCCGGGCTCGACTACCACTATTCCGACGCCGCCCCCGAGGCCGTGCAGGAGCGGGTGCTGCGCGCCCACATCGCGGCGGCGCGCCTCGCCGGGGTGCCGCTGGTGATCCACGCCCGGGACGCCGACGACCACATGGAGCGGGTGCTCGCCGACGAGATGGGCCGGGCGCCGTTCCGGGCGGTGCTGCACTGCTTCTCGTCGGGGAGGCGGCTGGCGGAGGCCGGGGTCGAGCTGGGGCTGTACGTGTCCTTCTCGGGGATCGTCACCTTCCGGCGCTCGCACGACCTGCGCGACAT
This sequence comes from Methylobacterium sp. P1-11, assembly GCF_008329595.1. NCBI lineage: Bacteria > Pseudomonadati > Pseudomonadota > Alphaproteobacteria > Hyphomicrobiales > Methylobacteriaceae > Methylobacterium > Methylobacterium sp. P1-11. The sequence goes on from NZ_NPKS01000001.1 coordinate 443,474, forward strand.
CGCCCGGGCCGTGCCCCGCGACCGGATCCTGGTGGAGACCGACGCGCCGTTCCTGGCGCCCGAGCCCCATCGCGGTCGAACCAACGAGCCGGCCTACACGGCCGACACCGTCCGGTCGCTGGCCGAGACCCTGGGGCTGCCCGCCGAGGACCTCGCCCGGATCACGACGGCAAACTTTTTCACGCTGTTCGACAAGGCCGCCGCAACGCCTCCGGGCGCCGCGTGACGCGTGAGGAGCGGGAGATCCGGATGGCGAGCCTGACCCTGCGCATCCTCGGCTGCGGCTCGTCCGGCGGGGTGCCGCGGGTCGGCAGCGGCTGGGGCGCCTGCGACCCGGAGGAGCCGCGCAACCGCCGGCGACGCTGCTCGATCCTGGTGGAGCGCGCGTCGGGGGCGGGGCGGACCACGCTGCTGGTCGACACCTCGCCCGACCTGCGCGAGCAGCTCATCGACGCCGGCGTGACCCGCCTCGACGCGGTGCTCTACACCCACGCCCACGCCGACCACACTCACGGGATCGACGACCTGCGCCCGCTGGTGATCGCCATGCGGGCCCGCATCCCGGTCTACGCCGACGCCCTGACCCGGTCGCTGCTCACCACGCGGTTCGGCTACTGCTTCGAGACGCCCCCCGGGAGCGCCTACCCGCCGATCCTCGACCTGCGCGATCTCGCCGCCGGCCGCGACCTGACCCTGGAGGGGGAGGGGGGTTCGATCACCGTGGAATCGCTCCCGGTGGAGCACGGCAACGAGGCCGCCCTGGGCTTCCGCTTCGGCGCGGCGGCCTACATGCCCGACGTCAGCCTGATCCCGGAGGCGAGCCTCGCCCGGCTGCACGGCCTCGACCTGCTGATCATCGATGCCCTGCGGGACACCCCGCACCCGACGCACTTCTCGGTCTCGGACGCCTTGGCGCTGATCCGTACGGTCCGGCCGCGCCGCGCCGTGCTCACCAACCTGCACACCGACCTCGACTACGGCGCCCTGGCGGCACGCCTGCCGGACGGCATCGTGCCCGCCTATGACGGCCTGACCCTGAGCCTCAACGCCTGAGCGCGGCGGAGCGCGCGAATCGGGCGTCACACGCCTGTCGTCGGCGGAGTCCAAGAAAATCGACCGTCCCGCCAAGAAGCCTGTTGACGGGCCGGATGGGTGGCCGTATACCCCGGTTCATCGGCGCCGGCCGCGGAAGTGGACCGGGCGCTGAGCCATCTTCTGACAAGCGGCGGGACTGGCCGGCGAAGTAGCCGGGTGGTCTTCTGTTTGCCTCTGATGAGCCTCGGGTGACTGGGGCAGTTCTTTGACAAGTTGGAATGAGGAAGGGAGACGCGGGCGGCGTTTGTCCTTGCGGCTGGGTCTTAGGACCTGGCGTGAGAGACTTGTGCCGATCTGTTGT